>DATEHZ010000168.1:0-28580 GCA_035279385.1 Vulcanimicrobiaceae bacterium | reverse complement strand
ACGCGAATGTAGCTAGAAGCCGAAACGTGTTTTGCATGAGCATCATATTCCCTGAACGATGCGCCGTCCGACCGGCGCAAACGTGTTTTCCAGCCCGGAAGCGCCGGTTCGGGATGTTTGGGCACTAGGCTTCTACCGGTTCGCGCCGTGCGCTTCGCTCGACATACCGACACAGCAAGTTCACTAACGCCATCTGTTCCGCAGAATGACACGGCACGCGAAGCAAGCCTGGACTGCTTACGACCACGCTTAACGCCCGTGCACGGGAAATTGCGACATTGAATCGGTTTTGTTCGAAAACGAAGCCCAAGTCGCGCGGAATGTGAGTGCCGCTCGACGTCGCCATCGAGTAGAACACCACGAACGCCTCTTGTCCCTGGAACTTGTCGACGGTTCCGACGCGGACGTTGACGCCGCGTTCGCGAAGCAATTTTGTAATGAGCCGGCGCTGGGCGTTATACGGTGTGACGACGATGATGTCATCTGGCTGCATTGGTCGCGTCACGGCGTCCTCGTCGGTCACCGTGCCTTGCAGAAGAAGGACGATCGCTTCAACAACCCACTCCGCTTCCTCGCGTGATTCTCGACTGTTCCCCTCGTGCGCGATCGGGATGTAGCGCAGCCGTCCTTCGACAAGCTCGGGATGACCGCTCATAACCGGTAGAGCGACGCGTTGGCGATGCGTTTTGGGGCCGGCCTGTAGGCGGCTTGTGTACACTGCGTCTGAGATAAAGGCGCAAATGTCCGGATGCATGCGGTACGAGATGTCTAGGAAGATGCCGCGATGCTCGGGCACCGTTTGTGCATCGCCGAGTAGATGTTCTAGAACCGATGCGCCGCAATGCAGCGAATGCACGCCCTGCGAAACTTGCGCGAGTTGTAGGGGATCGCCTAGGAGCACGACGTTCTTTGCTGCGGCGGACACGGCAATAGCGTCGGCCAGCGAAAGTTGTCCAGCCTCGTCGATGAAGAGGTAATCGAACGTTCCGGTTAGGGCGTCGCGTGAGAAAAGCCATGCGGTGCCGGCGGCGAGATTGTACTGCTCGTCCTCGAACGGCTCGTTTTTTGCGACCGATTCGATGAACGGGCGGTTGAGTTTGGAGATGTACTGTGAGTCGCCGTTTCCGTTCGTGTGCTTGTACAGGCCGCGGAACGACAAGCCTTTTTCCTGTGCGCACGCTTCAACTTTGTGCAGTAGATGGTGCATGGCCTTATGGCCGTTGCTGAGCACGCCAACGCGCTTGCCGGCGGCTAGCAGATTGCAGATGACGCGTGAGCCGGTCCACGTTTTGCCGCTGCCGGGTGGGCCTTGGATGAAGAGGTAACTCTCGTCGAGCGCCGTTGCAACCGTAGTGACCGCGTCCGGCGTGACGGTTTGGGGCTGGAGCGGCCTCGCCGAACTCGGCGCCCCCTTCGACGAGCTCAGGATGACGAAGGGGAAGGCGCGGTCGTTTGATTCCGTGTGACAAAGGCGTGGGTCGCGTGCAAGCAGCAAGTCTCGTGTTGCCGGCGCGATGGTGCCGTTCAGGTACGATTCGGCGATTCGCGTGAGTGATGCTTTTTGTGGGTCCGTACCGATTGGGCCGCCGGGGATTAGGGCGCGGATGTTGCGCGCTTCGTCGAGCGTTCCGGTCCATTTTATCGTGAGCCGGTTTTCGTCGTCGTCGAGCGTGAAAATCGTGCCGGCGCCTTTGCCGGTGTCGGGGTCATATACGGAGTCGCCGGCGCCGAGTTTGTAGTGCTGGTCCGGGAATGAGTAGGTGTAGAGCCAGCTCTTCGCTTCCTTTTGGACCGGCATGTCTTCGAGGAAACACAACCCGGCGATCGCGTCCTTGTCGAATTCAAGGAGATTGTCGGCGTTTTCGCAGCGGTCGAAGAAGGCCCACCATACCGGCTTTTCTTCGCGGCGATGGTACGCAAGGAGATTCCCGAGGAGATAGCGTGCGCGATGATCGTCGCTCATGAGCGCGTATTCCTCCTCGGTCTGCGGCGTTAGGATGCCGTCGAGAAGTTGGCGCTGCAGGTCGGTCGTTTGTTTTGCTTCGCGTTCTTGCTTAACGCGCTCGGTGCATTTGCGGCATCCTTCGACGGCCTCAGGGTGGCATTGCAGCTTCGGCTCGTGGAAGGGGATGTCAGTGCCGAATTGCGCAATTGCTTCGTTGCGGCGTTCCAGCAGCCAGTCGCGCAAAAGCAGCGTCGAGCGGCAGTCGTCTTCGTTATAGCGTTCGATGTCGTCCAAAATCTTACGCTGCGTGCGATCCGCAAGCCACGTTTCGAACATGACGATCGAGTCGTCGCCCTTGCGAACTTCCGTTTCGCGTTTGAAGCCGTAGAATTTCTCGAGGCGCTTGATGCTATAGCTGTCCTCCGAAATAACCAGTGACTGCCGCACGACCGCATAGAGATCGATGAGGACCTCGCCGCGCAGCAGATCGTCTACCTCTTGCTCGCGCGTGCCGTGCGCTTGCGCGAGGCGGCGCAGCGCGGATTTCTCGTAATCGGCGTAGTGGTAGACGCGCATGTTTGGGTATTGCCGGCGTCGCTCGGCGATGAAGTCGATGAATTGCTCGAATGCGCATTTTTCTTCGGCGCGATCGAGGGCCCAAAACGCCTTGAAATGCGGTTCCTCGTCGGGCAGCCAGCAGCCGAAGAGGTATTCGAGGCCGCGGGCAGGTTCGTAGAGCGGGTCGCCCTCCATGTCGAAGAAGACGTCGCCTTCTGCGGGCGCGGGCATGAGCCCGAAACCTTCCCATTGCGCGTGCTCGAGCAGTTTGTAGACCGGGCCTTCGGTGCGCCCGCGGATCTGCATCGTGGCTTGGCGGCGCAGTTTTGCAAAGGTTTCGGCGTTCAAGCCATCGGGGCGTTGTTCGTCACGTGCCGCCGCGAGATCGACGACGGTTTGTACACCGCCGGTGTTCAGTTTACCGATTTGATCGCGGCGCATGCGTGCGACGAGGCTGAGATGGTCGTCGTCTTTGCGCTGCGCTTCGCAGACTTGGGACCACTTGCAGATCGCGCAGTGGCTGCATTTGTGCGGGTAGGTGTTTGTAGTCGCCTCGCCCTCGCCCGACGCGCCCTTCGACAGGCGCAGGGTGACGAAGTCGAGGAAGCGGTTTTTTAGGTGGCGGTAGTAGGCGGAGTAGTCGTTGAGGCGGTAGCGTTTTTCCTCGCCGTTGCCGAGGACGATGTAGCCGTATTCGGGCATCGTGCCTTGGATGCGTGCGAGGTGTTCGCTGTAGTTGCAGAGTTGGATGAGGAAGTACGGTTTCGTACTGAGCGCGAGCTTGGTGTCGATGACCTCGTAGCTCCACGGCCGGCGTGCGCTCGGAACTTCGATGCGGCGCATGAAGTCTGGGTGGCCGAGAAACTCGCCGTCGAAAAACGTTCCCTGGTAGATGAGTGCGTCGCCGCGCTCCATCGCGGCGATCGTCTCGTCGGCGGCGCTGCGCAAGCCGCTCAAACTGTGCTCGGGGCGACCAAATTCGGTGATGCCGCCGGCGCGCAGCGCACGCAGCGTCGCGAGGTAACGCTGCTCGTGCTCGTCGCCTTTGCGCGCGATGAGCTCCGCCTGCGCATCCTCGCGCTGCGGCGCGGCTTTTTCGCCGAGTGCGACAAGCCGGTCGAGCTCGGTCAGGTGCTCGCACTCCAGGAAATTGTTCAAATCGGACGCTGCGTAAATGTAACGTCCGTCAATGCGCTGCATGGCTTACCCTACCTTTAGAACACGGGACGCGCGTGCCTTGTGGATAAGAGACGGACGGCTCATGCGTGGTGCTGCTCCATGCCCGCATCATAGCCGCGCCAGGTGCCATACGGGTGGCGTGGTGTTGGGCTGAGCGGGACGTGCGCGGCATGTCACCTTTTCTCGTTTGGCCGAGTCCAATAGATAGAGGCGGGTTACTTAGGTAAGGAGTGCAAGAAGTGGCACGGGTTCAGGGCATAGATCCGAGGCGAGCGCCGCTCTCGATGCGGTTTGTCTTCGACAAAGTGCGTAAGATGGTGGGGCGCGATCTCACGCCGCAGCTCATTGCGGCGCGCGTGCCGCGCGTCTTTTGGCTGCACGGCTTGGCGCAGTGGCTGCTCTTTGAGAAGTCGGGCGCGCCGAAGCGTCAGTCCATGATCGTCGCGCTGCGAACGGCGGCGCGGGTCGGCTGCCCGTTTTGAATCGACGCGAATTCTGCAGGTGGCAGAATGTACGGGTTAAGCGACGCGGAGTTGGCGACGATTAGTTCCGGCGGAGTCGATGGGTTTGCTCCCGCGGAGGCGGCGCTGCTGCGCATGGCCGACGCACTGGCGGAAACGCCCGCGAACGTCGGCGAGGATCTCTACGCGGAGCTTCGGCGGCACTTTTCGGAAGAACAACTCATCGAGCTCGCCGCCGTCGCCGGCTATGAGAACATGCGTGCGCGATCGAACCGGGTTTTCGACATCGGGAGTGATGGACTGTGTTCGATCATGGAGCATCGTCCCGCTGCGGTGTAGCGTGCGCTAGGTCGCCGCGCCGCGTTCGGCGGGAATATCCCTAGGTGGCATGTCTGGCGTAGATCCGAGTACGAACCCGAACAGCACGCGGGGCGGGCGGCAGCCCCCCGTATGGCGCTGCCTCCGATTGATCGCAATCTCCTTTCCGGTTTCGGGCGCGTGCAGCCGCGCATGTACAGCGAGGAATCGCGCGAGCGCGTTACCTTCGCCGACGTCTCCTGCGCAGACGGACGTGTGGCGCAACACGCCCGTATGCTGACGATGCATGGATGAAATGACTATCGCGGGAAAGCCGCTTTACCACGTACATCGCGCGCTCTACGAGGAAACGCGCAATGCCTTGCTGCAGCGCGCAATCACTACTGCGGGCGCAGTGCTCAGCGAAGCCGAGGCCCAGCACGTGGCACGCAAGCTCGCCAATGCTCGAATCGCCAAAAAATGCGGGTGCGGGCAAGAAGATTGCAATACGTACTATTTCGAGACGCCGGCGAAGGCTGAAGGCAGCGTAACGTTTCTCACGCTGCGATTTCATTCGCGCGGCGAGCACGTGCTGCACATCGACAGCGACGGGGATGTGTATCGAATCGAGCGGCTCTACGACCTGCCTTGAACTGATTGCGCCGCAGTGTGCGCCGGCTACCTTCTGCGGCAGCTCTTGCGCTCGACTTTGTCTTTGGCTTTACCAGCCGCTTTCGTTTGCCATTGCATGTTGCTCGGAGCGTCGGCGCCGCCGCAGGCGAGTGGGACGACGTGGTCGACGATGTAGCCCGGCCGTCCATGCGGATAGCCCGTCATGCGTTCGAACGCGCGCTTCGCTCGTTCGGAGCGGTGAATGCGGCTGTGACGGCTGTGGTAATGATAGCTCCGATAGGGGTGGTAGGCGTAATGAGATCGGCGCGCGTCCACGGGTGCGAGCATTCCCATCGTCAGCAGCCAAGCGCAAAGCGCGGCCGTCGCAACTCGCCGTGTGCTATCCATAGTTGTCTACGATTCCTTTCGCTATCGAGCGGGCTTGCCGCACGGCGCTCTCCGGCGCGATAATCTTTGCTTCGGTGCCGAAGCCGAGCGCCCAGCGGACGATTTCGCCGACGTCGTTCACGGTGAACGTCATCGTTGCCGAGCCGTCGTCGTGCATCTCGACTTCTTGCTGCGCTTGCCACGCGCGCGAGGTTGCGGAGGGTGCGATTGCGGGCGAGATCCAGACGGAGACGCGTTCCTCGCCCGTGCCTTGGAAGAAGCCCAAGGCGTCGCTGCGCTGGTATTTCGCGGGCAGCGGCTGCGGCGTGAACGAGCCTGCGCGTTTGATCGGCGGCTCGATTGCGTCGAGCGCGTAATATTTCCATGCGCGCGAGTTGGGATCGCGGCCGAGCAGATAATATCGCCCCGAGCGTACGAAGACGCACGCCGGCTCGAGGCGCCGCTCTTTGCCCGAGTAGCGGAACGTCACGCGCGCGCTGCTCGCCCACGCGGCTTCAAGGTCTTTATAGGTTTGCGCGACGCGGCTGCCTTCGCGCAGCGTCGGCGTGAGGAAGTGCAGAAAGCGCCGCTCTTCGGGCTGTTCTTCGCCTTCGAGCGATTCGAGCTGCGCTTCGACCGGTTTGCCGAGCGCATGCGCCGCGTCGCGAATAAGCGAACGCAGCGCGCGTCCGCTCTTGTCGATTGCGGTCGGGCGCGAGTCGAACGAGATCAAGCGCACGCGATCGTTCTCGCTTTTCTCGCTGAGTTGAAAGCCGGCGCGCTTACCGATCTTGCGCAGTTCTTGCAGGTCGCGCAGCAGGCTGCGCTCGGAGGTGCCGTACTCGTCGGCAAGCCCGCTCAGACGCACGAACTTGTTACGGATCAGTTCCAGCAAAATGCGGATTTTGCGCTCCGTCGAACCGCTGGGTTCACCCGAGGGACGCGCCTTCCCGAAGCGTTTCGTCGCCATGGAGAGGTCTTTGCGGTCAGGCGGCATTCGTCCGCTCGCTATGCCGGCGATCGGTTGCAAGATGATACCGGTCACAATTCGGACAGTGGTAGAGCACGTCGTGCTTCGTGCGCGCGGCACGTGCGGCTTGGCGGGATGGATAGCAGACCTTCGGCACGCCGTCGGCGCGGCGGCACGTGCGCGGGCGCTGCAGTTTCGGGACGAGTACGTGGTGCCCGTCGGGAAGAATACGGTCTACGAAAATGACGTTCATGTGCGGTTGCCTCCATCGCTTTCCGTAGCAATGATGGCACCGCGGCGTGCCATAGGTATGGCGCGGGTTCTTTGCTATAGTGGTCGAGCGATCTTATGGACAACGACATACCGGACGAGATTCGAATCAGCGCCCCGCAGCGGCTGGACCCCATCACGGTCGAGCCCGGGCATCCGCTGCATTCCGGGAAAACGCAGGAGCCGGAAACGGTCGAGTTAGAGTTTGCTCCCTCGCTGGAAGTCGAGGATTTGGCGCCGCAAGTGGAGCGCGTGCTGGAAGCGCTGGGGCATCCGGAGGCGTGGGTGAGCGACGAAAGCACCGTCGACGATTTCGGGTTCGACGACGCGGAACTCGCCGCCGCAGCCCGCGAGCTCGGTGTAGCCGTCCAGCATGACGACTACATCCTGGACATCGCGCGCAGGCTGCGGCGTTAGTTTCGAAAGAGCTACGTGCGCGTGCAGGTCTCGCGCTGGGTTGTCGTCTTACCGTTCGCCGTCATGGTCAACGCGGTCGTGAAGACGCTCTTCGACGGCATTGTTACCAGCAGCGTCGGGCCGGCCGCCGGATAGACTTGCTTGAACATGATGCTCTTGCCGCTCGGCGTGCCCTCCATCGTGCTGTACGTGCCGGACGCATCGGTGTATTGGTCGATCCACTTGCTGCGTGAGGTTTCCCAGATGACGATTTCTTCGCTCGGCATTTTGCCGGTTTCGGAAATGCGCATGCCGTTGCCGCCGAAGATCGGCGTGAACGTCGCGGTGTGATTGTTGCCGGCCGCCTTGCACGACCAGGTGCCGAGCCACGGTCGAATATGATCGGCCGGGGTTCCCCCTTGCATGCCGGCAGCGTGCGCTGCGGCAATCGATGACACGGTAAAAACAGCGGTCAAAAATCCAGTCAGAAGTTGCTTCATACGACCTCCTTCTGAGCGGGAAGATTGTGTGGCGCCGATTCCGCTCCTTGGGCCATTAGCACCATGCAGCACTAAGCAAAGGCGGTGTAGCGCCTGCGAATCTCTTCCACGACGCCTTTGCGGCTTTCGGACGGATTGGCGTCTTTTAGTCCGCGCGCGAAGTCCGCTAATTCGTCGTCGCCGATCATCTCCGAAAACCACGTCGCAATGTCGCCCAGGCGCATGTGATGCGTCCACGTCTCGTCGTCGATGCCTTCCGCAAGTTGCGCAAAGATGTTGAGGTTCTGAGCGCGCAGACGCAATTTTCCGTCCTTGCCGCGGAAGTAGAAACTTTTCTCGGGTGTCAGGTCGCCCAATGCATATTTTCGGCGATGCCGGCGCAGGGTCGCTTTCGGTTCGGCGATATCGAATACGGTAACGTTCGGCCGTTCGCTCTGGAGCCACAAAAGGGCCTGACCCTTCGCGGGTGCCGGAGACTCAGGTGCTGCACCGGGATCGATCTCGCGGATGGAGTTGACGGCGTCGGCACCAACGGCCATAACGGTTCGCACCGCCGCACGAAAATCTTCGGAGAGCAGCGACGGGCGAGTCGTTATTGCGAGTTGATTGAATACATCGCGCGGCGTGAGCTCATTCTCGTGCCGCTCCGAACGCATCAGTTGGTGCGCTTCGTCCCAAACGATCCAGTGCGGCCGGCCCATTTGCGCCCGAAGCGTCAGTAAGCGAGGCATGAGCCGCGCGGTGAAATTCGCTCGATCGTCAACGGGAATGCCGATGAGGTTGATAGCAAGATTTTGCATCGGCCGGCGCAGCAGCGACTCGACCTCATCGATGATCGGGCTCCGATCCGCATTACCGAGCGTCACCACGCCTTCAAACGCGTCGTAGTCGCCTTCCGGATCGACGATGCAGACTTGGTAGCCGTGCTCGATGATGCGCTCGACGATTCCGGTGGCCATCGTCGATTTTCCGGACCCCGAAGCGCCGACAATGAGGGTTGCGCCTTGAACGTACGGATCGAGATACAGATTGGTATTCTCCGTGCGGCCGAACAGGATACGGCGATCGCGATTTGTCGGGCACTCCAGGCAATCGTCATCGAGGAGTCGCTGCGCCAGTTCCACGACGCCGGCGCCATGGTCGCCCTTTAGGACGAAATCCGCCGATTCTTTGACGGCCGGAAGCGCGTTCGCGACGGCGGCGGAGAGCTCGCACAGCCGTAAAAACGCGTGGTCGTTTTCCGCGTCTCCCACGCCGACCGTGTTTCGTTCGGAAATATCGAACCGATCGAGAGCGGCCAGCAATCCCGTCGCTTTATTGACGCCGGAGGGGAGCGTCATCACGGCGCCCTTGTTGAAGATGACTTGACGTTCGAGGCCGAGATCCCGAATCGCCTCGACGACCGTCGCTTCGTACGGCTCCCACGTCGAAACGATTGCCTCCCCGATTTCCAGAGGATGGACTCCACGTTGCCGCAGCAGTTCGATGAACCGGTCCGATGGGGGATCCGCAAGCGGCAGCGTTTCATGGGACGCGGCGTCGTAGAGTACCGCCCCGTTTTCGGCAACGATCGCGTCGAAGAGATCGAGATCCGGAAATACGTCACGAAGAGACTCGACGAGGCGTCCGGTCACGAGAATGACCTTACGCCCGGACTTCCTAATCTGCTTAATCGCTTCGATCGTTTCGTAAGCAACCTGGCCATCGTGCGCAAGCGTGCCGTCGAAGTCCGTCGCCAGTACTAAATACCGCACCGCCACATCGTACCCGCCCCACGGAGATTGCTAGTCGGTAAGGTCGAGTTCCATGACCGGGAGCGTGCGGCCGTTGCCGGCGATCGATGCGATTTCACCGGTTTGACGCATTCCGAGGTGCACGTAGAACGCGCGCGCGTTGGGATCCGCGTGCAACCGTAACACGCGCGCCCCGCGGATCGATGAACAGATCGCGCAACAGCGCGGTTTTCGCATTGACGAAGGTCAACACATATCCGCAAACCTACCCGTCATTGTGGGCGACGAGGCTGTGTGCGTTTTCTATATCACCGCGCGTAACGACCATGTCGTCGCGCACGTTGCGCATAAACGTCTGGTCATAGCCCCACGAGGCTTTGGAGCGCATTGCGAGATCGGTAAGGGCTTCCGCGTCGTCCGGGCGTGCGGGCCGGATATGCATATTGATGCTTTCGCCCGTGGACGCGCGGTTCCCAGGCGAGTACAATCAGAGCCTCTTGCTGCGGAGGACGCTTTGATGTTGGGCCGGCTTCTTGCAATGATTCTCGTGCTGGCGGCAGCGGCGCCGTCTTCGTTCAGTGCGGATTTAAAACGCGACTTGAACGCCTACTTGGCACAGCGGGGTGCAAAGGAGCATGTCTCCGCGCTGTCGCTCACGGTGAGTTTGAGCCCATCGCAGCCGGACGTCAACGTGACGGCCGGCACGACGACGTACGGCGGCAGCACGCCCATAACGCCGGCGAGCCTGTTCCAAATCGGCAGCAACACGAAAGCCTTTACCGCGGTCGCGGTGCTGCAACTCGAGGCGCAAGGGCGGCTCTCCATCGATGCGCCGATCGGCAACTATCTGCCGCAGTATCCCGCGTACCGGCACTTGACGCTGCGGCGGCTGCTCAACATGACCAGCGGCCTGGAATCGTATGACAACACGCCGCAGTGGGAGCGCAATTACGGGGCGCATCCGGATGCAACCGTTTCCGCGGACTCGCTGATTCGTCTAGTGTATCCGCAGATACGCTACGCACCCGGAACGACGTATCACTACTCGAACACGGGCTATTTGCTCGCGCAAGAAATCGTGGCGGCGCGCAGCAAAAGCCGGAGTTTCGAAAAGGAGATGGATGACGTCATCGCGAGTGCGGGTTTGAAGAATACATATTACACCTCGACGGTCTATCCGCCGGCTATCGCCTCGCGCGTCGTTGCCGGGTACTACGAAAACAACGAGCCGGGTTTGCGCTCGCTGATCGGCAAGGACGTGAGCGGCGCGAGCCTTTCGTGGGCGCAAGGCGCGGGTTCGATCGTCTCGACACCGCACGATCTCGCGAAGTGGGTGCGCGAGCTGTATCAGGGAACGCGGCTGCTCCCTGCAAAGCAAAAGCGTGAATTGCTCGGTCTGGTCTCGATCAAGACCGCGAAACCGATTACCGCCGCGACGCCGACCGATGCCGCAGGTTTCGGTTTGGGCGTCGCGCAGCGCTATAATCCCAAACTCGGCACGTTTTGGTTCTATCAGGGCGAGACGCTCGGTTTCCGCGCCGCCCACCTGTATTTTCCAAAATCGGGAATGGTCGTTGCCGTCTTTGCGAATAGCCGGCCCGTGGAAGAAGAGAGCCACCTGCAGCAACTGTTCGGGCAGATCGACGATACGATCCAGGCGCACATCACGCGCTGAGCGCAACGTGTTGGGCGGCTGCTCACGTTTGCGGGTGTGACGCAGGAGCCGATAAGGTGACGTAAAATCGCGCTTGATTGCCATGTACCGGCCGGTCTTTCGGCCAAAACCGTGATTCGATTTGGAACTGTTTCGTTTTACCGATCTGGAGTGTCACTACGGCGCGCGCCGCATTTTCGGCGATGTGAGCGGCGTGCTTGGCGACGGGCAGCGGATCGGTCTGGTTGGGCCGAACGGCGCCGGCAAATCGAGCTTGCTGCGGTTGCTGGCGGGCGTCGATGTTCCCTACGGCGGCACGATCGTGCGTGCCAAAGATGCGAAGCTCGGATACCTCGCGCAGAGCGTTGCGGATGAAACGCAGGCGACGCTCTCGCAACTGATCGACGCGGCGCTCTCGCGCGCGAGTTACGAAGAGTACGGGCTGCGCAATAGCATGCTGCGCGCCATGCTGGCGGCGTTCGGCTTTGAACCGGAAAGCTTCGATCGGCCGCTGCGCGAGTTTTCGGGCGGCCAGCGTGCCAAAGCCGCGCTCGCCCATCTGCTCATCGACGATCCGGACTACCTCATTCTGGACGAGCCGACCAACCATCTGGACATTCAGACCGTTCGCTGGCTCGAAGAGTTTATCGCCGCGGACAAGCGCGCGTACATCATCGTTTCCCACGACCGGTATTTTCTCGATCGCGTGGCAACGCAGATCTGGGAAATCGAACGCGAGCGGTTTCACATCTACGCACCGGAAACGCCCGCGTACACGCGGTATCTGGAGCAGAAGGAGGCGCGCCTTGAGGCGGAGCGGCGCGCGTACGAGCAGTTCGTCGAAGAGCGCGATAAGCGCCGCGCGACTATCGCGGGTCTGCGTGCGACTCATACGTCGTCGGACTACAGTCAAGTTCGCAGCCGCGAGAAACAACTTGCGCGGATGGAAGAAGCGCTGCAGGCGCCCCAGCCGCAGAGCTCTGCGGCGCCGATTGCGGTGCGTTTGCAAAGTGCGCGGCGCGCGGGCAACGCGTTTGCGTTTGAAGCCAAGGGTCTTGCAAAGGCGTACGCTTCGCCGCTATTTACGAATCTTGGTGTGGACCTGCAGCAGGGCGAGCGGCTCGGGATCGTCGGGCCGAACGGCGCCGGTAAATCGACGCTGCTGCGCATTCTGGCGGGCGAACTGGAGCCGGAGCGGGGCACGGTGCGGTACAATCCCGCCTCGCACGCGGCGTACTTCGCGCAGAACACGCACGAGCAGCTCGACGTCGCGCGCAGCGCCGTCGATGCGGTGCTCGCGGCTGCCGACGTTACGCCGGAGCGAGCGCGCAATCTGCTCGGACGCATGCGCGTGAGCGGGGATGCGGCGGACAAGCCGGTCGGCGCGTTTTCGGGCGGCGAGCGGCGGCGCATCATGCTGGCATGCCTGATGGCGCGCAGTGCCGACGTGCTGCTGCTTGACGAACCGACGAACGATTTGGATATCGACAGCCGCGAGGCGCTGGAAGGAGTGCTCTCGGAATACGCGGGCGCGATTGTCGTCGTATCGCACGATCGCTATTTGCTCAGCCGCTTGTGCGATCGGGTGCTGTGGATCGAAGGCGGGCAGTGGGGCGTGCTCGACGGCGGATACGAAGCGTACGAAGCGACGCAGCGCGATCGCGAACGCGCGGCACGGGAGCGCGCGCAGCAGGGTCGCGAGCCGAAACAAAAAGCGTCGAAACTCACGCCGCTCAAGCAGCGCTCGAACCTCGAAACGCAGGTTTCGCGCGTCGAACGGGAGATCGCGAAGATCGACGCGCGACGTGCAGAGATCGATGGACTCTTTGCCGACCCGTCTACGTACGAAGATCGCGACCGCGTCAAGGCATTGCAAGAAGAAACGCAAGCCCTGGAAGAGGCAGGCGCCCAAGCCGTCCTGCGCTGGGAAGCGCTCCTCTCAGAACTCGAGCGGCTGCCTTAGGACTCTTTGGCGCGCCTTAGCGTTAGGTTTACGTGCGACGGATTAGTTGCTTGTTTCAGTTACCTCGGGGTTTGGCCGATAGTTAAGGCATGCTCCACGCACTGCTCCTTGCGACTGCGCTCTCGGCGCAGCGGCCGGCCGACGTTCATGCCTCCGAAGCGCGTGCCGCATCGGCGCTCCTGCGTACGCTCAATGCGGAGCGGCGGCGCGAGGGCGATGCGCCGTTGGCGCTCGACCCGCAATTGGGCGCGGCGGCCTTGGAACACGTTGCGGATATGGCTCGCCGGCAGTATTTCGAACACACCTCGCCCTCGGGAGTGACGCCGTTCGAGCGGATGCGCCGCTACGGCTGCGAGTTCACGTATGCGGCGGAAAATATCGCGCTCGCCGGCGATGCGGCACAGGCGGATAGCGCCCTTTTCAAGAGCGCTCCGCACAGGATGAATACGCTGAATCCGAGGTTTACTCGCGTCGGGATCGCGGTGACGTACGCGGCCGACGGGCGAATGCTGTTCGTCGAAGACTTCGCCGGGTAAGTTACTCGCGCTTGCGCAGCACGACGCTGCGCACACTGGCATTTCCGCCGCGCAGTTGCAGTTCCACGAAGATGCCGCGCCGGAGCAGCACCAGCATATCCGACTGGCTTACGCTGGCGTTCCACATCGCGAAGGCGATTCTGTCGGGCGACATCAGATTTGTGCTTCCTTGGGTTTTCGCTGTTGCTTATTCATAACGGGTCATCCGTTATACCCCGGTGTGTCCCCGGTTGAAGCGGAGCGGGCACTATCCGCCTCGTGGGGCCGTTGCACGCGCGCGGGTTTTCGCTTCTTGAAACGGTGATTGCGGTCGCCATTGCGGTATTGATCGGATGGCTGCTTGTGTTTGTGCTCGCGCATTTGCTGCGCGCCGGACGCCTGCAATCGGCGCGCGATCTGGAACAACGCACGATCGTCCAGCTCTCCGACGCGATCGCTACGGAAGAAGATGACGCCTGGGCGATCTATGTGCCGCCTTCAGACGTGCTCGGGAAGCCGAATAGCGACGGCCACGAGGTCGATTTCTTCACCCGCGACGGCAAACAGCAGCCGTATTTCTGGGCGTACAATTACGATGCGAGTGCGCAAACGGTGCGGCGTTATCGTTTTGCATCGCCCGGCGGCGCGGCGACGCTCGACGTCGAGTACGCCGGCATCGTGAGGTTTTCGGCGCACACATATCGGGTGACGGCCCTGCAGGATGCGAACACGCCGATATACTCGGCGCTGTACGACGGGGCGGCGCTGCAGAGCGGCATCGTGCGTTTCTATCCGGGCCTGCCGTGGATTGCGGGCGGCAACAACATTACGTACGTGCAGTTCGCCGGTGCGACGATGCGGCGCGATCTCGAGTTGGTTACGCAGACGGCGCCGAGCGGGTTCACGGTCGTGCTGAATTACACGCCGTCGCCCTCACCGACGCCCTCGAGCGCGCCGAAGGTGTGGCCGGCGGCGATCGTGTTTGCGGCGCCGGGCATGACGCTGGCGTCGGCCCCGCAGCAGCCGGTAAATGTGGCGATGATGCTCAATCGGTTGCTCGGCGGAGGCATTGCGCTCGCGCAGCGAGCCGGGTGCGGACTCGATTGTCCGAAGCCCTCGCCGCAACCGACGCTGCAGTTTACGCCGACGCCGGCTCCCACGTTCTCCGCAACGCCGCAGCCGGCAACGCCGACCCAGCAACCCGCGACGCCAAGCCCCGTTCCCGCAACGCCGGCTCCGTCGAGCGGCGCATGTACGGCAGTTGCTTATGCAGACGCCGCAATGACCCAGCGCTTACCGCCGGGCACAGTCAATCCATACACGGGACAAGTCGTCATAGATTCAAACGGCTGCTACGGAGCTGGAGGGAACAGCGCGAGTTACACGGTGCATGAGGACCAGTACATCGGCGGGTTTATCGATGGCCCCAACTCATGCGGCGCGCATCTATTTCCTGGCGGATGGTCGCAGCCAGACGGCACGCTGGCTCCGAACGGCCCCACATCGTCGCAAGTGTTTACTGCGTCTACGGCAACGAACGGAACCTGCAGCTTAACGTTTGTAGATTCAAGCAGTCAGCACGTAACTGCTCAAGCGGCTGTTATGTTTCCGAATCCTTTGTACGCGCTGGTAAATTCGACGGACACGGTTTGGACGTACGATTGCCTTGATAAGACACCGCAAGGCGTCTGCATCAACGGCGGTTGGCAAGGATCGACAACGAATTCGTCAATCGAATACGCTAGCACGAACCAGGGGACAACGTGGACGCAGATGGCGACGTGCTCCTCATCCACAAACTGCCCTGACGCGCCGCAGTTCACCGATACCGAAACGTCCTGCACTCAGGACAAGGCGGGCGGCCCTTGTGGCTCCGCTAACTACAAGTCAAATCGGTGGTCGCCATACGCACCGCCGAACGCGCCGTAACTAGGGCCAGATGAGTCCTTTGGGGTCGCTATAGATACGCGGATCGATAGGAAAATTTGTTTGCCCCGTGGCGGAATGCATTGAGGGGTTCGTCGGGATGTAGGCGCCGCCGAACCATAACGTTTGAGTATCGTAAGCGTAAGTTTGAATGCTGGGGAAGCTCCATTGATAGGTAAGCATGTTAAGGCAATTATCACCTCCGCTAGCACTCCCATTTCCCGTGGTCAGCGGATAAACGATTTGTCCGCCGCCATTTGGTTGATATCCGACCCAGGCGATTGCGTAGGAGTTTTCTAGGCTCCATTCGTCTGCAACGGCTGCGGACAATCCCTTATTCGCGCGTAGGGCGTTCCATGCGAGAATGCACGGCGCTTCGGTCAGCGGATCGAGTTTCAGTAAGCGATAGTTGCCGCTCTTTTCTACCGACGGTGGTGTATAAAGCGGCTGCGGCGGCATTGTGGGGGCGACGAGCGGAATTGGGGATGCGGCGGTTCCGCCGCCGGTGAGAACGATGCGATCGTGAATCGTTGCCTGCCATCCGGATGCGCCGGGAATCGGCGTGTCGGTGGCGTTCGGCGCGGGCGTGCTCCATCCGGGCGGCGGCGTGTTCACGGCGTCGGGTCCGATGACGAGCAGATACGTGCCGTTCGGAGCGCTCACCGTGAACCGGCCTTGCGGATCGGTGGTGCTGAGGGCGATCGGCGTTGGCGTCGGGCCGGGGGTTGCGTACGCGCTCCAGGGGTCGAGTTGAACTTTCACGCCCGAAAGCGGCGTGTTGGACGGATCGTCGACGAGCACGCCCTGTGCGACGGTCGTGCCGGGGGTAGCGGTCGGGGTCGGCGTGGCAGGCGGTGAGAACGTCGGAGGCGGCCCTCCGCCGGTGCCGCTCGCGCCGCCGCCTCCGCACGCGGCCAATACCAAAGCGCTGGATGCAAAAAGCACCGGAACGACCTGCTTCACCCGCGTCCTCCTCATGAGCCAAAGTGCCCACACTACGCCGTCTTTCGGACAGCATGGCCGCCTTGCCCTTCGTCCAGGCAGCGCAGCAGAACGCCGGCGGTTACGAGCGCATCGGCGAGTGCGCGGTGCGCCCGTAACGTTGATAGCGCGTCGACGATCTCGTCCTGACACGAGGCGTTCCTTAGATAGTCGTCTATCCGCAGGTACGCTCGAAGGGTTTGGTTTTTGTGGTTGGGGGCGTTGGGAAAGCGGCGGCGGGCGAGTTGGAGCGTGCAGAGGCGGGGCAGCGGGGCGAGCAGCGGGAGAAAACTCAAGTCGAACGCCGCGTTGTGTGCGACGACGGTTGCGCCGTTGCAGAGGGTGTGGAGTTCGCGCTGCACGCGGTCGAACGGCGGTGCGCTCGCGACGTCGGCGTCGGTGATGCCGTGCACGCGCGACGCATAGTCCGGTATGGGCCGCCCGGGATTGACGAGTGATGTCCACGTGCGGACGATCGCGCGATCTTCCACGAGTACGCATGCGGCTTCGACGATTCGGTCGCTGATCGGACTGAAACCGGTCGTTTCCACGTCGATGACGGCATATCGCATGCACCGACTCTGCATCCGGCGCATGCCAGCCCTATGGCACGCTTGCCGGCGACGCCCGGTAAGCGGGCGAACAGCCGCTAATGTATTCCGGCGTTTTGTCGTTCTCAGGGTAAACGGGAGCAAAGATGCAGCGGTACGTCGTCGCGGGGCTGGTTCTGGCCGGCGCGCTCGTGGTCAACGCCTTGCCGGGACGCGCAGCGGACGTGGACCCGTATCAAATCTTTGGGCACGCGCGCAGCGTCTGGGCGCAGCAGCGTTACCCCGCGTTTCTGACCTACACGGTGACGGTCGCGGTCACCGAACGGGGCGTCGATAAAACCAAGCACTATCACCTGGCGTATGACGCGCAGAACGCGAAGATCTTCGTCAATCCGGTCAGCGATGAAGAACGTGCGGCGCCGCCCGATCCGAACGGCGTGACGTTTCATTTACTGCCGAAGCGTCAGCATCAAGTGCTCTTTGACAAGAAGGTCGGCAATCCGGGCGAAGCGGTGGATTATCTGGGCGTCCCGATGATCTCGCCCACGTACTCGTTCGGTATGAGCGCGGCCGCGTCGGAAGGCGGAAACGATCCCGATGCGCTCGTGCAAGAGATCCGGCACGAATACTCCGATCCCACGCCGCCGCTCAAAGCGCAGCAAATTGCGAATAGCGGACCGATGAAAACCATCGCCATGGTGACGGGCTATCATCGCAGCTACGACGTCACGCTCGCCGGCATGGAAGCGGTCGACGGGCACGCGTGCTATCATCTGCTGTTGCGGCCGGCGTATGCGTCGCCGCGATTGCGTCTGCGCGAGCTGTGGGTCGATACGCAGAGTTTTGAAACGCGCAAACTCGTGACCGCCGCGAATTTCACCGGTTCGCAGGTGCCGTGGACGATCACGTTCGCGGAGATGAACGGCGCGCTGTATATTGCGAACGAGCAGGCCATGCAGCCCGTCGGCGTGGGCGAGCATCGCTACGAGCATGCAAGCGTTTCCTTCGATGCGATTACGCCGTCGAACCGGCCGCCGACGAATCTTTCGGGATGGTTCGTCACCAAAGAAAACATCATGTCGGAGCCCGATTCGCCGGGCGCGCCGCGATAGTTCGTTCGCCTCTCATCGCGTAGCATCACCGCGCAGTACAATCAGTTCTACCGTTTGACTGCAAAGGGGAGCTTCATGCGAAAAGCGTTTTCCTTGTTGTGGGTTTTGGTATTGGCTGCGTGCGCGGGGGGCGGCGGCGGAATGCAATCCACGACGATTCCGACGGTACCGGCTTCCACGGACCGCGACGCGGCAAATCTCAGCGCGATCGCGAGTTTTACGTCGAAAAATTGGATTGTCGGCACCGGGGCTTCCACGTATAGTTTCGCACTTCAGGATTTGGATTTCTATCCAAACGCGATTACGATAAACGCGGGCGATACCATCAGTTATCAGGTCGCCAGCGGCGCCGGCGGAGACGCGCATACGATTGCGTTCGTGCCGCCGAGCATGAGCGTTCCGCCGCCCGGCAATCCCGGCAATCTTTCTCCAACGAACAGCACCCGCACGAGCGGTACGGTCGACGGAACGAAATTCGTCAACTCCGGCATCGTCTTCGGCGGGCAAACGTACACGCTGCATTTCACCAAAGCCGGCACGTATCGCATTCTGTGCTTGTTCCACGAGCCGGCGATGGCGATGACGGTCGTCGTGCAGAGTGCCGGCACGCCGTATCCGCACGATCAATTCTTCTACACCCACACCGGCTCGATCGATCTGTGGGAAGACTTGGGCGCTGCGCAAAAATCGGCCGCGTCGTTCCCGTTCCCGGCGTTCGGTACGCATCTGGCTGCGGGAATCGATCCGGGGCGCGTGACGTTCCCGCCGCCGGATTCGACGATTCTGCGCTTCCTCACGTCGGCAAGTACCTCCAGTGCGGTGCTTGCGACCGAAGGCAGTTTGACGGTGAAGATCAATTCCGTGCTGACGTGGACGAATGAAACGAGCAACGAGCCACATACGGTGACGTTCGCCCTCGCCGGAGCGGACGACGTACCGAACATTCCACCCGATCCGGCGGTCAACGTCGCGAGCAGCGGAACGACGACGTACGACGGCTCGAAGATCGTGAATTCCGGGACGATTCCGCCCGGACACAGTTTCAGCCTGAAATTCACGAAGGCCGGGAAGTTCTTCTACGGCTGCGTCTATCACGACAACTCGCGTATGACGGGGTGGATTACGGTCGCGCCGTAGGACCCGCTGCGGCGTTGAAGGGCGATGCCAACCCCCTGGCATCGCCCTTCGCTATGCTCGACACATGAGCGCAGCAGTGATACACTTACGACAGATGGCACTTCCATTCGCGACACTTGTCGAAGCCGCCGTGACCCCGGCCCAAATAGGGAATTTCCTCAAAGCCCGGGGCGTTTCGCGCGCGGGCAATCCGCGCGAACTCAGCGACGAGGTGCGGCGCGGATTGCCGGCGTCCACGATCGCCGCCCTGCGCGATAGCGGATACAGCATCGACGAGATCGCGCGCGTCACGGCAAACTCGACCCGAACGATTCAGCGCTATCTGCTTGAGAAGCGCCGCACGGAGCGCCTCAATTTGGCGACGTCGGACCGCGTCGTGCGGTTGGCGACGATGACGCTGCTCGCGCAGCGTTTGGTCGGCACGCACGAAAAAGCGCTTGCATGGCTGCGCGAGCCCAATCGCTATCTCGGCGGCGTTACGCCGCTCGAAATGCTCGAAACGGAAGTGGGCACGCAGTCGGTCGTGCAGTCGCTCTACAGCATTGCGTACGGCGGCGTTGCGTAGGTGCGCCTCTTTCGTCTGGCGCGGCGGCTCTTCGTGCAAGGGCCGGGCGGCGCATTCAGCGGCGAGGGCGCGTATCTAGCGGGCAGCCGCTGGAATACGCCCGGACATCGCATGGCGTTCGCTGCGGAAAGCGAATCGCTTGCGACGCTCGAGTACCTGGTGCACGCGACGAGCGAGCGATTCTTTCACGATGCCGTGCTCGTCATCGCGGAACTCGACGATCGCTACGTGACCGCGTTCGACGCGTCAGCGCTTCCGAAAGACTGGCGCAGTTTCCCCCCGGCGCACTCCACGCAGCGAATCGGCGACGACTGGCTCGCTTCGGGTTCGAGCGCCGCGACGCGGGTGCCGTCCGCCGTCGTACCGCGCGAGAGCAACGTGCTCGTGAATCCGCGCCATCGCGATTTCGCGAAACTCAAGATCTTGGAGATTGAAGACTGGGGAGCCGATCCGCGCCTGATCGGGGGTTGACAACGCGCGATAGTTAGCCGTATGGTTATATAACCAGATGGTTAACAATGTCATCACCCTCGACCGGGTTTTCGGGGCGCTTGCCGACCCTACCAGACGCCGCATCGTCGAGCGGCTCTCGCGCCGATCGCTCACGATCGGCGAGATTGCCGCCGAGTTCGATATTTCACAGCCCGCAATTTCGAAGCACGTTCGGGTGCTCGAAGCCTCGGGTTTGCTGCAGCGCCGCATCGAAGGGCGCGTGCATCATTGCGCGCTCTCGCCCGCGGCGATGGAATCGGCGTCGAAGTGGCTCGACAAGCAGCGCGCGTACTGGAATGCCTCGCTCGACCGGCTCGATGCGGTTCTGGCGAACGAAGCCAAAAAGAGGAAATAAACATGCAATCAACAGCAGTGCCGGCTCTGGTTATCCGCCGCACGTATGCTGCACCGCCCGCGCTCGTCTATAAAGCGTTCACGGATCCCGAACTCGCCAGGCAGTTTTTGTGTCCCGCTGGTTTGACGAACGGCGAGGTATCGCTCGACGTGCGCGTCGGCGGAAAATACCGCGTCGAGATGCTGATGCCGGAGGGCGAACCGTACGTCGCGTACGGCGAGTATCGCGAAGTGGTGCCGGACTCGCGTCTCTCGATGACGTGGATCTGGCAAGAAGACAATCCGGCCGAAGAACACGAGACGCTGCTCACGATCGAGTTCAACGCGCACGGCAGCGGAACGGAACTGATTCTCACGCACGAACGGCTCGCGAGCATGGAATCGCGGACGAATCACGGCCACGGCTGGACGTCGATGATGGAAAAACTCGATTGTCTCGATGTGCCGCAGGGCAGCATCGTGGCGCACGCACAGGTCGCTGCGCCGCCCGAGCGCGTCTTTCAAGCGCTCACCTCGGACGAAGTCACGCAATGGTGGGTGCGCCCCGGCGTCTTCGACACGCGCGAATTCAAAGCGGACGTGCGCAAGGGCGGACGGTTCACCGCTTCGGGAATCGGGCGCGGACAACCGTACGCGATCGAAGGCGAGTTCACCGAGATCGACGCGCCGCGCAAACTCGCGCACACGTGGCAGCTCGCCGGTTCGCCAAATAAACCGACGACGGTCACGTACGTGCTGGAGCCGCGCGAGGGCGGAACGCATATTACGCTGCGGCAGGACGGCTTTGCATCGCCGGATGCTGCGAACAACACGCGTGTCGGCTGGGAGACCAGCTTCGAAGCGCTCGAGGAGATGCCGCTATGAAGCGACCCGCAATCGTATCGCCGGAGCAGTGGGAAGCCGCGCGTCAGGAACTGCTCGTCAAGGAGAAGGCGCACACTCGCGCGCGCGACGCGCTCGCCGCACAGCGCCGGCGCATGCCGTGGGCGGCGGTGGAGAAGCCGTACGAATTCGACGGCCCGAACGGTAAAGTCAGCCTGCTCGATCTCTTCGAAGGCCGCCGGCAGCTGATCGTGTACCGCGCGTTCTTCGAACCCGACGTATTCGGCTGGCCCGACCACGCGTGCCGCGGGTGTTCGATGGGCGCGGATCAAGTCGCGCACGTCGCGCATCTCAACGCGCGCGACACGACGCTCGCGTTCGTCTCGCGAGCACCGCAAGCCGACATTGCACGCCTGAAGGCGCGCATGGGCTGGAACATTCCGTGGTACACGGTGACGGACGGCTTCGATGCGGATTTCGGCGTGGATGAATGGCACGGCACCAACGTGTTCTTCCGCGACGGCGATCGCGCGTACCGCACCTACTTCATCAACAACCGCGGCGACGAGCAAATGGGCGGCACGTGGAACTATCTCGACATCACGCCGCTCGGACGTCAGGAACTGTGGGAAGACTCTCCCGAAGGCTACCCGCAGAGCGAGCCGTACAAATGGTGGAATTGGCACGACAACTACGATACGCAGACCTCGGCGGAGTCGAAGTGGAGCGCGGTGGTCGACGCTGCGCTTGCGACGATGTGATGCTGCTCGCGCACATTCTCGGCGTGCCGGTTGAGGAAGTTGCGATGCCGCTTCTCGGCGGCGGCGCCGGCGCGGCGTTCGTCTCCGCGTTGTTGTTGGCTCGAGCGTTTTGCACGAAAGGCCGTCCGCAGGGTTAATTGCCCTGCGTACGGCCACCGGGCGCGGCCGCTACGTTCCGGCTTCGCCTCCGAAGCGAAAGAGGTATTTCGCGATAAAGCGATCGAGGGTGTAGGGCGAGGCCGGCGTTCCGAAGTTGATGAACAGTTCGTCGCCGCTGCGGAAGCGGCGGTGATAGGCGGCGGCAAAGTTGCTGCCCGGCAGTGCAAAGCCGCCGTTGCCGTTGATCGCGCGCAGCGAAACGGTGAAGTTTTCATCCGGACCCAGCTGCGCGCCGACCGATACGCGGCGCAGCCACTGCGAATCGAACATGCCGCTCGCGATGCCGCGTTCGAACGTACCGTCGTATTCCAGTCCCAGCGAGAGAACGCGCCCGATGGGGCGCGAGGTCGAGAGCGTGTACAAATGCACGTAGTCAGGGCCGTTGTCGCCCGGGCCGAGCATGCCGTAGCCGAATTTGCCGAAGTTGACGCTTGCGTCGATCGGCGTCGGCGTGCCGTCGCCGTAGCCGATGGGCACGAACATCAAATTGTAGGTGTCCGTGCGGCCGCAATAATAATTCGGAAAGCCGGTGAAGTACGACCGCGGGAGCGACGGATCGCTGCAGGTCGTGCCGCTCGCGGCCGGATTGACCAGTGAGTAGTTGCGCAGTTCTCCGACGGCGGGTCCCAGGCCGTTGATGGAAAAGCCGTTCTTGAACGTAAGCTGCAGGTTCGGTGCGAAATCTGCTTGGTGCACGGCACCGGAGCGATCGACGAAACGATCGCCGTTGACGAACAGCGTATAGTTCTTGATGTACGGCGTGGCGCCCCCGACCCAACTGAAAAACGAGGGGCCGCGCACGTCCGAATTCGTCGTGAACCCGTCCATCGGATTGTAGAACGGCGAGATGTCCTGATAGCTGAGCAGCCATTCGTAATTGTGCTGGTGCACGTCGATAAAACCGGTGGTGCTGTGTCCGGTCCCCAGCGGATTCCAGAGCTGCGAGCCGTGCTCCATCGCGTGATCGATGCCCCAGACGAAGCCGGTCTTCAAATTGCGGCCCGCGACGCCGAACTCGTTCGTGGTGTCGTCGCCGAAGAGCGTGTGATGCGCGATCACGCCGTCCGCCCAATACAGGAACGTTCGATTCTGCAATGCGTGTTTGTAACCGTACGCCGTGTCGTCGAACGTGTTGCCCGTCGTACGATCGAATCCGCGGAAATTCAGCACGCCGAACGATTGCAGGCCGAACGTGCCTTCGACTTTTTCGCCGCGGTCGAACGGACCGACGCCGGGCGAGTAAAACACGAGGTTGTTGCTCAAACCGACCGCGTCGGCGTTGATGAAATTTGCGCCTTGCGAGAAGAAGGGGCGGTACTCTTGCAGATTACGGCGGAACTCTTGCGGCGCAATCGTCTGCTGGTCGATCTCGACGTTCGTGAAATCGGGATTGAGCGTTCCGACGAAGTTGATGGTCGGCGTGAAGGGATACGTGACGTCCAAGCCTTCCATGCGCACGTTCTGCGGAGCGAACGCGCCGTTTGCTTGCTGGAAGATGTTCCGGTCGCCGCCGGCGGAATCGAGCGCGTAAATCTCGGCGCGCGGTTTCGGGCGTGCCGATTGCAGCATCGCGCTCGTCACTTGCACGCCGCTCCAAGCGGCCCAATAGCGCACGTCGGTGAAGCCCGGCCAGCCGCTGCCCACCGGGCCGTCGCTCATCGCGCCGTTGTACGCCCACGTGTAGTGCTCCGCCGATGCGGCGACGTTACGCACGAAGTTGATGCGCCACGTCTGCGGGGACCCCGCGTGAATGCGCATGACCCGCAGCGGAATGACCATCACGGCGCTCCAGGTGGAGCCGGTGATCTTTGCGGCGGCGCTCCACGTGGGCCGGTAGCGGTTGGTTTCAAACGCCTGTTCGTAGCGCACGCCGCGGGGCGTGGTTTCAAAATAATACGCATCCGTGCCCGCGCCGCTCGTGTCGATGGCCACGCCCACGAAGTCGTCCAAGCCGAATCCGACGTCGTTCGTGGTCTGTCCGGCGATGATCGGCGTACCCTTCTGTTCGCAGCGGAATGCGACGTACAGATTCTGCGCGTCGTAGAGCATCCACACTTTGGTGTCGTGCGGTGCGGCGCGGCGCGAAGTAAGGTCGTAAAAGCCGTCGGGGGTCGGGACGGCGCCGGCGTTCCAAGCCGAATCGGTAATGGCGGGGTCGAGCGGCAGGGGATGAACCGCGGGGGCGGCGGGCACCGAAGTGCTCATCGCGACCGCAGCGAGAACTAACGTCAGCAAGCGCATTCCAAGGGACGTTACCATGCGCGGGGGTCAATGTCAACTAAATCGTTAGTTATCTCAATCAAAGAACGATGAAAATGCCGCGACTCGCACGTACCTCGCGAACGCCGGCGTCATTTATATGGCGCTCCCAACCGTCACCGCACCAGCGCCGTAAATTCGGAGCGGACGGTCCGAGTGATATCCACGCTGTCCGGCGGAGCGGCGCCGCGCGCGTAGACGGCGCCCAACCCGCGATCGCGAGCCACCGTTCGCGCTTCGCTCATGATCTGGGAGACGATGTCGGCGTAGAGCTGCGCGCGCTGCGTTTCCAGAACGGCTATCTGCGCCCGCGTGCTGCGCGTCGCGGCGTCGTCGGCGCTGCGCACGCCCGCGAACTGGCGCGTCAAATCGTCGCTCGCGCGCAGAAACGCCTGCGGGTCCGCCGGGCGAGCGGCCAGCAGCGAATCGAGTTCGGCGTTCATGTCGGTGTTCGAACCGGCGGGCTGCGCAGTCGCGCCGAGATCGAGCGCCTTGCGCCGTGCGGTTTGCGCCGCCAGAACCCGATCGCGCGCTGCGAGATTGGCCGCCGTGCGCGTCTGCAATTGCGCGCGCATACGGGCGATGTCGGCATTGGCTCGCGCCTGCAGCGGCGGCAGAAAGGCGGCGAGCACCGCCTGGTCGCGGCGGTGCTGCTTTGCGACCGCCGCATCTTCGCGGGCGCCAATCGCGTCCATTTGCGCCTGCAGGCGCCGCCGCGCATCCGCGCTCAAACGCAGCGTCTGCAACTTCACGCGGATGGCAAGACGTTTGCCCGCATCGGCTTTGGCCAGGTTCAGCCCGAGGGTCGATTCCGTTTCGTAGAACTGCTGCTCGCGCGAAGCGTAGGCTTGCCGCACGCGCGCGTTCACGGAACGCACGTAATTCTCGAACGCGGCGTTCTGCTGCGCGAGCAGCTGTGCGCGGTAGCGCTGCATGTCGCTTTGGGCGGCGGTACGAAGCTGCGAGGCTTGAGTGTTATACGTCTGCTCCATGTCGCTGCGCACGCGGCTCTCGCTCGGCGCGCTCACATTTGCTCCGGCCCGCAGGCTGCGAACGTCGGGCGAGGGCATCGCGGCGACCGCTTGCGTGCGCGAAGCCGTTTGCTGCAAGGTGCTTCGCGCCGCTCTCATCGCGTTCTCGAACGCTTGCGTTTTGCGCGCGAATTCGGGCACGTGCAGCGTTTCGCGCAGCTGCGCGATCTGGCGGCTGTATTGCGAGAGTGTGCCGTAGAGCGGATGGGTGCGCACGAGGGCGTTCACGTCCACGGAAGCGCTGCGGCCGGCGGCCTGCGCGGCGCATCCGCCCAAGATCAGCATCAAAAACAGTACGTATATTCGCATCATTGAAACAAATGCTGGTAGAGCAGTGAAACGCCGTTCGTGCCGCTCACGGCGGTCATTGTCGAATTGTTGCCGAAGGCGTTGTTGTATTTGAACGGGTTGTTGTTCTGCGAGAGGAAGCCGGTCAGCGGCGGGTCCTGCACGTTGTAGAGCATCATGCTGAAGGCCTTGTTGTCGCCGCGATGCGCCGAAATCGTCAGCGATTGCTGCTTGGGCTCGCCGAGGTTTTCCGCGAACGACGCCGTGATGTGCTTGCCGAACGCCTTTGCCGCGTTGATGCCGAAGCCGCTGGTGAAACTATCCGCAATCTGCAGGTTCTGCAGACCGAGCGCCTCGCCGAGCGATGCGTTGAGCGGCTCGAACAGGTTGCGGGTAAAGAGGGTGTTGAGTTGGCCAACCGCCATGTTTTGCACGGCGCCGCCAAGCGTGAATCCGCCGGTTCCGTTTCCGTTCGGTGTCGCGGCAACGCCCGGTACCGCACCGAAATTCTGCAGCCCCGCGAGCAATCCGAGGATCTGCGTTCTGTCGTAGGACGGGTCCGACTGGAGATTGAGCTGCATGTTGTTCGGCGCAAGCCCGGTGACTTGCAGCTGAACGTACGTCGTGGGATTGCTCACCGTAGTCGTCGCGATGGCGTTGATGTTCGGCCAGATGCCGTCCGCCGGATCGAATGCGACGTCGGCGCTCTGGATCGTGAAGTCGCGCAGGAAGTTCACCGTTCCGCCGGTCGAGGCGATACTGCCGCTGATCGCCGGTTTGGCCATCGTTCCGGTAACGGTCACCTGCCCCTGGGCACCGACGTCGACGTTGGGGCTCTGCACGCGCACGTCGCGCCCCACGTTGGCGGTCATGTCGAATGCGAGATCGAGCGGCGCGCGCTTGGGGGTTTTCGGCGCTTTCGGATTCCAGAACGCGCTCAGGGGAATGCGCGCGCTCGGGATGTCGACGCTGCCCGCAATGGTCGCCGGTCCGCCCCGCGTGCGGTAAGCATGGATGTCCGCGTTGAACTTGCCGCGGAAATACTGCGGACTGTTTACTTGCGCGTTGTCCGCGACGATCGTCGAGGTGAATGTCGCGGCGCGAAAATCGCGCAGCGATGGGACCGACGCGCTGCCGTTCATCGCAAACGTGCCGGCGCCGACGTTCGCGCGTACGCCGCGCAGCTCAATCGTCGTACCGGCGAACGCCAGCGTGCCGTTCAAGTTGCTGATCGGATTTTGATCGATGGGGCCCACGAAGTACCCGTTGGTCAGCGCCATGCTGCCGCGCAGCTGCGGCGAGCGCGGCGTGCCGCCGACGTGCAGTGCGCCGTTCAGCGCGCCTTTGAGCGTCGTGCCCTGCGGCAGCGCCGCCGTGAAGTCGGAGAGATCGACGTCCTTGGCGGTCAAGGCGATGGAGATCGGATCGTTCGACGCCGCGCGAACCGGTGCAGTACCGCTGGCGGCGATCGATCCCTTACGCAGCGTGACGACGCCCTGCGTGAGCGCGACACGGCGCTTGTCGACGTTCACCGCGGCCTGTACGCGCGGTATGACGAATTTTGCGTATTTAAGCTGCGTGAGCGCAAGCGTATCGTTCACGTTCGGATTCTGCGCGGTGCCGCCGACGTGCAGCGTCGTGTCCAAAACGCCGGCGATCTGGTTCGGTTTTCCGCTGAAGGTCTGGACGAGTTTGCCCAGGTCGGGGCTCGTACCGCGCACCGCAAGCGCGATCGGGTCGCTGCGATGCAGGCCGAACGTGCCCGAGCCCGATGCGGTGAAGTAGGGAATCTGCACGACTGCCTGCGTGATGCGCCCGCGTCCGTTCGTCGCCGTTGCGGCGACCGTTGCGCGCTGTACGCGCACGCGCCCCACCACGCCGTCGCGCAGATTGGCGTTCGCGTTCAGCGCAACGTCGGGATAGCGTCCGCGCAGGACGGCGTTCGCGTCGATGTATCCGGTTACCGGCGCGTTCATTCCGAGCAGCGGCAGCCAGTTGTTCAAATCCAGATTGCGAACGTTTGCGTTCAAGTTCAGCGTCTTGCTCGCGGGCACGACGGTACCCGCAATATGCGCGCTGCCGTGCGTTCCGCCGACGTCTGCCAGAACCGACGTGCTGCGCCCGCTCGTGCTCCAGTCCGCAAGCGTACGTCCGATCTCGAAGCGGCGGAAGCGCACGTCATGCAGATTCACGTTCCCCGTGCTGGCAAGCGAGAACGGCGTGAGCGCGACGCTGAGCGCGAGGCGGCCCGTTCCGGCAAGCGTATCGCCGGTGTCGAAGTAATCGTTGAAGTCGGCGAGATCCGCATGCGGTGCGTCGATCGCTGCGCGCATATCTCCGGGCGCGTACGTTGCATCGAACGCGACGGCGGTCGAGCCGATCGCGACCGAACCGTTGCGAACGGCGAGGTCGCTCGGCGTGCCCGAGACGTTCGCGTGCATGTCGCGGAACGCAAGGCCGTGCACGTTGCCTTCCGGCGCGTCGATTGTTCCGGCGACGACCGGTGCGGTTCCCGATCCGGCGACGTGCAAGCTGGCGTCGACGCTGCCCTGGAATTGCGAGTAGGAGAAGAGGCCGCTCGCGGACGCATCCAAATCATAGCGCGGCCATACCGTGCCGTCCGCCGCGACCAGCGCGGGTCCCGCGGCGATCGTCGCGTCGCGCACGCCGACCGTGCCGCCGGAGTACGTGAACGCCGATGC
>DATEHZ010000167.1:0-14548 GCA_035279385.1 Vulcanimicrobiaceae bacterium | reverse complement strand
GCCCAACGCCTCCGACCGGCGTTGGCAGGCGGGGCTTTTGGCGCTTTGCGCAGTCTGCGCACTTCTCTTCGCGATGGACGTGGCTTCGGGAACCCTCACGGCATCCGAAGGATTGGATTTCCGCGTCGAAGCTTCCGGCACGCCATATATCGGGCGGATCGAGGGTGTTGCTCCCGGATCGCGCTCGGAGATTGCCGGGTTCAGGAACGGCGATCTCGTCCCGTTCGCGAAGCTGGATCCCCAGACGCGCTATCGTTTGCTGAGCGGTGTCTACGCACACGAACACCTGGTCGTCACCGTCATCCGTGCCGGCACGCCGCGCGCCATTGCGTATACGAGCGGGCCCGCCGTCCCTCAAACGCGGTGGGATCTGCTATTGGGAACTGCCGCCGTCCCCTGGATGCTCCTCTTCGCAGCCCTTTTAGCCTGGCGACGGCCCGATTCGCCCGAAGCACGCGCGCTATCGGCATTTTTATCCTTGAATCAACTCGTCGGTACGCTCGGGCCGGGCGATTGGGCATCCCGATGGTTCTGGTTTGACCTCGCAATTGCAACGACGGCCTATCTCATACTTTGTGCAGCCGTCACGCTGATCGCCTACTACGCGGGCCTATTCGCGCGCCCGTTGTCCCGGCTTCGACAGAGTCTCGGGATCGCTGCGTGTGTCTTCGCCGCAGCCGGCACAATCGGCGCTGCGTGGATACTTTTTGGAGTGGTGCTCGGCATCGTGGATCCGTTCAATATGCACGCCTCCGTGCGATTCATGCTCGCCGTGTCCTTGATTTTCGCGCTCATCGCGCTACTTGCAGCCGTCCGCGCGTCGGGAGGGGCCGAGCGTGGGCGCATCGGCTGGACGGCAGTAAGTCTGACCCCGTTGTTACTTGCACAGGCTCCTTTCGCATTCGCGTACGTCGTGCTTGGGACCACCATATCGGGATACAGCGTTACGGGCCAACTCTTGAATATCGGCTCATTCGTCGCGCCGATCGGCATGTCGTACGCGCTATTGAATCGGCGACTTCTTGATTTAGGCTTCGCATTCAATCGCGCCGCCGTATATACCGCCGTGTCCATCGTCGTCGTCGGTACGTTCATGCTCGTAGAGTTCGTCCTTAGCGAGTGGTTGGGCTCCGGACGAAACGCAAATCTTATCGCGGGCGCGATGCTCGCACTGGTGCTCGGGTTTTCGATGCGTTCGATCCACACGCGCGTGGATCGCGTGCTCGATAACGTGTTTTTCCGAAAGCGCCACGAAGACGAACGCGCGATTCGAGCGCTCGCTCAAGAAGTTTCGCATATCACCGAACCCGAAACAATCCTCGCCCGCGTATGCCGTCTCCTCGAAACTCACGCGGACGCAGCATCGGCATCGATATACATCGTCGACGGCGCCGGAAACTACGGAGAGGCCGCCGAGAACGATCCCGCCATTGTATCGTTGCGAACCTGGAACGCGCGTGTCGATCTACACGGCATAGAAAGCGCGCTGAACGGTGAATTCGCCTATCCAATGGCGGCTCGCGGGCGTCTCATCGGAGTGCTCGTTATCGGCCCCAAAAGAAGCGGTGAACCGTATGCTCCGGACGAATCGGAAGCGGTGGCTCAGCTCGCGCACAACGCGGGCTTTGCGCTTGACGCACTACTCCTTCGGTCCAGCGAGCGAAACGAGCTTCTTGAGGCGATTCGACAGTCGAACGAACAGGTGCTGCGCGCAATCGGCGAGCTTGTGTCGGTAAAGCACGAACCTTAAAGGGTGACTATTGCCGGCGCCAGGTACTGTTTTACTTAACGTCCCAACGTTCGGCGTTCGAGTAGCGAAACAGCATGTTGGGCGCCCAGCCGGTTACGCCGTCCGCCAGCGCGTCGTGGTAGACGTCGGTGAAGAGAAAATCCGCAGCGTAGGATCGATGGAAGAGGCGCTGCATCTGCAGGAATGCCGCCCGGCGCGCTGAGCGGTTTAACGTGTTTTGCTGTACGGCATACGCCGCATCGTAGGCGGCATCGCAATAGCGCGTGAAATCGGACCCTGACGGGCCGCGCTGCCGGCACGTAAACTGTTCGGACTGCTCGGGGTCGCTGCCGTTGTCAAAACCGGCGAGCGCAATATCGAACCGTCCGCTGTGCAGCACGTCCTTCGACGAACCGCCCATAAACGCCGTCACCGTGTACCCGTGCAAGTCGGCCTGAACGCCGGCTCGCCGTAGATCGTTTTGCACGAGGACTGCGATACGCCGCCAATACGCGCGCGTGCTTTCGAAGGCGATGTCGACGACGAGCGGTTTGCCGTTTTTCATGCGCTCGCCGTTTTGCAAGTGCCAGCCGGCAGCATCAAAATCGCGTGCTGCGGCCTTTATATCGCGAGGGATTGCCGGAATCGACGAATTGAACGACCAGAGCACCGCGGGGTCTTCGGTCGTGTCGGACGGATTGAGGCCGAAAAGCGCATCGTGCAAAATGCTATTGCGATCGATCGACTCGGAGATTGCCCGGCGAACCAGCGGCTCGTTCATGTTGGGGCGCTGCGTCTGAAATGCCAGAAAAAATTCACCGTTCATCGGCGTCATGGCCACCCGAACGCCCGGTAGAGAAGCAGCGCGCAGAGCTTGTTCGCCCTGCACGTCGGTGACGTCGATTTCGCCGGTGCGCAGGGCAATCAGGCGCGCGGCGTCCTCGGGGTAGATTTTCACTAGTAGGGCAGCGAGCTTCGGTTTTCGCCACGCGTAGAGATTAGGCGCAAGCACAATCTCAGTGCCGCGTTCCCAGCGCGTGACGCGGAAGGGGCCGGTGCCGAACGGCGTGTCGTTCCAAGAGTCGCGCGCCACGTTGTCGGGATTGCCGCCGAACGCATGCGCCGGAAGAATCCCGTATGCGAAATCGGATTGCGCGAACAGCTCGGCGGTTGCGGCTGCCCAGCGTTCCTTTAGGCGAATCACGACCGTGTGCGTGTCGGGCGTCGTTATCGAGGCGATGCGCCGGTACGGATCGGGATCGGTTACCGGATTACGCGGATCCAAAATAGCGCGGTAGGTGAAGAGCACATCGGCGGACGTGAAGGGCGCGCCGTCGGCAAAACGCGCGTGCCGCAAATGATACGTGATAGTGGTGCCGTCTGCCGAGATGTCGCCGTTCTCGCGCGTGGGGACGCGCTGCGCGAGCAGCGGCACGAGTTCGTTCTTCGAATTAAGTCCGACCAGCGTTTCGGTATACAGGTCGGCCAGATCGATTTGTATCTGCGCGTACGCGAACAGCGGATTCAGGGACGACGGGTCGTTCAAATAGCCGATCCGCAGCACGTGCGGATGCGAGCCGGCGTGCATCCCGGGGTGCGAACATGCAACGAGTACGATCGCGGCGGCCAGGGCGATGGCTTTGCGCAGTATGAAGTCGCGTTTTGCGAAGGCGCGTTCCGCCGCCGGCATCACATGGCGCTCGTCGCTAGGCCGTGCGCTTCCAGGGTCGTGCGCATCGAAGCAATTTTGCGCTGCAGTTCATCGGCGTACTGGCGCAGGCCGTCGGCCTCGAGGTGGTCGTATGCTGCGCCCGCAGCTACGGCGCAATTCTCGAGTAGCCGGATTTCGTCCGCATCGAAGTCCTCGCCGGTACGATGTCCGCCCAGGACTACGACCGCTTCAAGTTCATGCCGGACGAAGACCGGGATGGCGAGCGCCGGCTCCGCCGCGCCGGTGGGAAAATTCACGAAATTCCGGTGCCCTTCCGACAAGCTCAATGACTCGCGTTCTCCGGCCAGGTAGACCAGCAACCGATCCGCTTCGTCCAAATGCTGCGCCGTACCGGCGCTCCATCCCACCGACGCTCTGCGCTCGAACCGGTTCGCCGACGTGCGTCGAAAGAGCGCAGCGGAAGCGAGCCCCAGCGTTGCTGCGGTTTCCTCGCCGAGAATTTCGTCGACAACTCGATACGACGCGGCATGCGGAAGCCCCAATGTCAACCGTTTCAACGCGCGCTCCGCGAGGTGCCGCGAACGGAAAAGCACATTATTGACGAAGCGATCGATTTGCCTGTGAAGGGCATTCATCGAAAAGCCGAAACCGACCGCGACGAGCACCTCCATGACGATGGCAAGCTTCGTTTGATCCAATACTCTGTCCGCGAACCAGTCGATGAACGCGAATGCTGCCACGAGAATCGCTGTGATTGCCGCGTACACGATCGTCCGGCTGACGAAGAACGAAACGTTGATGACGCGATGCTTGAGAATCGCATAGGCGACGCCGATTGGGGCGGCCGCACGAATAACGGAGATCGCGTCGAAGAGCGCGGGCGAGCTGGCCTGCAGGTTCCCGAGGGAAGCTTGGAGATATGGTGCAAAGAGCGCGATCCAAACGCCGATGACCACCCAGCGCAAGCGCTGGCGATCCGTTCCTTCGGCACCAACGTATGTGGCAAATAACGCAGCCGCCGCCGTAATCGATAACGCGAGTCTAAGATAGTGGGACGCGGTATCGAGCGAAAGAGCCGGTTCACCCAAGAGATAATTCCGCGTGAGGTGGTCTAAGGCCAGAGCGGTGAGAACGATAAAAGACGTCCACGCGATCCATTTGAGCGCGGCCCGCCACCCGCTGGCCGATTCGCGAAGAATCGAGACGGAAAAGACCAACAAACCCGGCAGTGCCGCACAGCCGATCACGATAATGACGGCCAACCAGATGAAGCTGTACGGCAGTTTCAGCGCTCCGTCCAGATACCGATAAAAGAACGGCGCGGATCCCAAACAGTAGAGATAAAATCCCCACACGACCGGCGACGGGCGCGCTAGCACGGTGAACGTTCCGATGAGAACGAAGAGCAGACCCGTCACCTGGCTCATGACAAGCGCGGCTTGCTGCGGAATCCCCATCGGTTCTTGAACCGACGTCATCGTGACGAAGTGCTCGCGGCCATTGCGGATTATGCCGACGGTCAGCCTCGTGCCTGTATCCAGACAATTTTGCGGAAAGAGATACCAACGGTCTTGCGGCGGCAGGCGCGGAATATCGAAGCGATCGCCGGCGCGAATACCTGCGAGATCGGCCGGCGTTCCGGGCGCGACCCGGAGGACGACGAAATCGGAATTTGCCACTGTACCGAACCAGCCGATAGGGTGCCGCAAGCGCACGATGTCGCTCAAGCCGCTGATCAAGACGAACAGCGAGAGCGCAACGACGAAAGCCCGTATCACGTAGAGGATCCGGCAGGCGTCATCGTCCAGCCTTCTTAGGCGCCCGCAAACGGTCCTTCGGCTGCTGCTGGAAGCATGCGAGCATAGCCCCTGTGCCACCCCCCCCCCGACGGTCACGGATTTGCTGAACTTTCCATGCGTTTCGAGTAAGGGGTCGTGGAAAGCGAAAAGTAAGGGCTCAACCGTAACGCTTGAATCGGGGGATCGTTCGATATGCGCCAACGGAATGTGTCCCATGCGATCGTGAAGGACCCGTCCTGGTACCGCTACCGGTCGGCGGTATTCGCGGGCATCTATGCCCTGGGATTTGCGGGCGGCTGGGCCGTGTCGGCAGCAATGCACGGCCGCTATCTCGCGGCCTTTGCATATCTGGGTTCGTATTGGGGCAATCGTGGCGTTGCAATTGCGGGTGCGATTGCGCTCGCCGTCGCAATCGCGGCTCTTGCGCTTCGCGTATGGGGCGCGAGCTATTTGAGCGCATCGACGGTGTGGGATCAAAAAGCGCAAGCCGACGTGCTCGTGCAGTCCGGTCCCTTTGCATTCGTTCGGCATCCGCTGTATCTGGGGAACCTGTTGCTCGCGCTCGGTTTGGGTGCTGCCGCACCGCTTGCGGGCTGGGCATTCATTTTTGCCGCGAGCGTACTTTTCGTCAACGCGCTCGTTCGATACGAGGAACGCGGCCTCGAGCAGCGCCATGGCGACGTATACGGCGCTTACCGCCGCGCGGTTCCAGGCCTGCTGCCGCGCTTATCACCACTGCATACCGCCCAAGCCGTACGCCCTTCGCTCGTACAAGGCTTACGCGCCGAAGCGTTCACCGGTTTTCTCATTTTGGGGGTCGCCGGAATCTTCGCCGTGCCGCGATACGGTGCGGCGGTCTTCATCGCGTGCTATCTTATCGGCGTCTTCGTGCAGCGCCGCATCGAAAAGACCTAGCCGGCGCGGGTGAAACGCAAAATCTACACGAACTCCTAGCGACCATTTCCGAGCGAGGGCCAAAGACTTTGCGAGCCGCGATTGGAACCCTCATCTGCGCGCTGACGATTGTTTACGCCGGCGTCTATACCTATGGCACGATGCGCGCCGGCACAATGGTCACGTACATCGCGGCGAGTCATCCGGTTCGCCACGGCATCGTCGTCGATAAAGTCACGCCGGACGGACAAAAGGCGGGGCTTCGTTCCGGCGATACGCTCCTTTACGAGCGGCTCACGCCGACACAGCGGTACGCCATAAACATGTGGGGCGGGTACTATGCTGCCGCCGGCGACGCGATCGCGGTTCCGTATTTCCGGAACGGAAGAACTGTGTCCATCACGCATCGATCTCGAAACGGCCGTGCCCTGCCACGGCATGCTGTTCCCGCTGGCGACATTCGGACGCACATCGGGCGCCCTGCTCGTGGGCGGCAGGCCGCACCAGCAGTCGTACGACCCGGACGATCAATCGCTGTTTGCCGAACTTTCCCACGAACTGGGGATCGCGCTTCTTTGCCTGCGAGATGGAGTGTTCGCCGCCGCGATTCGTCACGGCGCCGATGTGGCGCGATAAGGTCGCCTTACATCAGGCCGATTTGTTTCATCAATCCAACGAGATCGTAGAATAACTTCTCCTCGACGATCTCGCCGTTGATCCAATGCGCGACCGTGCAGAACTCGATGTGGAACGATTTTCCCGTCGGCTGTATCACCTTGCCGTCCGGACCTTTCATCGGGCCTTTCATCGTTCCCGTGAAATCAGCGACGGTGCACGTCCAGTCTCCCGTCGCAATTTCCACCTTGTACGGATGATTGATGAGATGATTGTCGGGAAACGTTTTGAAAAACTCGATGGACTCTTGCTTGTGATTTGCGCGCCCTTTAGTCGCCTCTGCTTGACCGGGCCAGAACACCGCCGTGTCGGCAGAATGCCGTTTTTCAAACGTCTCCCAGTCCTGCCCGTTCCACGCATCATCAAGCGTGCGCATAAGCTCGAGATTATTCACGATTCGCTCCTTTCGAACGCGCCGAACCCGCAAGAGCCCTAACGTAATCGTCGGCGGATGGTCATCTTATCACGGTGATGACGGACATGCACCAAGGAGCCGCGACCGAGCGGCCGGCGTTCGTCCTAGCCCGTGGACGGCAGCGCGATGGCGTACCACGATTTGCTGGGCGACGGCACGGGATCCGCGCGTCATGAACGTGACCTCGCCAATCGGTTCGAGGCCGTGTTGACGCAATTGGTCGCGAAAGTTGAACCGGTCGCGCGGTACGCGAATTCGGCATTCGGCTGCCGCTTCGGACGCCAGCGCGCTCACGAGTGTAAACGCGGTACCGTCGTCGTCCGCGATAACGGGGCCGATATGCGTTTCGGAACCATGCTGCCAGGATATCGCGTAAGCCGCACCCGCGGCGTCTTCGGTAAGTGCGACGCGAGTTGCCGCCCCAAGCAACGCATCAAGCAGTACCGTACGAGGGCGGCCGAATACGGTTGCGTCGGCGGAAAGCATCTTCGAACGATCGTCGTCCGATAGGGCCTGCGGCGTAACGACGCGCACGCCGTTGATCGGCGGACCGTTCCAATGTCCGCTGTGCGAAACGACGCTGCCCTGCTCCGTGAAGTCGAGCGTTCTGTAGAGCGGCGCACCAAATTCCGTGGCGAGCAGCGCCGCAGGCATGCCGTGCGCCTCACTAATGGCGTGTTCGAGCAATTGCCGTGCGTATCCGCGGCGCTGCAATCGCGGGCGAACGAGCATCATGCCCACAAACATATAACCGTCGTGCGGGAACGCAAGGACGGTACCGCCCAGTGCGCCGCCGTCGAAAAAACCGTACGTTTTACCGGATCGCAGCAGCAACAGCCAAATTTCGGGCGGCGTCGTCCAGCCGACGTCCGCGGTCAAGTCCAGGCACGCAGCGAGATCGTCGATGCCGATCGTTTGAATTTGCACGCTGTGTCTTATTTCGCACCGGTTCAGACGCCCTGCACGGCAAAAAACGATCAGGTGTTTCTGTTTCGGTCTAGCGACGTGCTATGCGCGCAAAGCGAATGTGCGTGCTGGTCGCGCCCGCATCTTGCTTCACCCAGGTGAGATTCGCGGCATCGGCGGCGTCCATGTAGCCGCTGATGAAGTCGCCGGCAAAACGGTCGCTGCCGCTGCACGAGAGAGACGCGCAAATCGCTCCGGTATGCACGTTTGTGTCGAGCGTCGTTGTTTTCCACGTCGGGCTCGCGCCGAGCGCATTGTACGTCTCCGCGTACACGATGCTCCAGGTTGCATTGGTCAGCGAACCGGGGTCGCCGTTCGCGCTCGTGTAGTAGTAGAGCACGCCGACGTGTCCGCTCGAACCGGCGGCAATCGCGCTAAAAGCAGCCGTACCTTTCGTGGTTTGCGGAATGGGCGGCAAGATCGAGAACGACGCGCCTTGATTGGTCGTGCGTCCGATGACCACTTGACGGCCGCCTGCTGCGTTCGTGCCCTCGCCTGTCACGAAATACGTTCCATCGTGTCCCATCGACGATCCCGGCAGCGCGGCGCCGCTCGGAACGCCCGTCGGCTGCACGTCGGAAAGAACGTTGATCTGCTGCGCCGGGTTGAAACGATAGACGAAGATATAGCCGTTCTCGTTGAGAGGCTGCAGCACGAACGTGCCGGGATTGTATTCGCTCAGTTCGCCGGTCTGCGGCTGCGTCACCGCGTTGCCGAACTGCTGCGGCGTCCACGTTTGACCGCGATCGTTGCTAATCATGAACGTCGTTTGGTATAAACCTTCGTTTGTCGTTTCGAACGCCTCAGTCGTTGATGGGCTGACGATCCACATCCGGTCCGTTCCTCCCGGCACAACCGCGGGATTACAACTCCACGTGTTGCCGCGATCGTCGCTGGTGCAGACGGCGGTGTTTCCGGCGTAGGGATAGTCGAACGTGTAGTACAACCGCCCGCCCGGATCGGCGGAGATGGCGCTGTCGGAGGCGAGCACGGCCGAACCGAGCGTCGGGTTCGGAACGAGCGTCCAGCTCGCGCCGCTGTCGGTCGAACGGTAGACGTTCGCGAGCGCGGCGATGTAGAGCGTGCCGTCGGGTGCGCCCGTGATCAGCGGTTCGTTACCGGCCGTGCCGACGTCGAGCGCTCCGGCCGTCGTGCTGTCGGCGGAAGCAGCGTGGGTGAGCGCCTGCGGCGCGTTCGGCGGGGTCAGCGACCCACCGGCGGAGGAGCACGCTGCAAAAAGCGCAGCGGACGCAAGAAGTGCGCAAGTACGGATTCGCATACCCACAACATACGCGCCGCCCTCGCCGCGCTCACATACTCAAAACAAGGTAGCGGCCCGCATCAGGTACGCGGATTGCCTTATCGTATTCCGTGCGCGTGCAGCCAGGTAATCATCACGTCGGGATAACCCGGCACCAAGCGCTGCGGGAGTTTAGGCCGGTCGAGATATCCCGTAACCGATTCTTCTAAGACGTGGTCGCCGTTCGGGAACGTCTGCACGATTGCGTCTTGCAGGCCGCCGGCGTTGAAATATTCGCGAAAATGCTTCGCACTGTCGGCTGCGTCGACGTTGCGATCGAGCGCGCCGAACAGCGCGAGGGCCGGAACTCGAACTTTTTCCAGCGTCGCTGCCGGATCGTAGCCCAGAATGGCCTGAAGCCGTTCGAGCAGTTCGCTGGACGGCGGCGCGGTAAAGTTTTGCGGAATGCGCATGTAGCCCAGCCACGGTTTGGCGCCGTCCGCCTCGAGCAGTTGCTGCGTGCGCGGCCAGTTCGAATCCGTGAGAATCGAATCGAACAGCGTTCGCTCGAACGAAAGCGCCTCCGCGATCTGCGCCGCGCTGAACTTCCGATTTTCCGAGAGCACTTGGCGGATCTCGAACAAGACGTTGCTTTGAACGGACTGCGAGGGCGCGCTGCGCAGCATCATGAACGCAACCGGATATCGCGTTGCCACAATCGGCGCGACCCAGCCGCCGTTGCTGGTTCCCCAGACACCGATCCGCTTTGCATCGACTGCGGGGTTCTGTGCGATCTCCGCAAGAATTGCCAGTACGTCGTCGGCCTTATCGCCGGCACTCGCCGAATGCCAATCGCCCACGGATGCTCCGGTTCCGCGCTGGTCGTAACTCACGACGTTCAGCCCGTGTGCGACGAAGTACGGAATGAGGAATCCCATGTCGCGCGTCTCGTCGTCAGAGCCGTGAATGAGCACGACGGTTGCTCGCGCGCGCGCACCGGGCGCATGCCAAAGCGAAAACCCCAGCGCGCCTTGCACATCCGATGCCGACATCCGCTCTTCGACGACGGCGGTCAGCGGTGCGGCGAGCGAAAACCGCAGCAGCGGCTTCTGCACCGTTTCATACTGCGAACCACGGACATGCCGAAGCTCTCCGAAACGCCGCGTGCGGGTATCGTAGTATTCCGTGTAGCGGCGTCCAGCCGGATACTCTTCAATGCCGGCGTAAACGGAGCTGACACCGCGCGCATAGACACCGGCTGAGGGCGCGCTCGCCAGCATGCTTGCGGCCAAAAGGAGCTGGAGCACGCATTATTCGTGCCCCCATTCACGAATGCGAAACAGCGCGTGAACTTCATGCGCCGCCGCTTCAAAGTCCGATGCCAACTGCGCACCGCGTTCGAGCAGCAGCGCGCGTGTGACCGCATCCGCGCGGTATTCCGCACGCGTGCGGCGGTGGCCGCGCCACGTAAAGTTGGCGGCACAGCCCGTCGCGACGCCGGCCATCAGCAACGCGTGCCGCGGCTGCGTGCCGCCGCCACGCGCAAGAACGTGCGCCGCCTCGAGTTCGAACGCCCACGCGAACCACATGATGTCGCTATCGAGCGTATGTCGGCCGGCCGTGGCTTTTCTCGGATCGGACGCATCGATTCGCGCGTCGCGCTCTGCCGCCGGCGGAAGCGCATCGGTCGCAAAGCGAAAGATCCCCTCGAGATAGTCGCTCCGTACCGCCGCGTCGGCGGCGTCGCCGAAGTGTTTCGCGAAGAGACGCGCGACCAGATCGTCGATTTCGAAGATCGCTTCGCGAGCGTCTTGCGCCGCGAGTTCTTGCAGAAATCCGTCAGCGGAACCCGACCCGAGCGCCATCCGGCACCAGGCACCGAACACGGGCGGCCGCGACTGGTTGGGAAGCAGCTTCGTCAGCAGTCCCTTTTCATCGCGGCCGTTGCCGAAATAATACCGGCCGTTGCTCTCCGGATGATAGACGTCCCAGTATTCCGTCCACGCATCCAGTTCGTGGAACCACGCGACGTACCGCGCTTGCGCGTCCGCTTGCGCGGCGGTCACACCGCGGTGGTTTCGCGAGTCGCGCCGCCGACGATGATGATGCCTTTTTCGGCGACGTCGCCTTTGAGATTCTTGGTGAGCGCGCGCTCGACAAAAGGCACGACGGCCTTCGTTATGCTTTCAGCGACGCCCGGTTCGCGAATTTGGACCGCCTCGCGCAAAGCATTGATGGCGTTTTTGAGATCGGTCATCTCTTCAATCTGCCATCCGCCGACATGGTGCATCTTTCCATCGGGTCCGATCACCCAATAGCCTGCGTCGCTGCCGATATGTCCGAGGATAATCGTTGCCATAACGTTGCCTCCCTCAATGGGAGTATGCGCTCACTCATTGCGGATGGCAAGACAATGCAACTATTGTTTTCTTTTTGCGATCGCTCGCCATGCAGGCAATCATGCGCCGCATCGCGGGTACACGCTATGGTTCGAGCACGCGTTTGTCGTTCGGATTATCGGACGGCGTTACGATCACGTACGCCTTGATCGGGGACTTGCCGTTCGAGGTGATCTGAAACGCCGTATTGCGCGGAATCGACACGACGGATCCGGGCTGCAGCTGAAACGACGGATAGCCGACGGTCGCGGTGCCGTGACCGCTCAGGACGATGAGCAGTTCGTCTTGCTTGGTGTACATTTGGCGCGCCGTGCGCACGATGTACACGGCCATGACGTCTCCAGCCGGAGCGTGCATGATCTGCTGCTGAACGGCGCCGGCCGTATCTTTGGGTAACTGCGCGAAGACGTCGGAGTAATTCGCGAACGGCGCTGCTTCCTGCGCGATGGCGACCGCGCCGGCGAGCGCCAGCGCCGTGAGCGCGGCCGGTAGAGCGAGCAATTTCTTCATGTTCGTATATACGCCGGACGGCTCGTCCAAGGTTCCATTGAAGCGCTTGACCGGCCGTGGTAAACTGTCTGAACGATGCATTTGAGAATGCCGTACCAACCGAAATCGAGCGACACGCGCCGGCTGACCGCCGGTTCTATCGTCGCGCGCAATTTCGGCCTGGATACGACCGGCATCGAAACCTGATGTAGCATTCTCTGCAGCGTAGAAAACACCCGAAGGGGCCGCGCAGAAATGCGCGGCCCCTTCCGCTTATAGGAGGGAGCAATGCCTCATACCGAGCAACGCTGTTGCAACTGCAATGCGCCCGCGACCGCAGTGCTTTGCCCGCCGTGCGCGCAAGATCGCCTTATGGAGCAGGCGCAGCTTGCCGCCAGTTGCGGACGCGGAATGCGCTGTACGGACTAATGCGAACCGTTACGCGCGGCCGATCGGGGGCGGCACCGAGCCGCCCTCGCGCTCTTCCGGATGCGCGTGCGGGCCGCTCCATCTTTTCATCTCCGTTTGTTCGCGCAGCGACTGGCGGTTCGATGGCCTGTTGCGCATCATCCGCATAGCGATCGCGCCGCCGGCAATTGCCGCCGCGATCGCCGCGGACATCGCTGCCCAGAACCAACCCGGCATCGCGCGGCGTTGACCTTCTTCCCACAACGGCTCGCGCGCGCAGCGTTCGTGCTCCGGATCGCCTTCGGCAAAAATGTCGCGGTGCTTCGGGCATTCCTCGTTCAGACAGGTAAAGTACACGATTTCTACGGAATCCATAGCACGGAATTATACCCACATGCAGGACGTCGTTGATGCGCTGCGGCGCGCGGAATCCATATTTGTCCTGACCGGTGCCGGCATGAGCGCCGAGAGCGGCCTGCCGACGTTCCGCGGCGTTGACGGCTATTGGGGCAAGCATCGCGTCGAAGATCTTGCCTCGCCGCAAGGGTTCGATCGCGATCCGCGCACCGTCTGGCGCTGGTACAACGAACGCATCCTCGCGTACGGCGGCGCGCAGCCCAATGCGGGTCACTACGCCTTGGCGCAGTTGGAAACGCTTGCTGAGCGCATGACGATTGCCACGCAAAACGTGGACTCGCTCCACGCACGTGCGGGCTCCAAGAACGTGCTCGAACTGCACGGCCACCTGCGCGAAGCGCGCTGCACGGGCTGCGGCGCGACGCTTCCCCTGCGCAGCGGTTTGGACGAAGAACGTATCGAGCACGTATGCGGCGGCCGGTTCCGCCCGCAAGTCGTGTGGTTCGGCGAGATGCTCCCGTCCGATGTGTGGGAGCGTGCGGCAGACGCGGCGTCGCGTGCCGACGTCATTCTCGTCGTCGGCACGTCCGCGCTCGTGTATCCCGCGGCGGCGCTTGCGATGCAAAACGATCGTGCGTTCGTTGCCGAGATCAACCCCGATGCAACGGCGCTAAGCGATCGCTGTAACTGCGTTATCCGCGAAGGCGCAGCGACCGCTTTTACCCGGCTCGTCCGGCTCTACGCCGCCTCGCGGCGTTTCGACGGCCGGTAGGGCGCTTCGAACGGGCCCATCACCCCGCGCCGCCTGCCCCGAATCGGCAGTTTGAGATAGAACGAGAGCATACCGGCGAGACTCCAGAGCGAGAGCAACTGACGGTAACCGATCTGTTCGATCATTCCGATCGCGAAGAGACCCCACACGTCGCGCAGCGTGTACGATCGATACGAGACCTCATCGAGAATGAGGGCCATCGCCATTTTGAATACGGTGAATGCGAATACCACCGCGAGCAGCACGAGTTGGGCTTGTACGGAAAGTATGCCCATGACGCTCGACGCAATGAGGAACCCGAAACCCAAGAGCAGCCACAGCGGTGCGAGCCATTCGGTGAGTACGTACGCGGGCAGCGCAAACCACCCGACCAGACCCGTCCGCGGCCTCAAGAGCATCGTGCGATGATTGCTTATCGCTTCGGTGATGTGCCGGTGCCATGAAACGCGCTGGCGCCGCAGCTCGCCGAGCGTCTCCGGCGCGTGCGTCAAGCAGAGCGCTTCGGGAACGAACGCGATGCGATAGGGCCGGCGGGTTGCGCGCATGTAATGATGCACGCGCACGGTCATTTCGGCGTCCTCCCAGACCGTATTGGTGAGATAGCCCCCCGCGGCCACGACGATGTCTTTTTTCCACATCGCACAGGCGCCCGAGATGCACATGATGCCGTTGAACGGTGCCCAGGCGAACCTTGAAGTGAGCGCGGCACGCAGATATTCGGCGATCTGAAAGC
>DATEHZ010000166.1:0-9393 GCA_035279385.1 Vulcanimicrobiaceae bacterium | reverse complement strand
CGGCCGCTTCGCTCGTGCAATCCTATCCGTCGCTTACCGTGTCCGCGTACGAAGGGGATTATTTTTCGATCCTCGAGGGCGCGCAAGTGCGGCGCAGCGGCAGAGCGCTCTTCATGTTCATGGGCTCGAACATCGGCAATTACGAACCGCGCGCGGCCAGCGATTTGCTCGGCGCTATTGCCAAGTCGCTCAAGACGGGCGACGGACTGCTGCTCGGCGCGGATCTGAAGAAGGATGCACGCGTGCTGCAACGCGCGTACGATGATGAAATCGGCGTCACCGCGGCGTTCAACAAGAATGTGCTCGCGCGCATCAATCGCGAACTTGGCGGCACGTTCGACCTCTCGAATTTCGAACACGATGCGCGGTACGAAGAAGGTGCGGGGCGCGTTGCATCCTATCTGCGCGCTCGAAGCGCGTGCGAGGTGCGAATCGACGCGCTCGATGTAACGGTGCGGTTCGCGCAAGGCGAGACGATTCACACGGAGTCGTCGTACAAGTATTCGGGTGACGATTTGAAGGCACTGGGCAAAGCCGCTGGTTTGAATCTGCAGAGAACGTGGACCGACGCGCAGGAGCGTTTTAGCGTAAACCTCTATACCCGCGCATGAAGCTCGTACGTACGCTCATCCTGATTGCGGCCTTTGCCGTGACCGCGCTCCCGGCGCATGCCGCCCAGCGCCCCGTCTCCGCGGAAGATCTGTATAAACTCGTGTTCGTCGGCAATCCGCAGATCTCGCCCGACGGAACGCGCGTCGTGTTCGAAGCGCGCCGCATGAACGGACCGAAAGACCGCTACGAAACGGATCTGTATCTCGTGCGCACGGACGGCCGCGGCCTCACGCGTATCACGCATAGCGGACATGATTCGGGACCCGCCTGGTCTCCGGACAGCCGGACGATCGCGTTTACCCGCGGACCGCAGAAAAAGGGCGAGCAGTCGCAGATTTACACGTATACGCCGGCAACCGGCACCCTCAAGCAACTCACGCACGTCAAAGACGGCGCGAGCTCGCCGGTCTACTCGCACGGCGGCAAGCGCATTGCATTTACCGTCGTGACGCACGTCGCGCCGCATGCGGCGTACGCGGACTTCAAAGCCGCCGGCTTCAAACCGCGCAAGGAGCAGCGCAGGAGCGACATCCGCATTATCCGCCACCTCTTTTTCGAAACCAACGGCGCGGGTTACACCTACGAAGATTTTCCGCATATTTGGGTGATGAACGCGGACGGCAGCGGCGCCCGTGCGATAACGAGCGGAACGCGGTTCGGCGAAGGCAATCCCGCATGGTCGCCGGACGATAAAACCATAGCGTTCAATTCGCTGCGGTATTTCCCGGTCAGCGGCGGACCCAGCGACGTCTACACGATCGCGTCCACGGGCGGCGCGATGCACAAACTTCCCTCGAGCGATCCGGCGAACTATCTGCTGGGCTACGATCGCGCGGGTCACGTCTGGTATTTCAGCGCCGGCGTCGCCGACCCGGCGCAGTTCGCGGCGCTGATGCGCACCGCTCCCGGCGGCGCGCGGCAAATCGTTGCAAAGAACGCGACGCAATTCGGCGACAGCGTTCTGGCCGATATGGGCGAACCCGGCGGCCTTTGCGGTCCGCAGTTCGCACCCGGCGATGCTTTTGCGCTCATGAATATCGAGCAGCCCGGGTACAGTGCGCTGGTCAGGCTGAATCCGCAAACCGGTATGGTTACGAAACTGACGACGCACGGTGAGGCGGCGGAGTGCACGATGGACGCGCACGGAAGGTACGCGGCGTACACGCTCTCCGACTTCACGCATCCGCGCGAAGTGTACGTGCTCGATCTTGCGACCGGCAAAAGCAAACGCGTCACCGGGCTGAACGATGCGTATCTTGCCGGCGTGCAGCTCTCGCAGCCGCGGGAGTTCACGGTAAACGACGACGCCGGTTTTCCCGTGCAGGCGTGGTTCATGCCCGCCGTCGGGCCGAAAGCGCACGGCAAGCGGCCGACGATCCTCGACATTCACGGCGGCCCGCAAACGCAGTTCGGGCAAACGTTCTTTCACGAGTTCCAATATCTCGCGGGCCAAGGGTACAACGTGGTCTTTTCCGACCCGCGCGGGAGCACGGGGCACGGGTACGCCTTCGAAGCCGCGCTGAACGCGCACTGGGGCGAAGCGATGTTCGACGACGTGCAGCGCGTGATGGATCGGGCGGCGAGGTTTCCCGGCGTCGATGCGAACCGTTTGGGCGTGAGCGGCGGAAGTTACGGAGGGTACGCGACGCTCTGGGTGATCTCGCACACCGGCCGCTACAAGGCGGCGATCGCCGAGCGCGCCGTGAGCAACTTGAGCACGGAGCAGCTCGATGCCGACTTCGCGGGCGCGAACGGCTTCGGCGCGTACGACACGAAGTACGGTTTCGGCCCGTTCTGGGATCCGAAGAGTTTGAACTACGCGGAGTCGCCGCTCACGTTCGTCGAAAACGTGCACACGCCGCTGCTCATCCTGCATTCGGACGAAGACACACGCACGCCGATCGGTCAGACCATTCAAGAATTCACGGCCTTGAAAATCTTGGGCCGCACCGTGGAATACGTCGACGTGCCGGGCGAGAACCACGATCTCTCGCGCACCGGCGCACCGCTGCACCGCGTGGAGCGCTTACACATCCTGAACGACTGGCTCGGGAAGTACTTGTCACCCTGAAGCGTGCTGCGCGCACCACGTCATCATGCAGTGCTTCGGGTCGGTGGTGAGCGCGGAGCAGCCGCAGTGCCACTCGTACAGCAAACCGATGGAACCGTCCGGTGAGGGTTTCGCGCTCGACGAGTTCGGCCAAAAGAGCCGGCTGAAGACGTCGCTCAGGGGCAATGGGGCGGCCATGCGGGTCATGATAGGACGCGCGATGTTTGAACGTAGGAAGAAGTCGGGAAAACCGCGGCAGCCATGCTACAAAAGTAGCAAGGTAAGATTGTGCTATATGTGAATCGCCTACGGGAAAGAGACGCACATCATCATAATGGTTGCCCACGATAATGCTCCGCAGCGAAACGCAGATTAAACAAGAGCTCGGCGAACCGGCGAGCCGATATAACGTTACCGGCGAGGAGATCTGGCGATGGCCGTGCTCCTGTCTCGCGGTTCGCCTGGGTGACGACACATTTCAATGGTCACCCTGCGAGCATCACCGCCCCACCGACTGGGCCGGCTTCAAGGAAGATCGCTAACCGGTAACCCGCGTGCGCATCGCGCGTTCTGCGAAGCGCAGCAGAGCGTCCGCAATAACCGCGAGTGCCGCGGCCGGAATACTGCCCGCAAGCGTCTGTGCGAGAAACTGGCGCTGCAGTCCCTGGAAGATCTCGTTGCCCAAACCGCCCGCTCCGACGTAGCCGCCGAGCGTTGCGATCGCGATCAGTGCGACCGTAGCCAATCGGATGCCGCCGATGAGCACGGGCGCGGCGAGCGGCAGCCGTACGCGCCAAAACGCTTGTCGAGGGGACATGCCCAGGCCCCGCGCCGCATCGAGCTGCGCCTCGGGCACACCGCGCAGCGACGCAACGATGCTGCGCACGAGGATGAACTGCGCGTACGCCGCCAGGATGAACACGACGGGCCAAAACCCGAGTCCGAAGTATTTCACGGCGATCGCAAGCAGCGCAAGCGACGGAATCGTGTACACGATACCGGCTCCGGCGAATACCGCCGTATCGATGCGCGGCACGCGCAGAACCGCGTACGCGAGGCCGGCTGCGACGACGAGCGCAAGCGCGAGACCCGCCGACACCAGAGCCGCGTGCTGGAGCGTGAGCGCCCCGATCTCGGTGATGTGCCGCTCGATGTACGTCATAGGGCGCCGCGAAGCGCATCGTAGCGCCGCAGTTCCGGATCGATGGCGAAGAGCCGCGCAACGTACGGCGTGGCGGGAGCGCGGAGAATGTCCTGCGCCGTTCCCTGCTGCTCGATGCGTCCTTCGCGCATGACGACGATGCGGTCGGCCAAACGCAGCGCTTCCTCGACGTCGTGCGTGACGAACAAAATCGTCGCGTGCAGTGCGCCGGCGATGCGGCGAATCTCGTCCTGAAGCGAGCGGCGTACGATCGCGTCGACCGCACCGAATGGTTCGTCCATCAGCAAGACCTGCGGCTGCGCGGCGATGGCGCGCGCGACGCCCACGCGCTGCTGCTCGCCGCCCGAGAGCTGGCGCGGATAGCGGTCGCGATAGCGCTGCGGCTCCAGACCCACCAGTGCAAGCAGTTCGTCGACGCGCCGTGCGATGCGCGGTGAATCCCAGCCGAGCAGCGAGGGCACGACGCCGACGTTCTGCGCCACCGTCATGTGCGAGAAAAGCCCGACCGCCTGAATCACGTACCCGATGCCGCGCCGCAGCTGCACCGCGTCTTGTGCCGCGACGTCATGCTCGCCGACATAGACGGTTCCGGATTGCGGTACGACCAGACGGTTGACCGTGCGCAGCAGCGTGCTCTTCCCGCAGCCCGAGGGACCCAGCAGCACGGTGAACGATCCCGCGGGTACGTGCGTGCTTACGCCGTCGACGGCGTTGCGATCGGCGCCGGGGTAACGGACGGTAACCGACTCGAACCGGATCGCGCTCGCGCTCAGATCCCGTGCTCCTTCAGAAACGCCTGCGCCGCGTCCGCCGGATCCTGATGCTGAACGTTCACCTGCATGTTCAGCTTGCGCACCGCGTCGTCGGTGAGCAGCGGCGCGATCTTGTCGAGCACGTCCGCGATCCGCGGATGCGCTCGCAGCGTCTTCTCGCGGACGATCGGCGCGACGTTGTACGGCGGCCAGAAGCCTTTGTCGTCGCGCAGCACGACGAGATCGTCCGCAATAATCTGTGCATCGGTGGTAAACGCGGTTGCGACGTCGGCGCTCCCCTGCTGCAGGGCCGTGTACTGCAAGCCGATGTCGTAGGTCTTGACGTCTTTGAATGTAAAGCCGCCGTAGAACTTCTGCAATCCCGGAAGGGAGTCGGCGCGCGCGACGAATTCCGGAACCGCCGCCAGGCGCAGCCGCGGTGCGGCCTTCGCGCAATCGGAGAGCGTACGAATACCGTACCTGCGCGCGACGGACTGCGTCGTGCACAAACCTTGCGAATCGTTCACCGGCGAGCGCGCAAGCCACGCCATGCCGAACCGTTCGCGATACTCCGCGCGCACGCGGTCGTACAGTGCCTTCGCATCGCGCATCGGCGGAAGATGGAGCACGTCGATGAGTGCCGTTCCGGTATACTCGGGATAAAGATCGATATCGCCGCGCTGCATCGCCGCCATCGCGATCTGCGTGCTCCCGAGATTCACGTGCCGCTCGACCGGAATTTTGGCGCGCTCGAGCGCCGCCGCGTAGATTTCCGCAATCGTGATGTCTTCGCCGAAGTTCTTGGATCCGACGCGCACCGCGGCGCCCGGGGCACCCCCGGACTTTCCGCCGCAGCTCGGCAAGACCAGTGCGGCGCCGATGAGTTTGAGCGAATGCGAACGTGTAATCTTCAAGCAGCCTCTCCTAAAGAACGCTGTGCGAGCGCGAGCGCGAATTCGGCCAACAGCGCGATAACCGCGATTGCGGCGACGCCCGTCCACAAGCGATCCGGCTGATTGGCCTGCAGACCCGTCGTGATGAGTTCGCCCAGGCCGCCCGCGCCGATAAATGCGGCGAGTACGGCGCTCGCGATCACTTCCGTTGCGGCCGTGCGCACGCCGGCGAAAATGACCGGAAACGCGAGCGGCCACTCCACGCGCAGAGCGATTTGCAGCGGCGTCATTCCCAGTCCGCGCGCGGCGTCAATTGCGGCCGGCGCGACGCCGCGCAGCGCGACGTCGGTCGTTATGGCGATTGGCGCGGCGGCGAGGACGATCAGCGCAGCGAGCGCGGGCGTAAAGCCCAGGCCGAGCACGGGGACCATGAACGTGAGCAGCGCCAGACTGGGCACCGCGCGTCCGATGTTCGTAAGCGCCAGAACCGGCGTGCGGGCGCCGCGCACATGGGCCGCCGCCGTACCGAGCGCGATCCCGGCGAGCGCTCCCGCGGCGAGCGCGGACGCGGCGAGTGCCAGGTAGGTAGCGACGTGCGAGCCTAAGTCTGCCCAGGTCACGAACTGGTGTTTCCCCGCCGGTCGTCGAATCCCGGTGCAAACATGCTCTCACGCTCGCAGACGCCGCTCTCGGCGCAAGTCTTTCCGCGAAATCTGGACGACCCGTCGCTGTACGTCAGCCGCGAACTCTCTTGGCTCGAGTTCAACGATCGCGTGCTGGAAGAAGGGCTCGACGAACGCACGCCGCTGCTCGAGCGCCTCAAATTCGTCGCCATCTACGGCACGAATCTCGACGAGTATTTCATGATTCGCGTCGCGGGCATCAAGCAGCAAATCGACGCGCAAATTTTCCGGCGCTCCGAAGACGGCCGCACGCCGTCCGAGCATCTGCTCGCCATCTCGGAGCGTCTGCGCGTTTCGCTCGCGCGGCAGATGCGTTTGCTCAACGCCGGCCTTTTTCCGGAGCTCGAAACGCACGGCATCAAGCTTTGGCGGGTCGCCGATCTCGGGGAAGAGCAGCGCGCGCACTTGGAGCGCGCCTTCGACGATCGCGTCTTTCCGGTACTCACGCCGCTTGCCGTCGATTCCGGACACCCGTTCCCGTACATTTCGAATCTCTCGCTCTCGCTCGCGGTCGAACTCGAAGAGGTCACGTCCGAAGGCGTCGAGCTGCGCTTTGCGCGCGTGAAAATTCCGCAGACGCTGCCGCGCTTCGTGCCGGTCGAACCCGCGCCGGAAGGGCAGCGCTGGTTCGTGCTGCTCGAAGATCTCATCGCGCAGCATCTGAGTTCGCTCTTCCCCGGCATGCTGGTGCGCGACTCGTATCTCTTCCGCGTCACGCGAGACGCCGATCTCGAGCTGCAGGAAGACGAGGCCGACGATCTGCTGCAAGCGATCGAGTCGGAGCTGCAGCGCCGGCGCTTCGGCGAGCCCGTGCGCCTGGAGATCGAGCGCGGCATGCCCGAGTACATGCGCGATCTGCTGCTCAAGGCGCTGCGGCTCTCGAACGTCGACTGCTACGAGATCGAAGGCATGATGGGCTTGGGCGACCTGTGGTCCATCGCAGGCTTCGAGTATCCGCAGCTGCAGTACCCGCCCTTCACGCCCGCGATTCCGAAACGCCTTATCGGCGTGACCGACATGTTCGCGACCATTCGCGAAGGCGACGTGCTTCTGCATCACCCGTACGAATCGTTCGATCCGGTCGTGCAGTTCTTGCAGCAGGCCGCGCAGGACGAGGACGTGCTCGCCATCAAAGCGACGCTCTACCGCACCTCCGGCAAGAACTCGCCGATCGTTCGCGCGCTGCTCGACGCGGCCGAGAACGAAAAGCAAGTCGCCGTGATGATCGAACTCAAGGCGCGGTTCGACGAAGAGAACAACATCGAATGGGCGCGGCGCCTGGAGCGTGCGGGCGTGCACGTCGTGTACGGCTTCGCGGGGCTGAAGACGCACGGCAAGGCGATTCTCGTCGTGCGGCGCGAAGAGGACGGCATTCGCCGTTACATCCATTTCGGCACGGGCAATTACAACGAGAAAACCGCGCGCTTGTATACGGATTTGAGTTTGTTCACGTGCCGCCCGGAATTGGGCGCCGATGTCTCGCAGCTCTTCAACGCGCTGACGGGATTTTCAAAGATTACGGATTACGAAGATCTGCTCGTCGCGCCGATCAACCTGCGGCGCGAATTGAGCGCGCTCATCGAGCGTGAAACAGAGCACGCTCGCGCCGGCCGGCCTTGCGGCATTCGCGCGAAACTCAACGCGATCACCGACGGCGAGATCACGCGCGCGCTCTATCGCGCATCGCAGGCCGGCGTGCCCGTCGACCTGCAAGTGCGCGGCATGTGCGTCGTGCGGCCGGGCGTTCCGGGGGTAAGCGATCGCATTCGCGTGCGCAGCATCGTCGGACGCTTCCTCGAGCACTCGCGCATCTACGTCTTCGAAAACGGCGGCGATCGCGAAGTCTTCATCGGCTCGGCCGACTGGAGCGGCCGCAACTTGGACCGCCGCGTCGAGATAATCGTTCCGGTGCTCGATCCGCTTCTCGCGGAAACGATTTACGGCCATATTCTCGCGGTCATGTTCGCGGACAACGTGAAGGCGCGAGAACTTCGCAGCGACGGAACCTACGTGCGCCTGCGTCCCGAGGGCGAGATGCCGATCGGCGCGCAGCAAGTTTTCCTCACGCAGGCACAGACCCTGTAACGCTCAGACCTAACCGGAATCTCGCCGCGGCAACGTGTTTTAGGCGTTCTTGCTGAGTTCGAGAACGATCTTCCATTCATGCGGCATGACCGGCTGCACCGACAGGCGCTGACCTTTTTTGAGCAGTTCCATCCCGACCAGTCGTGACTCGGCGCGCATCATCGCGAGCGTCACGGGATGCTCGAGCGGCTCGACGTACTCGACGTCGACCATCTGCCACATGGGTTTGCCCGGTTTGCTGCGCGGATCGTAATACTCGCCGCCCTTTTCCCACGCTGTGAAGTCCGGATACGCCTCTTTCGAAACGCGTACGATACCCACCGCGGCGGGCTCGGCGATGCTCGAGTGGTAGAACAGGCCGAGATCGCCTAGGTGCATCTCCATCATATTGTTGCGTGCCTGATAATTGCGCACGCCGCTCCAAGGAGTGGTGCCGTCCTCGTGCAGTTGCTCGAAACTGTAGGCGTGCGGCTCGCTTTTGAACAACCAGTAGCGCATGCATCTGCTTTTCGCCGTGCTGCTGCTCGGACACTGGCTGCTTGCCAGCGATCTCCACGTCGAGCCCGGTCCCGGAGCCGCGGTGCCGGCCGGCTACGGCGAGGACACCAATTGGGCGCTGCTGGAGAGCACCGTCGCCGCGATGCGCAAAACGGATTCCAACCCGCAGGTCGTGATTCTCTCCGGCGATTTGCTGGCGCATCACTTTCCGCGCAACACGCGTCTGGCGGAGCAAACGATGGGACGCATCGTCCGCACGTTCAACCGTGCGTTTCCGCGCGCGCAGTTCGTCATCGTACCGGGAAATAACGACGACCCGTGCGGCGATTATCGCGCGACGCCGGGCAGCCCGTATTTTGCGCGCATCGCACATCTGTGGGCTCCGCTCGTGAACCGCAGCGGCGCCGCTCCGCAATTCGAAAAGACGTTCGCGCAATACGGCTGGTACGAGGCTCGGCTGCCGCACGGCCTGCGCGCGCTGGCGGTCGACAGCGTCTATTGGTCGATCGTGTATCGCCGGTGCGCCGGCTATCACCCCGATGCGCCGCAGCGGGAACTGCGCTGGCTCGCCCAATCGATCGACGCGCTGCCGAAAACCGCGCGCGCGCTGCTGGTAATGCATATTCCGCCCGGCGTCGACGCGCAGAGCACGCTGCTC
>DATEHZ010000165.1:0-42296 GCA_035279385.1 Vulcanimicrobiaceae bacterium | reverse complement strand
TCCCAACGGGAAGATCCTAGCACAGAAAGGCCGGGGATGACACAGCGAATTTTCGCGGGCGCGCTCGCAGCCGTACTCTTCGGGGCGGCCGGTTCGGCGCAGCCGCCGTCGTGGCAGAGCACGCCGCCCGCGCGCAGTTCGCACGCAATGATCGTAACCGAGCAGCATTACGCGACGCAGGCCGGTCTTGAGATATTAAAACGCGGCGGCAATGCGGTCGATGCCGCAGTCGCGGTTGCCTACGCGCTCGCCGTCGTCGATCCGTGCTGCGGCAACATCGGCGGCGGCGGATTCATGCTGGTGCGCATGCACACCGGCGCCGAACGCTTCATCGACTTTCGCGAAAAGGCGCCGCTGCGCGCAAATCCGCACATGTACCTCGATGCGAACGGCGAGGTCATCCCGCATGCGAGCACCAAAGGGTATCTCGCCGTCGGCGTACCCGGAACCGTGATGGGCATGGAACGAGCGCGCGAAGATTTCGGCACGCTGCCGCGCAGCGAGCTGATGGCGCCTGCAGTTCGGCTCGCGCAAGTCGGCTTCAACATTCAGGCGGGCGACGCGGCGATCTTCGGCGATGCAGCCGCGCAGGGTTACGGCAGCGCCTATGCCTTCGGGAACCAGCCCAACGTCCGCGACATCTTTATGCGCAAAGGACGCCTGCCGAAAGCGGGCGACGTGCTGCGGCAGCCGCAACTCGCGGCAACCTTGCGTCTGGTCGCAAAGGACGGCGCACCCGCGTTTTATGAAGGCACGATCGCGCACGAAATCGTCGATGCGAGCTATAAAAACGGCGGCATGCTGGCGATGGACGATTTCAAGAATTACACCGTCGAGGAGCGGGCCCCGATCCACTGCGCGTACCGCGGATACGTCATCGTCTCCGCGCCGCCGCCGAGCTCCGGCGGAACAACGCTGTGCGAGATTCTCAACGTTCTTTCGGCGTATCCGCTGCACGCATGGGGCTGGCACAGTACGCAAAGCGCGCACTACGTCATCGAAGCCGAACGCCGCGCCTATGCGGATCGGAATACGTATTTGGGCGATCCGGCGTTCGTGAAGAACCCCGTGAGCGATCTGCTCTCGCAAGCGTACGCAGAGAAGTTGCGCGCCTCGATTCAGCCCGGCAAGGCAACGCCGTCGGTAAACGTGCATCCGGGGCTCGGATCGCGCGCGAACGAGAACGACGACACGACTCATTTCTCGATCGTCGACAAGTGGGGCAATGCCGTTGCGGTCACCTATACGATCAACAACTGGTTCGGCGCGGGCGTCATTGCCGGCGACACCGGCTTCTTTCTCAACGACGAAATGGACGATTTCACCAGTAAGCCGGGCGTGCCGAACATGTTCGGTCTGGTTCAGGGTGTGCGAAACGACATTCAGCCGGGGAAACGGCCGCTCTCCTCGATGACGCCGACGATCGTTACGAAGAACGGCAGACTCTTCATGGTCACGGGAAGTCCGGGCGGTTCGCGCATTATCACGATCGTACTGGCGACAATTCAAAACGTCGTGGATTACGGCATGAACGCCGCGCAGGCGGTGAACGCGCCGCGGCTGCACATGCAGTGGCTTCCGGACGAGATCCAAATGGAGCCCGGCGCGCTCGACGCCTCCACGATGAATCAGCTGGCTGCCATGGGTTACGCGTTCAAACAGGTTCCTTCATGGGGATCCGCGCAAGCGATTGTCGTCGATCCGATCACGCATATGCTCGACGGCGGCACCGACAGACGGCATCCCGCCGGCTTGGCCGCCGGATATTAGCGTCGTGAACGTCGTAGCCGCTGCGCTCACCGCGCTGCTCGCGATCGCCGCGGCGCTACCGCTGCGCCAGGTGGCCGACGTGCCGCTTCCGGGAAATGCGAGCCGGCTCGACTACCAGTCGCTCGACGAGAAGCGGCACATGCTTTTCGTCGCGCATCTGGGCGACGGCAGCGTCATCGCGCTCGACACGCGGCGAATGCGCGTGGCCGGCGTCGTTCCCGGCGTCTCGCAGGTGCACGGAGTGCTCGCCGTACCCGCGCGCGATCGCGTCTACGCGAGTGCCACGGGCACGAACGAACTGGTTGCAATCGATGAGGCGACGCTGCGCGTCACGGGACGCGTCGGTGCCGGTACGTATCCTGACGGCATTGCGTACGATCCGAACACCGGCCGGCTTTTCGTATCCGACGAACGGGGCGCAGCGGACACCGTCGTCGATGCGAAGAGCTTTCGCGCGGTTGCGAGCATTCCGCTCGGCGGTGAAGTCGGAAACACGCAATACGATCCGCAAACTCGCCACGTCTTCGTCAATGCGGAAGGCGCGAACGCGCTGGTAGAGATCGATCCGCGCAGTTTGCGGATTCTCGGTCGCACGGCGTTGCCGGGATGCGCGGGAAACCACGGACTGCTGGTCGATGCGCGGCGTTTCTTCATCGCGTGCGAAGACAACGCGATGCTCGTCGCCGTCGATCGGCAAAGCATGCGCATCACCGGGCGATGGAGCGTCGGCGAAGATCCCGACGTTTTGGCTCTGGACGCGCGTGCCGGCACGTTATACGTTGCGTCTGAAAGCGGAATCGTCTCGGTGTTTCACAGCGGCAACTCCGTTACGAAGATCGCTCAGGGCGTTCTTGCGCCGCACGCACACACCGTCGCGATTGATTCCGCCGCGCGCCTGCTCTACTTTCCGCTTGAAGACGCCGGCGGACGGCCGGTGCTGCGCGTCATGGAGCCCCGTTAAGCCGGCTTCACCCTTTGTGCGCGGTTTCGTCGCCTTCGCGCGATTTGAATCCGTTCTTGTGGCTCATGTCGCAGAACGGTTTGTCCTTTGACATACCGCAGCGGCACAGGTACACGACGGAACGCGTCTGCAGCACCTTGCCGCTCGGCCACACGAGCTCGAAATCGCCGCCGCTGATCATGTAACTGCCGTCGGTCGTCGGTACAATGCGAACTTTATCCGCCACGAAATGCCTCCAATGCCGGTGAATCTTCTTTCATTATCGGCCACGCTCATGAAAAAATTCTAAAAAGCAAAGTTTGAGGCTCACTACGGCGTCTGCGCGCGCAGACCGAACGAAACGGTGCGCCTTCCGGCGCGCTGTTCCGTAGCGCCGAAGAGCCGCCATCCCGGCGCAATCGGCGCCGAAGCCGACGCGTCGACATGCGGATCGGTGCGGTAATCGAGTAAGTCCCTTCGATAAATCGCATCGATCCGCAACCCCGAACTCTCGTACGTTAGCCAATACGATGCGAGCGTTGCAGGCTGCGGCCGCGCCCCGAAACGGTAGACCGAGTCGTAGGGAGCCGTACGGTCGTTGTCGCGCAGGATCCACGCGCGCAGTGCAAGCACGGGAGCGATCTGCCACGCCGCGGATACGCCGAGCGAATGAATCGTTCCGACGTCGAGGCCCCGGACGCGCTCGCTGAGCATCGTCACCGATGCGCGGAAGCGGCGCAGGTCTGCGTACGCGAGCGTCTGCGCGAGGAAGGCGTTGCGATCAAAAGCAAGGCCCGGTGTTTCAGGCGGATAGACGAAGGCTTCGAGCACCGTCGGCAGCGCGAAAGATTCCGCGGCTTGCACGTCGAGCGTCCAGTGCGGATCGAGCGCATAGGATCCGGAGAAAGAAGGTGCGAGCATTCCACCGTCCAGCGTTGTTTTCGAGCCGGATGCGCCGCCGGCGTAGTGCGCATCGAAAACGCCGAAACCCAGCTTTGCGCTGTATCGCTCACCCGCCGTTTGCGCGCCCATATCGAGATGTGTTTGCGCGATCGTTCCGCCGGCGCGCGGCAGGGCGGTTCCCGACGTCCAGTAATCACCGCTCGATGCGCGAACGCCCAAATCGGTGAAGAACTGGATGCGCGTCGTCGTTGCGACCCCGCCTTCCGCTTGCACGTCGCTCCATCGCGCCGAATAATCGATGTTCGGCGTCGAGCCGTAATAGCTGCCGCCGTCCGCTATCAGCGATGCGCTCACGCGATTCCGGCGCACGCTGGTGTAGGCGGCGCGCAGTCCATCGTCCGATGTGTTCAGTTCCTGCACGCCGGGCGTATAGCGATCCTGGGCGACAATCGCGCTAACATCGAGAGCGTCGTCCCCAATCGGCGTGCGAAAGAACGCGTCCGCGCGTTCGCGGCGGTCGTCCGCCTGCGCGGACGCGGCGAGAGACCATGCCGCGCGATCGCGCGTTTGTCCCGTGCGCAGCGCGCTCGTCCCGCCGAGCGCCGAAATACCGCTCCAGCTATCGGAGCTCTGCGTATCCGCAGCGAGCGTACCGCCGCCCGCGAGATCCCCGTAGGTGAACGCATCGCTCGGCGGTATCCACGACACGCGCTGTAGGGCGTATGCCGGAAATGCGACGAACGGCGATTGATTTGAGGCAACGTCGTAGAGCGGAATACCGTTGTCGAGCACGAGCGCTCCGCGCGAAAATGCGCCGCGATCCGAGAGTTGCGGACCCGGAAGCGCGTGGGTCGTGTTTTCGAGCACGGTAAAGGGCCGGAGCGCGGCGATCGATTCGGCATGAGAATACGGCACGGAAGCGACGTCTCGCTGGGACGGCGCCTCTTGCGCGAGCGCATCGTAGCGCTGGACGAGCGCGACGACCGGTTCGTCGGGCCGCACCGTGAGGGTGACCGTTCGGCAGTACGGGCACGCAATTGTCACCCGCCGGACGTTCGAGGCCTCGAGCGCGAAGGTGCCTTGAGCATCGGTTTGGGCGCTCGTCCCGGCGGCGCTCACCCGAGCCCCCTCGATGGGCAGCCCGTACTGATCGCGAACGCTGCCCACCACAAGTGGGGTGGGGGCTGCCGCCAGAAGGGCGGGCAAGGCAAGCACGAGCAGGCAGCGCTTCACGGATTCTTCAGAGATTGGATTATACTAAAGGCGATGTCAAGGCTCTGGGTTCGTCTCGTTCTGTGCACCGTACTGTCCACCGCCGTTATCGCCGGTGCGGCGGCCGGCATTGCCGGGGCGGCTTCCGTGGAAACGATGCTGGAGGGCGCATTGCAGCCTTCCGCCGATCCCTCGCTGCTCGGACCCATTACCGAAGCCGGCCGCAAAGGCTGGGCGTGCAAGCCGGAACAAGCGGCCTCCGCAGCCCACTGGCAGCAGGCCGAACTGCCCGACGCGGCCCCGTAATGCGGGTTCGGACGCTCGCAGCCGCGCTCATCGTCCTCACGGCAAGCGCCGCAAGCGCTTTTGCGCAAACGTACGGCAACGGCTCGACGCCCGCGCGCACGACGGACGTGCGCGCGCTGCGCGCAATCGCGCAAGCGCGTGAAGTGCACGAGCGTTTCGCAATCGGTCTTGACGCGGAGCGGCGCGGGCAATGGGCGGCCGCTGCCGCGGAATTCGAACGAATCATCACGCTGCATCCTCCTGAGCCCCAATTCTCAACGGCGCACTACGACGCGGGGATTGCTTACGCGAAAATGCAGCGCTTCGACGAAGCTGCACGAGCGTTTCGTTCGGCGATTGCCGGCGATCCCGAATTCTTGGCCGCGATGGCGAATCTGATCGCGGTGGATCTGGCGCGGGGCGATCTGCGTGAAGCGCGAAGCGTTGCGGATCGATTTGTCGCGCTCGCACCGGATTCCGCGCGCGCGCTATACTCGCGCGGGATCGTCGCGCTCAAGCAGGGTGATTCCGAAGCTGCGCGAGCAAGCTTCGGTCAACTCTTACAATCCGATCCGCAATACGCGCTGGCGCATTACAACCTCGCGGTTGCGCAGGCGCGTGAGGGTCAGTATGCATCCGCGGAGCAGGAACTGCGTCTAGCGCTCGATCTCGCACCGTCGTACGGACGGGCGCGCTTTGCGCTGGGCACCGTGCTGCTGCGCGAGGGCAAGCGCGGCGAAGCACGTCAGGCATTCGATGCGGTCGCGCGCGACGCGTCCGGCGACGCGGTGCTGCGCAACCTCGCCGTGGCGATGCGCGACGCGATTGTAAATCCTTAACGATTCAAACTTTTTTCATTTCTTGACCCTACGCTCTCCTCAACTGATTTCGGGAGGGCACAAGTATGAAACGGTACGATGCGCTGATCGCGGGCCTCGCGCTAACGGCAATGCTCGCCGCGTGCGGCGGAGGCGGCGGTGGAGGTCCGGTGACGCCGACGGGTCCAACGGGCACGGGTCCCACAGCAACGCCGGCACCCGCGCCGACCGGAGTCGGCGCTCAAACGATCGGCATTGCATTGCCGAGCGGTCCGATGGGAACGGTCAACACCGCTCCGTACGGCCTGGTCGGCGGCTTTACGCAGCAGACGTACTCGCAAGTACTCGCGTTCGCACCGGGCACGACGATTACGATCAAGAATCTCTCTTCGACGAACGCGCATACGCTCAACGTGCTCAGCACGAGTGCGTTTCCCGCAGCTCCAACGCTCTCGACGAGCGCGTCCGGCACCTCTTCGCTCGACGCGAATTACGCAAGCGGATCGATCGCTCCGGGCGCAAGCGTAACCGTTACGCTTTCGAATCCGGGTACGTACTACATCGGCTGCGCGTATCATTACATGAACAGCCCCAGCATGCGCGACGTGCTGCTCGTGAGCTCGAGTGCAACACCCGGCCCGCAAGCGACGGCCCAGCCCAGCGGCGCGGGCGGCACTCCGTCACCCGGCGGCGGCTACGGCTATTAACATGCTCGGTCGCATACGGGCGAGCGCGTTCGCCATCCTGGCGGCGATCGCGCTCGCCCCTCCCGCGCTCGCCGCGCGCATGCCGCAACTGATCGATCAGAACGGGCATGCGTTCACGTTCCAAACCCTGCGCGGGACGCCCCTGATCGTCACGTTCATCGCCGCGCACTGCACGCAGGCATGTCCGCTCGTGAACGCGCAATTCGCGCAGGCGGCGCAGCGGTTCGCTCATGCCCACACGCACGTTCGCTTATTGACCATCACCTTGGATCCCGAGCACGATTCGCTGCGCGACATGCATGATATCGCCCGGCGCTTCAACGCCGATCCGCGCACGTGGATCGTTGCGGGCGGAAAACGCGCGGACGTGCACGCGATCATGAGCGCGTTCGGCGTGGTCGCGCAGCGCGGACGCAAGGGCTATGCGGACGTGCATACGACGTTCGTGTATTACATCGACGCGGGCGGCAACGTGCGCAAGACGATACTCGCATCGACGGCGCTGACCGATCAACTCGTGGAGATGGCGCGGTGAGGTTCGCGGCAATCGCGCTCGTATTCGCAATGGCGGCGTGCACGCCCGGCGGGACGCTCGGCTCATCCGGCGGCGGCGCCCCCGGCGGGGCGCAAGTGACGAAGATCGATGTGAATCTTACACTGCATGCTTCGCCGGCGCAGCTTCCGCAGGGAAGCGCGGCGGGATACGCGCCGGTGCAAACGACGGTTCCGGTCGGATCGTTCGTGCAATTCGTGAATTCCGACGGCTTTGCGCACACCGCAAGCGCCATCGCCGGCGCGAGCGCGTTTCCGGCGAGTTCGCCGTTCGCGGTCAGCGCGCAGACGCAGTCCGGCAGCGCGGTTTCGGGATCGTGGAGCAGCGGTACGCTGCAAGCCGGCCAAAGCTCGCAGCTCATACAGATCGATGCGCCCGGCACGTATCTCTACGGCTGTTTCTTCCACTACGGCGCGCCGATGAGAGGAGCGATCGTTGCACAGTAAGGCCGTGCGAACGCTGGGAGCCTTCGCGTTACTTTCGCTTGCAGCGCTGTTCTGTGCGCCTCGCGCGAATGCGATTCCGCTTTTTGCGCAGCGCTATCGCCTGCAATGCGGCGCATGCCACACCGTGCTTCCCGAACTAAATTCGTTCGGTCTGTCGTTTCGCGTGCACGGCTATCAATTGCCGCTTCCCAAACACGGCACGACCGCAGTAGCGCTGCGCTACCAACTCGAGTACGAAAAGGATCCGGCGCCCGGCAGCCGGCGTTTTTCGCCCGGCGGCGTACTGCTTTCCAACGCGGACATCGGCAAGATCAGCGCGTTCGTTCATTACAACTTGGGCGCCGGCGGCGGTCCGAGCGCGCTCTTTCTCGGCTATCTTGCGACGTACGACGAGCACACGAAGTCGCTCTATCGCGCCGGGCTCTTCGAATTACCGCTCGCGCAATCGCCGGGGCAGCGGCTGGACGATCTGCAGCAGTACGGGTATTACGGGACGCACGTCGGCCTGAACGATCTCGCGCTCTCCTCGCCGCGGTGGGGCGTGCAGTTGGAACGCACGTCGGGCGCGTTCGTCGGCGATCTGACGATCGATACGGGCGAATATAAAGGCTCCGCATACGGCGGCAAGCCGCTTGCGACGGGAGAGACCACCTCGGCGAGAACGCCGGAAGTCGGCGCGTTCCTGCGCGCGCCGCTCGTCCCCGATGTGACGGTGGGCGCCCAGTACATCTTCGGAACGCGCTGGATCGTGCCGGTGGGAACCGGCGGATTTTCCGACAGCTACTACCGGACCGGCGCGCTGCTGCACGCGGCGCGCGGAAAGTTCGACCTGCAGGCGGAGCAGTGGTGGGGTTCGGATTCCGACGCCGACGGCTTCGGCACGGCCGTGGGCAGCAGCGGCGGCTACGTGCGCCTCAAATGGTATCCCACGGCGCATTCGTACCTCGGCATCCGCTATGATGCCGCGGCAAATCCCTTCATCACGCGGGACGTGGTCTATTATTTCGCCTTTCACGTCACGCCGCACGCGCGGCTGCTCTTCCAACAGGTGCAAACCATCGGCGGAACGGGACATTTCGGCGCGGCTTTGACGGTGGGCGCGCCCTGGCCGCCGAAACTCTAGCCATGCGCATCTTGGTGATCGAGGACAACGCTTCGGTCGCCGCCTCCGTGCAGGCGATGCTCGAGCGCCGCAAATATGCGGTCGACGTCGCAGCCGACGGCGATACGGGGCTGGATTACCTGCTTCGCCAAACGTACGACGCGGCGATCGTCGACGTCGTGCTGCCCGCGCGCGACGGGTTTGCGATCGCAAGTGCGGCGCGCGCCGAGGGCGTGCAGACGCCGATGCTCATGCTGACCGCTCGCGACGCCGTCGAAGATCGCGTGCGCGGTTTGGACAGCGGCGCGGACGATTATCTGATCAAACCGTTCGAAGAAGAAGAACTCGTTGCGCGCGTACGCGCCCTGCTGCGGCGAGGCGAGCGCCCCGTCAAAGACGCGCTCGTCGTCGGCGCGCTCGAGATCGACATGCGCGCGCGGCAGGCAGTCTTCGGCGGAAGGTCGCTCTCACTCGGGCTCACGGAGTTTCGCATGCTCGAATTCTTCGCGCGCAATGCGGGGCTCGTGCTCAGCCGCGAGCACCTGCTCGAGCGTCTTTGGGAATACGACTTCGACGGATCGAGCAACATCGTGGACGTGTACGTCAGCCAACTGCGGCGCAAGCTGCGGCGTGCCGGCGCGGGCGACGTCATCCAAACGGTGTGGGGCGTCGGATACAAATTTCAACCGTGATCGCGCGACTCGCGCTGCGTTATCTGCTCGTATTCGCGATCGTGCTGGCCGCACTGAGCGCCGGCGCGTATCTCTTCTTGGGGCGCGAGTACGCCGGCTTACTGCAGCCGGCGCTCGGCACGCCGGAGGCCTCGCGCGCCTATGCGGCGGCGATGTGGCGCGTGCTGCTGACGATCGTCGCGTTCGACGTGCCGCTGCTGGTCATCGTCGGCGCGGCCGCATGGATGCTCGCGCGTGCGTCGCTCGAACCGCTCATCGCGGCTCACGAACGGGAGCGCGCCTTTGCAGCGGACGCGGCACACGCGCTGCGCTCGCCGCTTGCAACCATTGCGAGCGTCGCGCAGGCGGAGCGTGCAGATGCACCGCCGGCTCTGGCGCAGGCGCTTACCACGATAGCGCGCGCGGCGCTCGATGCATCGGCGACGGTCGGGGACCTGCTTACGCTCGCGCGCAGCGCGCAGCCCGGTGCGCTTGCGAAGGAACCGATCGATCTCGGCGCCGTGGTCGCCGATACGGCGCAGGAGTATCGCCACATCGCTGCGGACCGCGGATTGCGGCTGGACGTCGAGCCGGCCAGCGTCATCGTCGAAGCCGACGAGCGGCGCGTACGCGAAATGATCCGCAATCTGCTTTCGAACGCCATACGTCACGCGCGCTCAACGGTGCGCGTGCGCGTCGACGCCGGGCCGCAAGCGCAGATCGTCGTCACCAACGACGGCGATCCGGTTGCGGCCGACGCAAAGGCGCGAATCTTCGATCGCTTTTTTCGTGCGGACGGTCGAAGCGACGGCACGGGTTTGGGGCTCGCCATCGTGCAGTGGATCGCGTGCGCGCACGGCGGCAGCGTCATGGTACGCGACGGCGAGCGCGGCACCGGTGCAGAGTTCGTCGTCCGCCTGCCGGCCTTGCGCTTAGAATAAAAAAGGTCGTCCTGCGAGGGCCCCGGACGCACAGGCGGGTATCTACCGCCTGATATGCAACCTCTCTCCGCACAGCGTTTGACCGAGCTGCAGGAGCAAGCGAATCTCTGCCGTCAGGGCATCATTCGCGCGCTGCTCGCGGCGGGCTCGGGACACTCCGCCGGTTCGCTTGACATGGCGGATATTTTCACGGCGCTCTATCAGCACGTGCTCAGGCACGATCCGAAAAATCCCGAATGGCCCGAGCGCGACCGGCTGCTGCTTTCATGCGGCCACATCGCACCCGTGCGCTACAGCGCGATGGCGTACGCGGGATACTTTCCCGTCGAAGAATTGCTTACGCTGCGCAAATTCGGAACGCGCTTGCAGGGGCATCCCGAGCGCGTGCGTTTACCGGCGCTCGAAACCACGTCGGGGCCGCTGGGAGAGGGGCTCGCGCAAGGTACGGGCATGGCGCTCGGCGCGAAGATGGACGCGGAATCCTGGCGCGTCTACGTCGTTACCTCCGACGCGGAGCACCAGTGCGGGCTGCATTGGGAAGCCGTGCTCACCGCCGGCAAGTTTCAACTCAATAATTTAATCAACATCATCGATCGAAATTTCATTCAGATCGACGGCAGTACGGAAGACATCATGCCGCTCGAACCGCTGGCGGACAAATATCGCGCGTTCAACTGGAGCGTGTTGGAGTGCAACGGCAACGACATCGCGCAGTTCGTCGCGACGGTTGAAAAGGCGCAGCAGTCGCCGGATAAACCAAGCGTGATTATCGCGCATACGACGCCGGGCAAGGGCGTCTCGTATATGGAAGGCGATTACACGTGGCACGGCAAGCCGCCGAATAAAGACCAAGCCGACGTCGCGCTGCGCGAACTGCAAGCGGAGCGGGAAAGGATTCTCGCTCATGGCTAGCACCGACGTGCGCACCGGCGACGCCCTGCATCTCGCGCCGCTCGACGATCCGAAGACGATCAAGCAAGTCCCCACACGCAACGGCTTCGGCGAAGGTTTGCTCGAGGCGGCGAAGGCGAACAAAAACGTCATCGGCATCTGTGCCGACCTCTCGGAGTCGACCCGATTCCTGGCTCTCAAGGAAGCGCTGCCGGATCAGTACATCGAGATCGGCGTTTCGGAACAACTGCTCGTCGCGATGGCCGGCGGACTTGCAAGCACGGGTAAAATTCCGTGGATTGCCAGTTACGCGATGTTCAATCCCGGACGGTCGTGGGAACAAGTGCGCACCGTCATGGCGCTCAACGAGACGAACGTGAAGATCGCCGGCGCGCATGCGGGCGTCTCCGTCGGTCCGGACGGCGCTACGCATCAGGCTATCGAAGATATCGCGATCATGCGCGTGATTCCGCACATGACGGTCGTCGTTCCGTGCGACTCGGTGCAGACGAAGAAAGCAACGCTCGCGCTCACGCAGATGAACGGGCCGGCCTATCTGCGCTTCGCGCGCGAGAAGTCCCCGATCGTGACGACGGAACAGACGCCGTTCGAACTCGGCACCGCGCAGATATTGCGCGAAGGCCAAGACGTCGCGATCGTCGCGTGCGGAATTCTGGTTTACAACGCGCTCATCGCGGCCAAAGAACTCGCGGCTCAGGGCATCGACTGCATGGTCGTCAACAATCATACGGTCAAGCCGATGGACGAGCCCGCGATCGTCGAGGCGGCAAAGCGCTGCGGCGCGGTCGTCACGGTCGAGGAGCATCAGGTTCACGCCGGCATGGGATCGCGCGTCGCGGAGATTTTGGCGCAGCACCATCCCGTGCCGATCGAGTTCGTGGGCGTGCAGGATCAGTTCGGACAATCCGGCGATCCGGTGGAATTGATCGAGCACTACGGCATGGGGACGACCTCCATCAAAGAGGCGGTCCGCCGTGCGCGCAACCGCAAGACCTAAGTCTGCGTTGCGGCGCTCTCGATGAGCGCCAAGTCCGAAAAGGCGGCGACCAAGTGCGCGACTTCGCTCGCCACTTGGTCGTACGAGTCGTGCGTGCGGTACGAGAGCGTCTTCGCGATATCGTTGCAGCTATGGGTACCGTCGCACTCTTGCAGCACCTCGAGTGCCCGCCGATCCAGAATATGCACGTAATCGTGCTTGCGGTCGTGGACGATGTACCGCGAGTCGGATTGTTCGATCTGGAGATCCGTCTCACGGCGGGGCAGAGAAAGCACCATGGGACCCCTTTCCTTCCATCTCGGGTAATGTGGGATAGCTCTACTGCTAGGGTAGCGAGCGAGGCCCCGGGCCCCATAGAGATGGGAGGGCCATTCGTCTTAGGCCGAAGGTCCTAATCCGCGTAAAGAAAGAGGCAACCCGGACGGGTTGCCTCTTCGTACCTCTGTCTTGAATGACTAGCGGCGCAGACCGAGATCCGCGATTAATTTGCGGTAGCGCTCGAGGTCCTTGTTCTGCAGATAGTTGAGCAGGCGGCGGCGCTGGCCGACCTGCAGCAGAAGGCCGCGGCGGCTGTGATGGTCCTTCTTGTGGACCTTCAGGTGCTCGGTGAGCTGATTGATCGACGCCGTGAGAATGGCGATTTGGACGTCGGCCGAACCGGTGTCGTTGGACGAGCGGCCGTACTTGGCCGCGATTTCCGACTTCTGTTCTTTGGTCAGGGGCACGAAAGAGACTCCTTGTTCAAGGATGGGCTCGCTTCGGATGCAGCCCTTCGACCCCGCTGGGGGTGACGCGGCCGCTCCGGCGACCGGGGAATCATATCAGAGGTGGCGCCCCAGACGCAACATACTCCCTCGTCATCCTGAGCTGTCGAAAGGCAACAATCTCTCGTCATCCTGAGCCGCTCGAAGGGCCACAATCTCTCGTCATCCTGAGCTGTCGAAAGGAAACAATCTCTCGTCATCCTGAGCCGCTCGAAAGGCAACAATCTCTCGTCATCCTGAGCCGCTCGAAGGGCCACAATCTCTCGTCATCCTGAGCCTGTCGAAGGGCCACAATCTCTCGTCATCCTGAGCCTGTCGAAGGGCGAGCCGAGCGAAGTCGAGGCACCTCACGTGAATCCACACGCGAATCCTCACGTGAATCTACAAGATATGTTTGTGAGAACGTTATCCGAGGGCGATATTCCCGCGCTGCGTGAACTCGACGCGTTGGCGTTCTCTGCCGACGAGCAGTACGACGGCGAGTTTTACGGCGAAACGATCGGCACCGGCGGATTTGAGGCGATCGGCATCGTGAACCGCTCCGGCAGCATCGTCGCCTGGGTGTTGGTCGATGCGACGCGACACACGGTGCGAATTCGTTCGCTCGCGGTGCATCCGTCGTTTCGCCGGCGCGGACTCGCGAGCGATCTTATTACCGGTGTTTTGGAGAAGCACCGTGCGAAGCCGGTGGATCTGCTCGTCGATCAACATAACGCGGCCGCGGTTGCGTTGTATCGCCGGTTTGACTTTGCGGATGCCGATCCCGATCCGCAGATGCCCGAGCGCTTGCGAATGGTGCGCAGGGGGTGATGGCCTCGACTGCGCTCGGCTCGCCCTTCGACAGGCTCAGGATGACGAGAGCTTGTGGCCTTCGAGGGGCTCGGGATGACGAGAGCTTGTGGTGACGCTTAGGATTTGATTGGGGTTGGGCGGCCTTCGCGATCGATGGCGACGAGTACGAATTTTCCGACCGTCGACAAGCGGCGTTCGCCCGTTGCGGGAATCTCGCCCCAGAGCTCGACCTCGACCGTCACCGAGGTGCGGCCCACGTTCACGACGCGCGCGATCGTTTCGACGAAGTCGCCTTCGCGAATCGGCGATTTAAAATCAACACGATCGATCGACGCGGTGACGACGGGCTTGTGCGCCGCGCGCATCGCCGCAATCGATGCCACCACGTCCATCATCGCGACGGCTTTGCCGCCGAAGAGCGTACCGTAGTGGTTGACGTCCGTCGGAAAAACGATTTCCGTGCGGCGTTCGACGATCTGATCGGGCGTTTGCGTCATGTGGCGGTGGCTTCGAAAGGGGCGTGCCGCGTCCTCCGGAAGGTGCGTACATGGACCTGAACATCGCAGAGAAGGTCGCGCTTGTCACGGGCGCAAGTTCGGGCCTGGGAGAAGCGTGCGCGCTCGCGCTTGCGGGCGAAGGGGTTCGCGTCGCGATCGCTGCGCGTCGCGAGCGGGAACTCGAGCGCGTGGCCGGCGCCGCGCGCGAAGCGGGATCGCCCGACGCGCGAGCGTTCGTCGTCGACTTGAGTGACTCGAGCAGCATCGATCGTCTTCTGCGCGACGTGCACGAGCAATTCGGCCGCGTCGACATCCTGATTGCAAACGGCGGCGGCCCCAAACCCGGCACGGTCACGCAAACCTCACCCGCCGATTGGGATGCGGCGTATCGAGCGATTCTGCGCAGCATGCTGCAGCTCGTCGACGGCGTTGTGGGGGGCATGCGCGAGCGGCGCTGGGGACGCGTCGTCGCCCTCACGTCGACCTCGGTCAAGCAACCCATCCCGCAGCTTGCGCTCTCGAACATCTTTCGCACGGCGCTCGTTTCGGCGCTCAAAACGCTCGCGGGCGAAGTTGCGCAGGACGGCGTGACGGTGAACGCCATCGCGACCGGACGCATCGAGACGGCGCGTCTTCGCTCGCTCTACGGCGACGACGACGCGGCCCTGGCGCGCGCCGGATCCGAAGTACCTATTGGCCGAATCGCGAGGCCGAAAGAGTTGGCGCCGCTGGTTGCGTTCCTGTGCGGCGAGCCGGCGCGCTACATCACCGGACAGACTATTGCCGTCGACGGGGGGCTGATTTCCGGGTTATTTGGATAAGGTGATCCGCATCGCGAGCACCCGCGATATTCCGCCGGGTGCCGGACGGGCCTACGCGGCCGGCCGGTACGAAGTGGCGGTCTTCAACGTCGACGGAGCCTTTTTTGCCATCGAGAACAGTTGTCCGCACCAAGGCGGTCCGCTGGCGGACGGGTGGCTGGAAGGTCCGCTCGTCACGTGCCCGTGGCACGGCTGGTGCTTCGACGTGCGCTCGGGGAAGATGACCCTTGGCGATTTTGCCTGCGTGCCGCGCTTTGCGCTGCAGGTGCGGGGTGACGACCTCTACGTGAGCACGGAGCCGGAAAAAGCATGAACCAGCAGACTGCATCCTGGGACGGAACGCTCGGAACCGCGGGCGGCCCCGCCTTCGGCGAGGGCCTCAAGGCGTACGCCGCGGAGCGCGACGTCGACGCGTCCGCGCTGGCTGCGGCGTGCGGCCTGAGCGCGGGCGAGATAGAGGATGTCTTCGCAGGAACGCGCCGAGTGAGCGTGAGCTGCATGGCCCGGATGGTGCAGGCGCTGCGCTCGCGGCCCATCGCGTTCATGCAGAAGACCGGCCTGCTCTCGCTGGAGGTCTACGCGTTCGGCCTGGATCCGCTGTATTTTCTGCCCGAGGGCCAAACGCGGTACGACGCGCGGATCTACATGCGCGAGATCAATCCGCGCAATCCCGTACCGGAGGGCGACATGACCAAGCGCAACGCCACGCTCAAGTCCGTGCTGGAGGACTCCCTGCTCGACGCGCTCGGCAAGATCGAGATCGAACTCGCCTACTTGCTCCGCGTGGCGGTGCAGCAAACCGGGGGAACTCTGTAAAACCTGACGGGGAGCATCAATGCGCGCCAGAGAATCGGAGCCGGATGCAATCAGTCGAAGGAAAACGCATCGCCGCGCTGGTCGGCGACGGATACGAGGAAGCCCATCTCTCGGAACCCCGGCGCGCGCTCGAAGAGGCGGGCGCAATCGTCACCATCGTCGGCATCGACGAGCGTTCGCGTCAGAAGATTCGCGGCAAACGCGGGCTGGATGAAGGCAACGCTGCGAAGGCGGAAGAGCTCGTGGCGGACTGCACGGGAGAAGATTTCGACGCTTTGTTGATTCCGGGGGGCTTATCGCCGGACCACATTCGCGCGAACAAAGAAGTGCAGCGGTTCGTGCGTGAGTTCGATTCCACGAAGAAACCGATGTTTTGCCTGGGCCACGGCGCGCAGGTGCTGATCTCCGCGCAGATCGTGCGCGGCCGGCAACTGACCGGGGCGCATTCGATTGCGGACGACATTCGCAATGCCGGCGGACTCTATCGCGACCAGCCCGTCGTACAGGACAGCAACTGGGTGAGTTCGCGCAGCGCCGAGGATCTTACGCAGTTCAATCGCGCGATGCTCGAGAAGCTGGCGGCGGCGCAGTCCGCAGCGGTCTAACGCTCGAGCCGTGCTTCTAAAAGAAACCGGGCGCCGCTGCGGCGCCCGGTTTTTTGCTTTAGCCCATCGGGGTGCGTGACGGCGTCTCCGAGCCGACCTCGCCGGTATAGGTGTGAGCGGTCGGGACGCGCGCGGGCGAGATTTTGATGGAGTTGCGGAAGTCGCGCACCGACTGCAGCAGCATCACCGCCTCTTCACTATCCGCGCCGTCTTCCAGATGCGGCAGCGCGTGTTTCTCCTCGGCTTCGATGTGCTTGAACACGGCCTTCTGCAGGGCTTCGGCCTTCTGTGCGAATTTCGTGTCGTCGCCTTCCTTGAGCATCGTGTCGAGCTCGAAGACCAGCATGTCTGCCGACGCAGTCTCGTTGTAGAGTTTCATCGTTTCGAATTTGTGCCCCGCAATTTTGTTGAGTGCGGGATACACGATATTCTCTTCGGTGGCATTGTGAATCGTGAGAACGCCCTTGAGTTGTTCGAGCGTCTGCATGCGATCCGCGTTTGCCGCCGCATGCGTGAGGCTATTCAGCAGGCCTTTGATCGTTTCGTGGTCGTTTTCCAAGATCTCGTGAACGCTGCTTCCGCGTAGCGGCAATACGTTCGCATCGCTTTGCATATGAGCCATCCTCTCTGCGCTTCGGGTGCTTTTCGCATACCCGCGGGCAGCTCGGCCGACACGAAGGGCACGGTTGTGCGCCGCACGAGCCGGCTCGCGTATGTCACGATTTCTCTCATCGCGCCGTCCAGGGTTTGTACGGCGCGAACTCGCATGGAGATTGTAAGTAAGATGGCCGAAACCGTATCCACAGACGGGCGTCCGCACGGCGGCGCTATGTCGAGCGTCGCCGGTCGTTTCGAGGCGGCCCGGCCGGTGCTCGTACGGCACGCGTACCGAATGCTCGGAATCTACGGCGATGCGGAGGACGTCGTGCAGGACGCGTTCTTACGATGGGTTCGCGCCGCCGAATCCGGCCCGATAGCCGACGATCAAGCATTTTTGCGCGCGACCGTAACGCATTTGTGCTTGGATCGCCTGCGCTCGGCGCGCGTGCGCCGGGAAACCTATTTCGGCCCGTGGCTGCCCGAGCCGGTGCTGCACGATGCCGCCGCGGAGCCCGAAGCGTCGGCTGCGCTTGCCGACGATCTCTCCTTCGCGCTGCTGCTCGCGCTCGACCGGCTCTCGCCGCTCGAGCGTGCGGCGTTTTTGCTGCACGACGGTCTCGGCGTCCCGTTCACGGAGATCGCGCAAACGCTGGGGCGCACGCAGGAAGCGGTGCGCAAACTCGCATCCCGCGCACGCACGCGCATTCACCAGGAGCGCGCGCCGAGCGTTCCGCGCGAATCCGCGCAGCAACTGCGCGACGAAATGCTTGCGGCGCTGCGGCGCGACGACATCACGGCGATCGAACGGCTGCTGACCAAGGACGTGCTCTTCATGAGCGACGGCGGCGGCAAAGCCACTGCGGCAACGGCGGCGGTTGTGGGACGCGAGCGCGTGAGCAAATTGCTCGCCGGACTCTCGCGCAAAGGCGCACACCTCATTCGAAAAGTCGAACTGGTCATGCTCAACGGTTTGCCGGGCTACCTGTTGTACGAGGAGAGCGGAATCACCACCGCTCTGGCGATGCAAACGACTGCGCAGGGCGTTGCGGCGATCTACGTCGTGCGCAATCCGGACAAGTTACGGCATCTCACAGCGGATCGTAGCGCGCAAGCGCTTCACCATACTGGCGGAGCGCAATAAAACCGGCGAGCGCGCACGCGGCAAGCGCGAGCAGCGCCGACGAGGTGAACTCCAGCGCGAACGCAAGCGCGGGCACGGCACAGGCCATCGCGACGTAGAGCAGACGCGCGGCGCCGCTTCGAACGCCCGCGCATAGCGCGACGAGCGTCCCAGCGTACACCGCGAAGATGCTGAGCGCAATCGCCGCGGCATCCGGACGCGCGTACAGGGTGCTGACGATCCAGTATGCGGCAAGCGCGGCGCTTACGATGATGCACGGAACGATTGCCGTCGCGCGCGCGAGTTCCCGTCCGTAGAGCGGAGCACTCTGCTCGCAGAGTTCGAGCTCCCGAAAACGTCCGGCACCGCGCTGCAGCAGCGCGGCCGCGATGCCGATGAGCGCCCCGAACACCAGGCATCCCGCTAAGCGCGCGGGCGCATCGTCGTAGCGCTGCAGGTACGCGAGCAGCGCGCACGCCGCGGCCGAAAGCGCGAGCACGCGGCGCTCTTTGGCCAGCCGCGTGGTCACGATGGCGATCGTCGCCGCGCCGCGCTTCATACGGGCACCGCCTGTGCCGCGAAGCGCTGCGCGTCGCGTTCGCTCACGTGCGTCGAGAAGATCGCGCAGTCGTGTGCGAGCGCGAGAATCTGCGGAGCGTATGCGGCTTGCGGGCGATCGAGCACGAGCAGGCGGGGCTGCGAGAGCAGCGCGCCGACCAGCGGATAGGCGAAGGCTTCGTGCACGCCGTCCAAGCGCGCGAGCAGCGCGCGCGCGTGCACCACGCTTTGAGCGCGCGGCAAACCCCAAAGCGTCGCGCGAAACTCGATGTAGCGTGCGAACGAGGGAAAATCGTGGGGGAGTGCTTCGTGCGGAACGTAGCCGACGATGCGTTTGACTTGCACCGGTTGAATGCGCGGATCGAACGCGGCGACGAAAACGCGCCCGCTCGACGGCTTGACCAGTCCGGCCGCCATAAGCGCGATCGCGCAGGCCGACTCGTCGCTGCCGCATGCGTGCGAGAGACGCTCGCCCTCGCCGAGCGTCAGCGCGAGCGGCGGTACGATCGTGGCGCCGCCGCGTGCGTACGACGCCGCGCGCATTTCGAGCAGCGCCATACTAACGGACCAGTTCCAAGCCGGGATTGGGACGTTCCGGGCGCCCGACTTTATGGCATTCGCGCCACACGCCGCCCGCTTCGGCCGCGACGATGTCGGCCGTGAAGTCGAACGTCCCCGTGCCGCTGAAAAATGCGCTGCCGACGGCATACGCGTCGACCGGAACGCGATCGCGTTCGAACTGCCGGATGCGCTCGGGATTGAATCCGCCGCTCACGACGATCTTCACGTGCGTGAATCCTTCGGCGTCGAGTGCGCGCCGCACGTTGAAGACGAGCTGCGGAATGACGCCCGTCGGTTTGAACGTGCCCATCATGTTCCAGATCGACTTGTCGACCAGCGTGCCCGAGGTATCCAAGCGCACGCCCCACAAGCGGCTGCCCAGCGCGCGCGCGACGGCAAGGCTCGTGCCGACGCAATCGTTGTCAAAGTCGACGAGCGCGATCACGTTGACGTCGTGATTCGCGAACTCGGCAAATTTTTGCGTTGCGAGCACCGTATCGCCGCCGTACGCCGCGATGAGCGCGTGTGGAACCGTGCCCATGCCGCGCGCACCCCACCATTCGGCATTTGCATCGGTTGAGACGCCGAGCGCGCCGGAGATATACGCGGCGTATCCGTCGCCGGTCTGCACGAGATGATGATCGAAGCGCGCGGGAAAGAACAGCACCTCTTTGCCGCCGGCGGCTTTGACGATCTCGCGCGCGTTCGTGGCGATGCGCGTGCGCCGCGAGAGCACGCCCAGATAGCACGTTTCCAGATGTGCGAAGAGCGCGTAGTCGCCCTCGATCGTGAGCACGGTTTCGTACGGCTCGATGCGGTCGCCGTCGTGCAGCGCCCGGACGCGCAGGCTGCTCCATCCGTCTTCCCACGATCCGTCCGGCAAGCGCCGGCCCGAGCAGAGCTGCAGAATCGCGAGCGCTTCGTCGATGCCGCACAGCACCGAGTCGTCGCGCTGGAACACTTGCATGCGCACGGTGGGGTGGTGCCCGTCGCGCTCGAGAATGAGGCGCGCCCGGTTGAAGTAGGTGTCGGAATAATATCCGTCGCGCATTTTTTCGACCGGGAGGTTGAAAATCTCCGGCCGCAGGCGAGTCTTCGTCACGTCGAGAGTTCTATAGGACGGCGGGGGGCGGAGCGCCTTTTCATCAAAGATTGCCGCGTGCTCTCCAATACCGAAGTGGCTCAGGCGCTCACCAAGATCCGCACGCTGATGGAGCTTGCGGGGGAGACGTTTTACAAGTTCACCGCCTACGAACGCGCCGCGTCTGCCATCGAGAACGCGCCGCCGCTCGCGGACCTCGCCGCAGCCGGGGAACTGACGACGCTGCCCGGCGTGGGCAAGTCGCTGGCGGCCACCATCGACGAGCTGCTCCGCACCGGCACGTGCGAGCTGCTCGAGAACCTGCAGCAGCGCTACCCGCCCACCATTTTCGAGGTGCTCGGCGTTTCGGGCATCGGGGTCAAGACCGCAGCGGTTCTTTTCGAAAGCTACGGCATCGGATCGCTCGCCGATTTGGAGAAGGCGATCGACTCCGGGGTGCTGGACTCGGCGCCGCGCATGGGCCGCAAAACGCTGGAGAACATGCGGCGCGGTATCTTGGCCTATCGCGGACGCCAGCGCCGTACGCCGCTGGGCACGGCGCTCGGCGTCGCACGGGAGATCATGGCGTTTCTGCAGGGCGGCCCGCCGCTGCACCGGCTCACCTATGCCGGCAGCCTGCGCCGTGCGGAAGCGACGGTCGGCGACGTCGACGTCGTGTGCACGGCCGATGGCGCCGCTGCGGTCATCGAGCGCTTCGTGCAGTGGGAGCGGGCGCGCGCGGTTCTCGCCGAGGGGCCGACGAAGGCGAGCATCTGGCTCGAAGACGGCTTGCAGATCGATCTGCGCGTGCTGCCGGATCACGTGTACGGAAATCTGCTGCAGCATTTCACGGGCAGCCGCGAGCACAATATTCAGCTGCGCGAGCACGCGCTGCGCAAAGGGCTGCGCGTGAGCGAGAACGGCATTTTGAATTTGGAGACCGGCGACGTCTTCACCGCGACGGAAGAAGCGGGCGTCTACGAGCATCTGGGCATGTCGTACATTCCGCCCGAACTGCGCAGCGGCATGGGGGAGATCGATCTGGCGATACGCGGCGAGCTGCCGGCACTCGTAGAAGCCGGCGACGTGCGCGGCGATTTTCACATGCACTGCACCTTCAGCGACGGAAATCAAACGCTCGAAGAGATGATCGGGGCGGCCGCCGCGCGCGGCTACGAGTATCACTCCATCTCGGATCATTCCGTCGGTCGCGGACCGAAATACGGCGTGACGGCGGACGAACTGCGCGAGCAGCGCCGGCGCGTCGGCGAATTGGGCGATCGCTTCGGCGTGCGCACGCTGTGCAGCAGCGAGGTCGACATTCTGCCGGACGGATCGCTCGATTACGGCGATGACGTGCTCGCGCAGCTCGACGTGGTGGTCGGCAGCGTGCATTCGGCGTTCAATCTCTCGCGCGACGAGATGACGCGCCGGCTGATCCGCGCCTGCGAGAATCCGTACGTGAACATCATCGGTCACCCGACGGGGCGGATGCTCTCCGGATTTGCCGGTTACGAATTCGACTACGACGCCGTCTTCGCGGCGGCGGCGCGAACCGGAACGGCGCTCGAAATCGACGGTCAACCCGCGCGCCTGGATTTGCCTTGGGCGCTGGCGGCGCGTGCGAAAACGTTCGGCGTGACGTTTACGGTAGACAGCGACGCGCACGACGTGACGCAACTGGGCAACGTCGAACTTGCGGTGAGTCAAGCGCGGCGCGCGGGCTTGACGCGCGATATGGTGCTCAACGCTCAGCCGCTCGACGCCGTGCTCGCATTCGTGCGGCGCAAGCGGGAAATGACGGTATGAGTAAAGCGATATCGACCGCGCGGGCGAGCGGGTCGCGCGGTGACGTCGTCGTGTTCGTTCACGGCGTCGGCTCGACCGCGGCTATTTGGGATTACCAATTGCAGGCGCTGCGCGATACGTACCGCTGCTTTGCGATCGAACTGCGCGGCAACGGCGCTTCGAAGCCTGAGCCGGCGCCGGGCGAAATCACCAGAGACGGCTACGTCGACGACGTACTCGCGATCGCCGATGCGGCCGGCGCACAGGCGTTTCATTTCGTCGGCTGCAGTTTGGGCGGCGTCGTCGGGTTCGAATTGTGGAAGCGCGCGCCGCAACGCCTGCGCTCGCTCGCGTTCGTCGGCAGTTTCGCGTGGTATCCGGACTCGGCGGCGTACGTGCAGTCCGTGATTGCGAGCGTCGAAGCGGCGGGCACGATGGAGCGTTTCGCGCACGAGCGCGCAAAAAGACTCGGCATGCCGCCGGGACGCCGCACCGACGAGACGATCGAGCAGATGGCCTGCAAGACCGTGCCCTCGTACATCGCCGCGACGCATGCGACCTGGACCGGCGACTACCGCAATCTGCTCGGCCGCATCGCCGTTCCAGCGCTCGTTCTCTGCGGAGAGCGCGATACGGTTGCACCGCCGGCCTTTTCGCAAGAGATTGCGGCCGGCATTCCGGGCGCACGCTTAGAAGTGCTCGCGGACGCCGGACACGTCGCGAACGCCGACGCGCCCGAACGCTTCAATCGGTTGCTGCGCGAATTTTTCGCTACGGCGTGATGCGCTCGCGTCCGCTGTAGAGGTTCGCGCGCGCGCCGCGCACGAACCCCAGCAGCGTGATGCCGAAGTTCGAGGCCAGATCGACGGCCAAACTGCTCGGGGCGGAAACGGCGCAGACGATCGGGATGCGAGCGACGATGCTCTTTTGCACGAGTTCGTAGCTGGCGCGTCCGCTCACGAGCAGCACGCAGCCGCGCAGCGGAAGCCGGTCGTTCAAGAGCGCCCAACCCGCGATCTTGTCCAGTGCGTTGTGGCGCCCGACGTCTTCACGCAGCACGAGCAGCGTTCCGTCCGCGGTAAAGAGCGCGGCGGCGTGCAGGCCGCCCGTCGACTCGAAGACGCGCTGCGCGTGCCGCATCGCATCCGGTAGTCCGGCGATGCGCTGCAAAGAGACGCGTACGGGATCGTCGATCCGCTCGGCTCGCGTCTGCAGCGCTTCGATGTTCGCTTTGCCGCACACGCCGCACGCGCTGCTCATCGTGAAGTGGCGTTCGAGGCGCTCGAGCGGCGGCAGCGCATCGGGGGCGAGCTGCACGTTCACGATGTTATAGCGCTGCTCCGCATCGACGTTCGGATCGATGCAATACGAGATTCCCGCGATCTCGTCGCGCCGCATCACGACGCCTTCGCTCAGCAGAAAGCCTGCGGCAAGTTCGAAGTCGTTTCCGGGCGTGCGCATCGTGACCGCGACGCTGCGCATCTGCGTCCCCGCGACCAGGCGAATCTCGAGCGGCTCCTCCGTCGCAAGATCGTCAACCGTCTCGCGCACGTTATCACCGTCATACGCAACGATCCGCGCAGGCGTGGTAAGTCCCGGCCGCGGCTGCTCGTCGATCATGTGAAAAGGCGCTCCGGCCGAGCCTTCGCGCCCGCCGCCGAGCGGGGCCTCCAATGGGCCGCGTCGGCGGTAGAAAATCGCTGCGTTACGACGCAGCGATTCTTTTCTTGCAATGTCACTCGGTCTGTCTATTCTGCACGTATGCGTAGCCGAAGCGGCCTTTGACGCAGAGGTGGCCGCTCGTCACGTCGTTCTCGATGGGCGAGGTGACCTTGACGATGTCGTTCTCCTGCACGTGAAGCGTGAGCGTGCATCCGACGCCGCAGTACGAGCAAATCGTATCGGTCTGCGTCTGTTCTTCCGGCTTCCACGTGTCCGCTTGACGCATCTCGTATTCGCTCGTGAACATCAGCGCGCCGGTCGGGCAGACGCCGATGCAGTTTCCGCAGTATACGCACGCCGAGTCGGGCAGCGCCACGTCGAACTCCGTCGAAATCGTCGCATCGAATCCGCGGCCCGCGGCGGTAATGGCGAACGTGTTTTGCGCTTCAGCCCCGCATGCTTCGACGCACTTGTAGCACAAGATGCATTTCGCGTAGTCGCGTACGTACAAGCCGTTGTCGATCTTCACGCTGCGCTCCGTGAGCGTATCGCCGTCCTTGTAGCGTTCGGGATCCGCGCCGTACCGGCGGCTGTACCGCTGCGCCTCCGGCGCAGTCGAGAGATCGACGGACGAACCGAGAAACTCCAGCACCATCTTGCGGCTGTGGCGCACGCGCTCGCTGTCGGTGTGGACCACCATACCTGACTCGGCCTTGCGCGAGCACGATGGAACGAGCGTGCGCGATCCTTCGAGTTCGACGACGCAGACGCGGCAGACGTTCACCGGCGCGAGATTGTCGAGATAGCACAGCGTGGGCGTTTCCGTGCCGGTCTGCTTGATGGCGTCCAGCAGCGTGCCGCCTTCGGGTACTTCGACTGCGCGTCCGTCGATGGTGAGTTCGATCACGGCGTACCTCGCTCGAGCAAATGCAAAGAAAGCGCCGATTCAACGGCGTTTGCAGCGGTCTGTCCGAGCCCGCAGATCGATGCGTCGCGCATGGCGCGTGCGATCTCGTTGATGAGCGCCGCATCGCCGCGCTGCAAGGCCTCCTGCTGGCGAACGGTTCCGACGCGGCACGGCACGCATTGGCCGCACGACTCGTCGCGAAAGAACTCCGCGATGCGCGTGACGATGCGCGCCATGTCGACCGTGTCGTCGAAGAGCATGACGACGCCAGAGCCGACGGTCGTGCCCGCCGCGCGCGTATCTTCGAACGTGAGCGGAAGATTGCGCGATTCGGGTCCCACGAAGGTTCCGGCGGCGCCGCCCAGCAGCACGGTGCGAAGCGTGCGGCCCTCGCGCAATCCGCCCGCAAGATCGATCAGTTCTCCGAGCGTCGTACCGAAGGGCACTTCGTAGAGACCGGCGTGCGCGATCGTGCCGCACACGCAGTAGAGCTTCGTGCCGGTCGAACCGGCGGTGCCCGTCTTTGCGAAAGCTTCGCCGCCGCCCGTGACGATCTCGGGAATGCACGCCAGCGTTTCGACGTTGTTCACCAGCGTCGGCTTGCCGAAGAGTCCCGCTTGCGCGGGAAACGGGGGCTTGTTGCGCGGCTCGCCGCGCTTGCCTTCGATGGAATTGAAGAGCGCGGTTTCTTCGCCGCAGATATACGCGCCCGCGCCGCGCCGCACTTCGAGATCGAACCGGACGCCGCGCTCCATGACGTCGTCGCCCAGAAAACCGTGTTTGCGGGCTTCTTCGATCGCGTGCTGCAGACGCTGCGCGGCAACCGGATACTCGCCGCGCACGTAGATGTAACCGTACTCGCAGCCGGTTGCGATGCCGCTGATCGTCATCGCTTCTACGACGGCAAACGGATCCTGCTCCATCAGGATGCGATCCTTGAACGTTCCCGGCTCCGATTCGTCGGCATTGCAGATGACGTAATGCGGATGCGCGCCGGCACGCGCGACGGCTTCCATCTTGCGGCCCGTGGGAAATGCCGCGCCGCCGCGCCCAACGAGTTTCGATGCGGCTATTTCCGCGATGACGGCGTCCGGACCGATCTCCAGCGCGCGGCGCAGCGCGGCGTATCCGCCGTGCGCGCGATAATCGTCCAGGCTGAGCGGATCGATCTTGCCGACTCTGCGCAGCAGGCGCAGATCCGTTCCGCCGACGTGCAGCTTGCCCGTACGTCCGTCGCCGGGCAGTTCGAACAGCGACGCCGCGTCGGCCGCGCGGACGTGGCCGAGCGGTTTGTGCACCGGCGGATCTCCCGCTTTGACGATGAGCGCCGCGGGGGCGTGATCGCACATGCCCAAACAGGGGCTGCGCTTCCACGTCACGCCGTGCTCGTCCATCGCGGCGCACACGTTTTCGGCGCCGTTCGCCAAACAAGCGATATCGTCGCACACGTGCACGACGCTCGCGGGGCTCGGCTCGAGTGAGAACAGATGATAGAACGAAGCGACGCCATACGCATCCGCCGGCGGAATCGTGAGACGTTCGCAGATGTAGTTCAGCGCACCGGCACTGATCCACCCGATGCGGTCGTTCACCGCATGCAGCGCCGGCAGCAGGAGGTCGCGCAGATCGCGCGCTTCTTTGCCCCCGCGTATACTGCGCGTGTCGCGCACGGGCTGCGATCCCAAAAACGCGTCGACGGCGGCAATCTCGCCGGCCGCCGGCGCGTCCTTCATCAGTCGAATATCCATGCGTTACACCGCGGCCGCTTCCGGTTGCGAGGCCGCTCGTTCTTTGCCGGCGGCAACCTTTTCGAGACGCACGGCGGCGGCTTTGAATTCCGCGGTGCCGGATTGCGGATCGGTTGCATCGATCGTCAAAATGTTGGTTGCGACTTCGTCGTTGAAATGGAACGTCGTAAAAACGAGTCCGGCACGCAGTCCGGCGTCGATGCGCGCGGGCATGACGACCGATCCGCGGCGTGAGGTCACGCGTACCGCGTCGCCGTCCTCGAGCCCGTAATGCCGTGCGTCTTCGGGAGAAACGTCGAGCGTTTCGCCCACGCGCAGCGGTGAGCGGTAGCCGCCGGTCTGCACGCCCGTATTAAACGATTCCAAGCGGCGTCCGGTCGTGAGCCGCACCGGATATTCATCGTCGAGCGCTTCGACGGGCGGTTCGTGTGCGACGACTTTGAACGGCGCTTTCGCACCGACCACGGGCTCCTCCCACAGACGCCCGTGCAAAAATTTCTGACCGGGATCCTCTTCGTCGTAGCACGGCCACTGAATGCCGCCGAGCCGCTCGAGGCGTTCGTAGCTCATGCCGGCGTGCCACGGCGAGAGCGAGCGGCACTCTTCCCATGCCCCACGTGCGGTCACGGCGCCCCAATCGTGTCCGAGCGCTCGCGCGAGATCGCAAAGAATTTCGATGTCGTCGTGCGCTTCGCCGGGCGGCTCGAGTGCTTTGCGAACGCGCTGAACGCGGCGTTCGCTGCTGGTGACCGTCCCTTCGGCTTCGCACCACGCGGCGGAAGCGGGCAGGACGACATGCGCGAGCTGCGCAGTTTTCGTGAGGAAAATATCCTGCACGATCAGTCCGCGCAGATTGCGCAGCACGTGCATCGCGTGCTCCTGATCCGCCTCGGATTGCGCGGGGTTCTCGCCGATGACGTAGAGCGTATCCAGCTCGCCGCGATCCATCGCTTCGAACATCTCGCCCAAATGCCAGCCGCGCTCGGTGGGCACGCGCGCGCCCCACACGCGTTCGAACTTCGCACGCAGCTGCGGATCTTCGACGCTCTGCCCGCCCGGCAGTTTATCGGGCAGCGCACCCATGTCGCCGCCGCCCTGCACGTTGTTCTGACCGCGCAGCGGACAAACGCCCGAGCCGTAACGCCCGACGTGACCCGTGAGCAGCGAAAGATTGATTAGCGCGCGCACGTTGTCGACGGCGTTGTGATGCTCGGTGATGCCGAGCGTCCAGCAGAGCATCGCGCGATCCGCCCGCGCATACGCGTGGGCGAGTTCCCGGATAGACTCCGCCGGGACGCCGGTTACGCGCTGCGCGTACTCGAGCGTATACGGCTGCACGCTTTCGCGGTAGGCTTCAAACCCTTCGGTTGCGCGCTCGACGAACGGCATATTGACCAGGCCCGCCTCGATAATCTCGCGCCCGACCGCGTTGGCCAGCGCGATGTCGGAGCCCACGTCGAGGCCGAGCCAGAGATCGGCCCACTGCGCGCTCGTCGTGCGCCGCGGATCGACCACGTACATCTTCGCTCCGTTGCGAATGCCGCGCAGCATGTGATGAAACATGATGGGGTGCGTTTCGCGCGCGTTGGAGCCCCACAGCACGATTGCGTCGGTGTGTTCGAATTCCTCATACGAGCTGGTTCCGCCGCCCGCACCGAAGACCGCCGTCAGACCGACGACGCTCGGAGCGTGTCAGGTTCGGTTGCAGCTGTCGACGTTGTTGCTGCCCATGACGGCGCGCGCAAATTTTTGCGCGACGAAGTTCATTTCGTTGGTCGCCTTGGAGCAGCTGAACATGCCAAAGGTGCGCGTTGCGTCACGCTCGCGTGCCGAAGAGAGCAAAGCGGCCGCACGGTCGAGCGCTTCTTTCCAACTCGCGCGGCGCAATTCTCCGCCGTCGCGCACCAGCGGGTGCGTCAGTCTCGCGTAAGACTTCATGGGGACCTCCCGAGTCTCTATTGTACTGGTTCGAGCGTGGCTACTGCCAGAGTTACCAGCAGGATACCGAGATAGACCGGCGCGGCCCACCAGCCGAGCACGCTTCGCAACAACAGCACGGCTGCGAGCGCGAGCGCGATGCCGATCGGCGTGATTCGCGAGTTGCCCGCGACGAATTTATAGACGTGCTTCACGCCCGCACCGGCCGTTTCCACGCGGCGACGAGCAGCAGCGCGCAGACCAGATAGAAGCCGACGATCCAGAGCAGCGTGCCTTCACCGGCCCACCACTGCAGACCGATCCCTTCGCCGCTCCAAAACGTTCCGAACGAGAGCAGCATGATTCCGACCACGAAGCCCATCGCGTTCTCCGGCACGCGCGAGAACGGATGACGCAGCAGCACCGCGGCGCCGCCGACGATCGCGGCCGCGGCAAGTGCGCCTGCGGCGGCCCAGAGAAACGCGCCGGCCCGTGCGGCGGAAAACGTGACGACGATGACCGCGACCTCCAGTCCTTCGAGCAGTACGCCGTTGAACGCGGTTGCGAACGCGTAGCGGCTCTCGTGCTCTTTCAAATCGGCGATCTCTTTATCGAACGCCGCCTGCTCGTCGCGCATCGCTTTGCGCCCGGCATACCGCCAAACGGCTTTGCGAAGCCACGTATAGCCGAAGAGCGTAAGAAAAATCCCGATTGCGATCTTCAGCGCGTTCAGCGGCACCCAGTAGACCAGTGCCGGCCCGAAGACTCCGGTGATAACGATCAGCGCACCGACGGCCCACGCCGCCCCGGTCAAGGCGACGCGCCAGCCGGCCGTATAGCCGACGGCGAGCACGATCGTTGCGGCCTCGACGAACTCCAGCGCGGAGGCGAGAAACGTCGTTCCCGCCGCGACCCATCCGTTCACTTGCGCACCGCGTGGGCGATGACGTCGCCGAGCACGGCGGGGTCTGCGGCGTCCGGACGCGAGAAGTCCATTCTCGCACTGACGGCCGCGCCGTACGCCGTCTTCTGATTTGTTTCGTTCAAATTCACGCCAGGCGCCAGCGCCGCGAATGGGGCCGCACTCACGACGTGCGTTGAAAACGCGTCGTAGAGCGGGCGGGCGGTCTGGTCGTAGATGGAGAGCGGCTGTATGCCCAGCAGCAGTTCGATCGTCCGCACGAAACTCACCGTCGAATACCGGTCGTGCCGCACGCCGCCGCGCGCGTAGGGACTCGCGATATAAAATGTCGAGCGCTGATCGCTCACGTGATCGGGTCCGTTTTGCGCGTCGTCTTCCAGAATGAACACGGCCGTGCTCTTCCAGTAGCGTGAGTGCGAGAGGGTGTCGATGATCTTTCCGACCGCCAGATCGTTCGTAGCGACGTAGGCTTGCGGCGTGAGACGGCCGGGAGCCGTGCCGGCGGTGTGGTCGTTCGGCAGATAGACGATCTCCAATTGCGGAAGATTCCCGTTCGCAATGTATGCGGAGAATTCGCGCTTCCATTCCGCATACCGCGAGAGATCGCTGTAGCTCAGATCCCAGCCGATGTAGTGAGGATCGAACGCGTTGCGCAAACCCGGAAACGTATTGATGCCGAGCGCGATGCCGTGACCCGGGAATTCGATGTCTTCACCATAATCGCGGAACGAGACGTGCGAGCGAATCGCCGCATCCCACAAGTAGCCGTTGTGCGGTACGTCGGGTGCGGTCCCGCTTTGGAAATCGTACGAACCGCGGCGCCCGCCGTAGTTGGGCGGCCAGAAGCGCTCGACGTAATCGTTTGCAAACGCCGCATCCGTCCAGTTGTGTCCGTCCGCGCTCACCTGCGCGTCGGCGTACGCGTTGTCGAAAACGCCGAACCGCGCCGCGAGTGCGTGCTGATTCGGCGTGACGGCTTTGCCGAACTCGACGAGTTTCGGATCGCCGTTCGCGCCGGAGACGTCGCCGAGCACCTGATCGTACGAGCGGTTTTCCTTGATGACGTAGATGACGTGCCGGATGGGACCGTCCGCACGTAAAATCGTCGCGCTCGCGGGTGCGGGCGTCCATTCGGGCATCGCATTTGCGAGAACCGACGCGGTGGCCGCTCCGGCATTCCGGTATGCTGCCGGCGCAATTGCGCGCACCGATCCGACCGTGCTCGAACCGACGTACCCGGCGCTGTTGCGAACGAACGGATTGAAGTGCGGATTGGCCGGCATCCCTTCGCCTTTGCCGTCGCTCACATAGAGCGTGCCGTCGCCGCCTACCGCGACGCCGGTCGGATACCAGCCCGCGGGAATACGCGCAACGACGCGGCCGCTGCGAATAATCGCGATTGCGTTTTCCGCGCCGAGGGAAACGAACAGATCCTCGCCGTGCACGGCGAGCGCGTTCGGCGAGGCACCGTAACCGCTCGCGCGCGCGGCGTGCATGCCGACTGAAACCTCGGCGATTTTCTGGTTCGTCCGCGTGTCGATGACGCCGACGGCGTCGTCGTCGCTCTCCGCAACGTACAGTTTCGAGCCGTCGCTCGAGAGCGCGAGCGCCGCCGGATGCGATCCGGTTGCGATGCGCGTTATCTCGCCGTGCGTAGCGGCGTCGATCGCGACGACTTGGTTTGCGCCGCGCACGCTCACGTAGAGCGTCTTTGCGTCCGCGGAAAAGATTGCATCCGCCGGATGATCCCCCACGCGAAGATTGCTGCTGCCGATCGTCACCGTGCCGCTGCCGTCGTTCACCGCCGCGATCGCGCCGGCTCGTGCGGCGACCGCTGCGGGCCACGAGCCTTTCCCGGCCGGCGTCTTGGAGACGTTGCCGCTGCGTACGTCCACCGTGAGAATGGAGTCCGCGTTTGCACCCGCCACCAGAACGCGATCGTCGTCCAGCCAGACCGGCGCGCCGAATGCCCCGTCGAGCGGAATCACGCTCGAGACGCGCAGACCCGGGGTCTGCAGGATGCGCAGCGCGGGCGGATTCACCCCCGACTCAACCACGGCGAGCAGTCTGCCGTCGGGCGAGAGGGCAATGCCCTGGGGCATCGTCCCGGTAGCGGCAGCCGGCCCGGATGGCGGTGCGAGATGCCAGCCGTTGGGAAGGCTAACGACTCCGGCAGCGGCCGCAGCGAGGCCGCTGCAGAGGCCCAGAGCCCCGGCGAGTGCGATGATGGCGCGTCTGTGCATGCCCGGCCGATTCGCCTTAACCAGCTGTCGTACTGCCGCGCGCCCCGCGTGCCGCCTGTTTGGCCGCCGGGCCGGAGGATGGGAACGCGGTCTCCGGAATGCCAGGGCGCGGAGGAGTTGCAACATCGTGGACCTTTCTAAGATCACCGTCTATGCCGGGGGCTCGTTCCGGGCGTATTCGGACGCAAAAGTCGGCCTGCTCACGCACGGCCTGCAGTACGGAACCGGCTGTTTCGAAGGCATACGCGGCTATTGGGTGCCGGACGACCGCGAACTCTATCTCGTGCAGTTGCGCGAGCACTACGAGCGCCTGGCGATCTCCGCCAAGATCCTGATGATGCAATTGCCCCTGACGGTCGACGAACTGGTCGAGATCACGGCGGAACTGGTTGCGCGCAACGCGTTCGAAACCGACATCTACATTCGTCCGTGCGTGTTCAAAGCCGCCGAAGACGTAGGCGTTCGTCTGCACAACGTGCCCGATTATTTCGCCATTATTCCGATTCCGTTCACCCGCTATCTCGACGCGAGCGAAGGGCTCAAGGCCGGAACGAGTTCGTGGCGCCGGGCGGACGACTCCGCCGCACCGCCGCGTGCGAAGATCACCGGCTTGTACGTGAATAGCGCGCTGGCCAAAAGTGAGGCCGTCGCCAACGGTTTCGACGAAGCGATCATGCTCTCGCACGACGGACACGTCTCCGAGGGATCCGCTGAAAATATTTTCATGGTCAAACGCGGCGTGCTCTACACGCCCGACCCCTCGCAGAACGTGCTCGAAGGCTGCACGCGCCGCTCGATTCTCGAGATCGCGCGAAACGAATTCGACGTGCCGATCGTCGAGCGCTCGATCGATCGCAGCGAACTGTATGGCGCGGACGAGCTCTTCTTCACCGGAACGGCGGCGGGCGTCGTGTATATCCGTTCGGTCGATCATCGCGTGGTCGGCGAGGGCAAGATGGGCCCGCTGACGCGCCGCCTCGGGGAATTCTACGAACGCATCATGCGCGGTAAAGAACGCGCGTACGATCGCTGGCTTACCCGCACCTACGCGGGACGGACGGTTACCGCTTCGGCGTAGCGGTCGGCGCGGGGGCTGGGCTGGCTGCGGTGCTTGCGCCCCACATCGGCACGTCACCCGACTCGTCATCCGCTGCGCCGTCGGCGCTCGCCGAATTCGCAGCGGGCGCGGGCGGCGCGGCTTGCGAGGCGTTCGTCGCGTCGGCCGAAAGCGGCGAAGCGGAGCCGTTTGCGAGCCGCCACTGCGCGAGCTGCTCCATGCGGTTGAACGCCATCTTCGAGATGTGGCGAATGAAGCTGCGGCCCGAATCCAGCGACGGGAGATCGGTCGTCATCACGGCGATCACGTACGGCTCGGGGCCGTAGACGATGCCCACGTCGTTGAGCGTGTCGTTGAACGAACCGGTCTTGTGCGCGATGAGCACGTCGGGCGGCAGCGGCACGGGCAGCAGCGTATTGATCTGCTGGCCTTCGAGAATCGAAATCATTTTGTTCGACGCCCACTGATCGATCAGTTGCTGTTTGGCCATGTCGCTGAGCAGTCGGACCATGTCCGATGGCGTCGTACGCAGCGTGCGGCGAACGCCCCATTCCGCGGTACGGATGTAGTCGGCCAGATGCGTGTGATGCAGACCGAGATCTTTCATCGTCGCGTTGATGTTCGTGCGGCCGACGAGGCGAATGAGCATGTTCGCCGCGGTGTTGTCGCTGACGGTGATCATCTTCGCGAGCAGATAGGAAACCGTGAATCCGCTGCCGGCCGGCGCATCCGCGATATCGCCGGAACCCCAATCGCGATCGCCCGCTTCCAGATGCACGCGGCGGTTCAGGTCGAACTTGCCGTTCTCCATCTGCTTGAAGACCTCGACCATGATCGGGATCTTGATCGTCGAGGCGGCGGGCATGACGGCGTTGGCGTTCACGCCCGACGTGTAGCCGGTGGCCAAGTCTTTGATCTCGAGCGCGACGTGCCCGGGAGCGTAGTTCGGGACGTTTGCCAGCGCAGCCTGAAGCTGCGCGATGGGCGTGGGCATGTCGATCTGCGCGTCGGCGCGCGCCGAGAACGACGCACACAGCGCGAGAATAGCAAAGACAGCAGCGAAACGAGCGGCCATATCTCCTATTTCGGCAGATCCGGTTGTGACTTTTATCCTACCATCAAGATGCAAGGGATATGGTGAAGACCATATCCCTTGCGTACCGGTGCTCTGCGCTGCGCCGCTTTAGGGCGATGCGCCTGCGGTGGAGGCCGGGAGTTTGAAGATCACGAGCGAGTCGCCGTACGGATAGCCCAGTTGGAAATTCCCGCCTGCGGCGACGGCGATGTACTCTTGACCGTTGACCGCGTAGGCGATCGGCGGCGCATTGACGCCGGCTCCGAGTTGGTAGCGCCAAACGCGCGCTCCGGTGCGCGCATCGTACGCGTCGAACCAGCCGTCACCCTCGCCCATGAAGGCGAGATTGCCGGCGGTGACCAGCGCGCCGCCGATCAGCGGCTGCGGGGTCATGGCCGTCCATGCAATGCGTCCGGTGTCGACGTTGATGGCGACGAACCGCCCGTCCTGAATGCCGTGCGGTACGACGTTTCTGAACGCGCTGCCCAAACGCAGATGTCCGTGAGGCGCCTGTGGCGGTCCCACGGTGAAGCGCATCAGCTGATCCATGCCGAGCACGTACACGTCGTGCGTTTGCGGCGAGTAGGCAGCGGGGGACCACTCCGCTCCGCCGTTCGCGCCGGGCAGCATGTCGACGCCGGCCTTGGTGGGAGCGGAGAACATGTTCTTCGACATGCGCACGTAGTTTTGCGATTTGCGAATGAGCGCGCCGGTGTTGCGGTTGACGATGAAGAACCAGCCGACCTTGCCGGCTTCGCCCGCCGCCGGAACCGTGCGTCCGTTCACGTTGACGTTGAAGAGCACCACGGGGCTCACCGCGTCGTAATCCCACACGTCGTGCCGGACTTCTTGATACCCCCACTTGAATGCGCCGGAGTGAACGTCGAGCGCGACGATCGAATCGCTCCATTTGTTGTCGCCTCGCCGGCCGGCTCCGTTCAAATCCGGATTCGGATTGCCGGTCGAGAAGATCAGCAATCCGCGCTGGGGATCGAGCGCGGGCGTCGTCCACGGCATCGCTCCGCCGGTCTTCCACGAATTTCCGGCGTAGGTGCTCGGGACGGTGGTGTACCAGCGCCACCGCTGTTTTCCGGTGCGAGCGTCGTACGCGGCGACGAACCCTCGCAGCGCCCACTCGCCGCCCGCGCTGCCCACGATAATCATGCCGTCGTACGCAAGCGGCGCGAGCGTTTCCGAATATCCGCCGCGCGGATCGGCAACTTGCGTGCTCCAGCGCTGCCGTCCCGTGCGCGCGTCCAGAGCGATCAGTTTGTCGTCGAGCGTATCGAAATAGACCATACCGTACGCCACTGCCGGACCGCGATTCACCGGTCCGCAGCAGATCTGAAACGAGCTCTCGTTGACCGTCGTTTGCCAGTACTTCGCGCCGGTCACCGCGTTTACGGCAAACACCTTCATCTGATTGTCCACCGTCGGGGTGGTCAGGTACATGATGCCGTCCGAGACGATCGGCGTCGTTTCGAAGCTCGCCGTCATGCCGGTTTGCACGATCGCCGCCGGCACGAGCGAGCGAACGTTGCTCGTCGTAATTTGCGCCAGCGGCGAATAGCGCGAGTTGTCGTAGCTGCGTCCGTCGACGAGCCAATTGTCGCGATCCGTCGTCGAGGCGAGCATCATGTCGTCGCTGATGTCGATGCGTGCCGATGCGGGTATCGCGGCCGTCGTCACCGTCGACGGCGGTGCAACGCGAACGATCTCGTACGACGGCGGCGGCGTGCCTTTCGTCGCGCCGGATTTGCCGGTAACGCGTCCCGGACCGCGGGCCGCTCCGGCGGCTTGTGCGCCGAGTCTTCCGTTCTGCTGCAGAATGTACGCCGTTACTTCGCGGTATTGCGTGGTACTCAGACTGCCCGGCGCGTTGTACGGCATTTGCGTGCGAATGAAATCGTAGAGCTTATCGCCGCTCGGATATGCGCGCTGAATCGATGCGCCCTTGAGCGTCGGCCCGGATTGACCTTGCAGATTCGCGCCGTGGCATTGCGCGCAGGATTGCGTATAAACAGTTGCACCCGCGCTCGCTTCGGAGGGCGTGTACGTGCCTTGGGCGCGAACGGCGGCGATCGAAAACACGGCGAGGACCGTAAGCGAATAAAGAAACAGGGGCAAGCGGGCGTAGCTCCGGTTCATAATGGTACCTCCGGCTTTCATGGTACGCGCGGTGAGCGCTTAAAAGCGAGGAACTGCCGGATGCCAGCTGGGGCGAGCGAGCGTCCGCCGGGCTGGCGTCAGTACGGAATTCCGTCTGCCGCCGGCGCGCGTACTTTGCCCACGAGCCCCGCGATCGCGACGAGTGCGGCAACGTACGGAACCGCCTGCATCGCATCGCTGGGGAGCCACCCGATGCGGCCCTGCAGCACGTACTGCAGGGCTTCGAAGAAGCCGAAGAAGATCGCGGCGCCCGTTGCTCCGAAGGGCGTCCAGCGTCCGAAAATGACCGCCGCCAGCGCGATGAAGCCGCGGCCGGCCGTCATGCCGTCGGAGTAGATGTTCACCTCGCCGATCGACAAAAACGCACCGCCCAGACCCGCGAGCGCGCCGCTGAGGATGACGGCGTAGAGGCGAAGGCGCAGCGGATGCAGGCCGGCGTCGTGTACGGCGCGCGGGTTCTCGCCGCACGCGCGCACGCGCAGTCCCCATGGCGTGTAGTACAGCACCGCGTGCAGCAGCAGCGCACAGACGAACGCGAACGCGATCAGGATCCAGTAGTTGCTGCCGAGCGCATGGACTTGCGGGCTCGCACCGGGCTGGTTGTAGAGCAGCATCAAGCAATATGCCGCGCCGCCCAGCGCGACGAGGTTGATGCCGGTACCCGCCACGATCTGATCGACCTTGAAGATCGTGGCCGCAAAGCCGAGAACGAAACCGAGCAGCGCGCCCGCGCCGATGCCGGCGAGTAAACCGGCGATCGGACTTCCGGTGAGTTCGGAGAACACGACGGCGGCAAATGCGCCGCCCGCCATCATACCTTCCAAACCGATGTTGATGACGCCGGACCGCTCCGAGATGACGCCGCCCAGCGCGGCGTAGACGATCGGCGTCGATTTGACGAGCGTGAGGGTGACGAGCGCGATCGCGATCGCGCCGGCTGCCGAATTCATATGGGCGCCCCCTCCGCGCGCGTTGCGATATAGCGGCGCGCTGCAAGCACCAGAATGATGAGGCCTTCGATGACGTGAATCGCGTCTTTCGGTACGTCCGCGAGTGCCTGCATCGCAAGTCCGCCCGCTTCGAGAATGCCGAAGCCCAGCGCTGCGACGCACACCCAGAGCGGATTCAGATCGCCGACGAGCGCCACCGCAATCGCGGTGTAGCCGTACCCCGGCGAGAGCTGCGTGTTGAAGCGGTGCAGCACGCCGGTGACGAGCGTCGCGCCGCCGAGGCCGGCGATTGCACCCGAGAGGGTGAGCGCGAGCCACGTCATGCGCGGCATGTTCACGCCGTTGCGGCGAGCGGCTTCGGGCGCTTCGCCGGCCGCGCGCAGCTCGTAGCCGAATACCGTGCGCGTGAAAAGCCAGCGCAGAACGATCGCCGCGAGGACGGCGATGAGCAGGCCGATCGATAGACGCGTCTGCGGAATGAGCAGCGGCAGCCACGACGACTCGGGAAGCAGAGCGGTTTCGGCGCCGACGGCTGCCGGACTCTTGAGCGGTCCCGATACGAGATAGCTTGCAAGTCCGAGCGCGATGAAGTTGAGCATCAGCGTCGAGATGATCTCGTTTGCATTGAATTGCGCGCGCAGCCAGCCCGCGATGCCGCCCCAAATGCCGCCGCCGATGAATCCGCAGGCGAGCAGCACGAAAATCGCAACGGGCGTTGCCGCCGCGAAGTGCGCGCCGATCGCGCCCGCCGCAAGACCGCCGACGATGAGTTGTCCCTCCGCGCCGATGTTGAACAGACCGGCGCGAAATGCGAGCGAGATGCCGAGCGCGGGAAAGAGCAGCGCCGTCGTTTGCACGAGCGTCTCGGCAATTTGCTGTTTGCCGCCGAGCGAACCGATGAAGAGCGCTTCGAAACCGTCCATCGGACTGACGCCGGCGAAGAGCATCGCGCACGCCGCTAAAAAGAAGGCGAGCAGAATCGCGCCGATCGGTCCGCCGAGCAGACGCCGCAGCGCGTTCATGCCGCCGACCCCGCCATGAGACGTCCGATGCGCGCGCGATCGATCTCCGCCCCCGCAAACGATCCGGCGATCCGGCCGCGATACATTACGAGCACGCGATCGGCGAGCGCGAGGATCTCGTCGAGTTCGAACGAGATGAGTAAGATCGCGGCGCCGGCGTTGCGCGCTTGTATCAGGCGCGACTGCACGAGCGCGGCCGCGCCGACGTCTATACCGCGCGTCGGCTGATAGGCGAGCACGAACTGCGGATTGCCGAGCAGCGCGCGCCCGACGACGATCTTCTGCTGGTTGCCCCCGGAGAGCGTGTTCACCGCGACGTCGAGCGACGCGGCGCGCACGTCGAGGCTCGTGACGATGCTTTGCGCGTCTTCGCGCGCCGCGCGCCGATCGATGGCGATGCCGCGCCGTACGCCGGGCAGATGCTGACGCCCCAGAACCGTGTTTTGCACGATGGACCATCCGAGCACCAGCCCTTCGCGATGCCGATCCTGCGGGATGATGCCGGTGCGCATGCCGGCGTGCGCGAACGAGATCGCTCCGTCGTACGCACGCATGCCGGCGATCGCGTCCGCCAGCGTGGTCTGTCCGTTGCCTTCCACGCCCGCGACGCCGACGATCTCGCCGCCTCGGACGTCGAACGACACGCCCGCGATCGCGGTGCTGCCGCTTCCGGCCGTAACGTTCTCCAGATGAAAACAGGGACGCTGCGGGACCGCTTCGCGCTGCGCGACCTGCGGAAGGTCGCCGCCGACCATCGCGCGCGCGATCTCGTCGACGCTCGTCTGCTGCGTTTCGAACCGTCCCGAAATCCTGCCGTGACGCATCACGCTCACGCGCTTGCTGTACGCGATCACTTCCTGCAGTTTGTGCGTGACGATCAGGATCGCCGTGCCGCCCTGCGCGAGCGCCTCGATCGTTTTGAAGAAGCTGTCGATCTCCGCCGGCGCGAGCGCCGCGGTGGGCTCGTCCAGCAGCAGCACCGCGGGTTCGCGTTCGAGTTCGCGCAGCAATTCGACGCGCTGCTGCACGCCGATAGGGAGTTCGTCGACGAACGCGTCCGGATCGATCTCCAAGCCGTTGCGCTGCGCCAGTTCCACGACGCGCGCCCGCGCCGCTCGCGCATCGATGCTCCAGCCGCGCCGCGGCTCGCGCCCGAGCAAGACGTTTTGCCATACCGTCAGACGACCGACGAGTTGAAAGTGCTGGTGCACGAGTCCGACGCGATTTCCCCCGGCGTCCACCGTGCCCTCGTCGGGCCGCATCGCGCCGAATGCGATGTTCGCGAGCGTGGATTTACCCGCGCCGTTCTCGCCGACGAGCGCGTGAATCTCGTGCGAAAACAGATCCAGATCGACGCCGTCCACCGCCTGCACGCCCGGAAAGGCTTTGCGGATGCCGCGCATCGAGAGCAGGCATTCCTGCATCACTGCGGGAGTGGTTTCCATGTTGCCAGCGCCTCGCGGGTGTCGGGAACGGTAATGCGTCCGGAAACGATCGCCTGCCGCAGCGTTCGCAGACGCGCCATGTCGGCATCGCTCACGGCGCTGCGCGTGTATTTGAAATCGGTCAGCGAGATGCCGCCGTCTTGCAGTCCGAGCACGACGTGTCCGTGCAGCGGCTTGCGATCTTGAATGCCCTTGGCGATGTCGAACACCGCGACGTCCACGTGCTTGACCATCGAGGTCAAAATCTTTCCGGGCGCGAGCGCGTCCTGGTTGTTGTCGACGCCGATGATGTAGTAGCCGCTCGGGCGCGTGCGTGCGGCGTCGATCGCGCCGAGGCCAACCTTGCCCGCCGCCGTGTAAATGATGTCGGCGCCGTCGTTGAACAGCAGGTTCGCGAGCTCTTTGCCCGCCGGAACGTCGTCGAACGATCCGGCGTATTTGACGTCGACTTTCGTATTGGGATCGATCTCGTACGCGCCGGCGACGTAGCCCGCCTCGAATTTGCGAATCAGCGGAATGTCCGCTCCGCCGATGAACGCGACGTGATGCGTTTTGCTTACCATCGCCGCAACGGCTCCCGCGAGAAACGATCCGTCCTCTTCTTTGAACGTGACGGAGACGACGTTGGGGCTCGGAACGATCGCGTCGATGATCGCATACTGCTGCTTCGGAAACTGTTTGGCCACTTGCCCCAAATCGTCGCTCATCAGAAAGCCGATGGCGTAGATCATGTCGAACCGCGCTTCGCTGAGCACGGTGAGATTCGGCTGGTAGTCTGCGGCGGATTTGGACTGCAGCACCTTGATGTACGCGTTCAACCCGCTCTGCGAGTGCAGTAAACCGCGATACGCGGAGTCGTTGAACGATTTATCGCCCAGGCCGCCGACGTCGGTGACCATCGCGAGCGTCAGTTGTCCGGGCCGCGGGCGCGGATGCGAACGCACGCAGCCGGCCAGCGCAAGAGCGCAAGCCGCTGCGGCCATTACTCGAACAGCCGCGCTCCATCTCATTGGGGGCAGTCTACGCAGCGCGCGTTGGCTATGCCTCTCGCCGAGGCTCTGCGGCGCGCTTGGGTAAGTAGTGCTCGTGCCTGATATGCAAGCGCTCGACCTGCGTGTGACGCCGCCGCGGCGATGGTCCGACGAACTCGGCGGAATCCGGTGGCTGCCGCGCATCGTCGACAAGGCGCGCGCGGCCGTGAAAGGGACGCTGGGAGACTATCTGTACGGGCAAAGCCCGATGGACCGCAGTTTCCTGCGCGCGCTCGGGCTGAGCTACAAAGACTTCACGCGCGTCGTTCGTGAAGCGGGTGACGACGACGAGCGCGTCTTGGCGCTGTTGCAAGAGCGCGCTCCCGAGGGGATCGAGCGCGCGCGCGAGTGGAGCCGGCGCCTGCCGCGCAGGAACGCGTTTTTGTTCCTGCTGGATCTCGACGACGGGTACTACGGCGGCCCGCTGGCATCGGTGCGCTCGCTCATTCGCATGCTGTACGGATGGTTCGTGCGCTGGGCGCGCTACCGGTGGCCCGCGCAGGGCGCGCTGATCGGTCTGGAAGTCGAGGCGCAGATTGAGGGCATACGCAACGAAGCGGCGCGAGGCGTGGATGAAGAGCCGTACCGCTGGCTTACACCGCAGGCGCTCGACAACAGCTGGAAGATCCTGCTCTCGATCGTGCTGATCGGCTTGATCTTCGATTACATCATCCAATTCGTCGAGCGCATCGGCGTCATTTTCCTCATTATCATCGGCGCGATCTTTTTCGCATATCTGGTGTATCCGATCGTCAAGTTGCTCAACCGGAAGTTGCCGCTCATTTTGTCCATACTCGTCGTGTACGCCGTAATCGCGGGCTTGGTGTTTCTGGGGTTGATGTACTTGATTCCGGCAGTCGGCGGCGAGGCGACCACGCTCGTGCACGAGTGGCCGAGAATTCAAGCCAAGATCGTTGCGTGGGTGCAAAGCCCGAACAACCCGATGTTCGCACACGCACCGCCCGGCGTGCGCAACGCGGTGGCCCAGGCGCCGCGCACGATCGTGGCGTGGATCCAGACGCACGGAGCGGCGACGATCGGCAATGCGTTCATGGTGCTGATCGGCACCGTCGCGTTCATCGGCGCGTGCATCGCCATTCCGGTGCTCGGCGGCTATTTACTCTACGATTCCGAGACCATCAAGCGCTTTTTCATGGGATTCATTCCGCCGAAGCGCCGCGATTCCACGCTCACGCTGCTGGGCGAACTCGAACGCGTCATCGGCGGATTCATTCGCGGGCAGCTGCTCGTCGGGTTGTCGGTCGGCATTCTTATCGCGATTGGGCTCACGCTCGTCGGCGAGCCGTACGCAATTTTGATCGGCGCGATCGCCGGCGCGCTCGATCTCATCCCGTACATCGGACCGGTCATTGCCGCGATTCCGGCGTTCACCATCGCGTTCATCGCCGGCGGCTTTCCGCTCGCGGTCAAAGTCGCGATCGTCTTCGTGCTGGCGAATCAGGCCGAGGGACATATCATCGCGCCGAACATCGTCAGCCGCACGATTCAGCTCAGCCCCTCCGCCGTCGTGGTCGCGATACTCATCGGCGGGGACCTCTACGGCGTCATCGGCATGTTCATCGCGGTGCCCGTCGCGGGCATCATCCGCGTGCTCCTGCTTCACGTGATACCGGGCTCGGTGAGCCGGGACGAGGCAAAACCGGTCCTGACCAAGGACCCGCGAGAGAGCGCTGAAGAAGCTGCCGCCCCGTGAGCACCACAGCTTCTCCGCGAAACATTCAGCGCGTCGACATCATCGGCGTCCCGATGGACCTGGGCGCCAGCCGGCGCGGGGTCGACATGGGTCCCTACGCGATCCGTCATGCCCGTTTGAACGAGCGCCTTCGGCGTATGCAGATTCCCGAAATCTACGATCACGGCAATTTGC
>DATEHZ010000164.1:0-6638 GCA_035279385.1 Vulcanimicrobiaceae bacterium | reverse complement strand
TGTGCGATCGTCATCCGCTCACGACGCCCGACGCCTTCCGCCAATTGCATTTCGCCCTGGCCGACGCGCTCGATCCGTCCCGGCCGATGCGCGAGTATTACGCATTCGGGCCGCCCGGAGACGACGGCGATTATCTCCCCTCGCTCGTCCGGCGCGTGCGCCGCGCGCTCTCGCGCCTGGGCGATTACGAATTGCTGATGCCGTATTTCACCGAAGCGGCGGCGCTCTACGCGGACACGCAAACCTACAGCCATCTGCCGGCGCAAGAACGCAAATCGGCGCTCGTCGACTGGCACGCACGCGAAGGCAGCCGTTTCGGCGATTTGACGTGGTGGGAATTCGGCGCCGCAGCCGGTTCGCAGTTTCAAGTCTACGGCCCGCTGTACGCCGCGTTCTGCAGCAACTTCGAGGAGATTCCGCGCACGTACGAAGCCTACTTCCCGGCTTTTTCCGCGATTCACGTGCTGCTCGACTCGTTCATCGATCAGCAGGAAGATCGCGATCACGGCGATCTGAACTGGATCGACTGCTACGAATCGTTCGACGCGTTCCGCAAGCGGGCACGCGAACTGGCACGGCGCGCCCGAACGGGCTTTTCAGCACTGCCGATGCCCCGCGCGCACACGTTCGCGCTGCGCGTCATGGCGCTCTTTTATTTAACGCATCCGAAGGTCTACGAGCAGCGGCTCTTTCAGGAAGCGATCGCGCTGCTGGACGCGCTTGCGTAACGTGAGTCGCCCAGGCGCCGTCCGGCGAGCCAAAATGCCGCAGCGCACGCGACCGGCAACGCACTGACCTCGAAGAGCGCTCCCGCCGCGCCGATGCGCGCGACGCCGAAACCCACCGCCGTCACGAGCGCCGAACCAGCGCCGAACGCGACGCCGTTCATGAGGCCGAGCGCCATGCCCAGATTTCGCGGCAGCATACGCTGCACGATCGCGACGCTGGGAGCGCTCTGCACGTTGAGCAGCACGCCGGCCAGCAGCAAAAACAGCAGACCGAACGTGCCGCCGAACGCGAAGAAACCGTACAGCACGGGCGCCGTCGCGAACAAACTGGCGACGGCGATCGGCAGTGCGCCGTAGCGATCGCCGAGCACGCCGCCCAAATACAACCCGATGACGCCTACTGCGAGAAAGAGCGTTACGATGACGCCGGCTTCGCCGATGGAGCCGCCGCGCGCGACGACGAGATTGGGCAGATAGGTCATGAACGACGCGCCCACGAGATATTTGAGCGTCGTACCGGCGACGAGCAGCGCGACGCCCGTGCGATCCACGTTTGACGAACCGGCTGCAATCGAGGCGTGATGCTCCGCCTGCGCGCGCTGCGCGTGCGCGTCGATTCCACGCATCAGCGCGAAGAGCGCGATAACGGCGCCGATGCCCGGCACGATCATCCAAACCGAACCCTGCGCGCCGTACGACTGCAGCAATCGCGCGATCGCCACCGGCCCGAAAGCGTAGCCGATCGCGCCGCCAATCTGAAAGATCGAGATGCCGCCGGACTTACGGCTGCCGCTGAGCAGCGCGGCATATTTTCCCGCTTCCGGATGCATTACGGCCGAGCCGATTCCGCCCAAAACCACGAGCATCGCCAGCACGCCGATGCCGGACGAGAGGCCGATGAGCGCAACCGCGATAGCCGTGATGCCGACGGACGCCGGCAAGAACCACCAGCGTCCGCGGCGATCGGAGTACGCGCCGAAGAACGGCTGTACGACCGAACTCGTCAGGTACCACAGAAAGCCGATCGCGCCCTGATAGAGCGGCGAGAGACGGTGCGCGCTGACGATCGTGAAGATCAGCAGCGGCACCATCCCGGAATAAAAATCGCTCGCCCCGTGCGCGAACGCCATCGCGAGCAGTCCGCGCAGATGCGGCTTCGAAGGGCGCATAGCCGGGTGTTACCGGCGGGCTTGCTCCAACTCCTGGCCGGTTCGCGCGTAGTGCGAAACCTCGCCTTGCGTGAACACCGACGGCCGCAGGAACGACTTCACGAAGCCGTCTTCGTGATTCGCCATCAGATCGTAGTATTTCGGCGCGTCGTCGAGCGTGCCGTGATGCGTAACGATGAACGACGGATCGATTTGGCCGCGGCGTATGCAATCGAGCAGCGGACGCATGTACCGGTGCGTATGCGTTTGCCCGGTTCGCATTTGCAGCCCTTTCTCGAACAGCGCACCCACGGGCATCTTGTCGATGAAGCCGCCGTAGACGCCCGGTACGGAAAGCGTTCCGCCCTTACCGCACGCTTGAATCGCCAAACGCAGCACGTGCGCGCGGTCGAGCTCCAAGCGCATCGCTTGTTTCGCCTTGTCGTACACGGCATCGGGTGCCCGCCCATGCGCCTCCATGCCGACGCAGTCGATGCATGCATCGGGTCCGCGTCCGCCGGTCATCTCGTACAACGCTTCCAAAACGTTGACTTCGTCGAAATGAATCGTGCGCGCGCCGCCGTCCGCCGCCATCTGCAGGCGTTCGGGTATCCGGTCGATGGCGATGACCCGCTCGGCCCCGAGCAAATACGCGCTGCGAATCGCGAATTGCCCTACGGGTCCGCATCCCCACACCGCGATCACGTCGCCGCTTTTGATATCGCAGTTTTCCGCCGCCATATATCCGGTCGGGAAAATATCGGTGAGAAACAGCGCGCGCTCGTCATCCACGTCTTGCGGGATCGGAAGCGCGCCGACGTCGCCGAACGGCACGCGCACGTACTCCGCCTGTCCGCCGGAGTAGCCGCCGAACAGATGCGAATAGCCGAATAGACCGCCGCACGAATAGCCGTACAGACGCTCGGCCATCTCCGCATTGGGATTGGAGTTATCGCACAGGGACCACTGCTCGCGCAGGCACGGCTCGCAGCCGCCGCACGCGATGTTGAACGGAACCGCGACGCGGTCGCCCGCGCGAATCTTCGCAACGTCGCTGCCGACGGCTTCCACGACGCCCATAAACTCGTGCCCCAGGACGTCTCCCGGCTTCATCGTCGGCATATAGCCGTTGTAGAGATGCAGATCCGAACCGCAAATCGCGGTTGCGGTAACGCGCACGATGATATCGCGCGGATTTACGATCTCGGGATCCTTCACGCGCTCGACGCGCACGTCGTGCGTCCCGTGCCAAACCACCGCTTTCATTGCTCGTACCGCCTCCCGGTTGGAATCTCCCCCGCTTCGAGCAGCGCTTTCGCGCGGCGAAGCACTTCTTTGATGTCGTATTTTCCGACGCCGCGCATCGAAAGATGCACTTCGGTACCGCGGCGTCCGGGCGCATCGCGTACTTCGAGCCGGTCGATCGCGCCCAAACGCCGTTTCGATCCGAGCGCGAGAAGCATGCGATCGCGTGATTCGATGAATTCTTCGACGCGTTCGCGCGGCGCGGCGATCGTCATCGCTTGCGCGATGGGTTTGCGCATCCGCGCACGTGCGCTGCGCGATGCGTAGGTGAGCGCGAGGCCCGCTGCCGCACCAGCGGCAAACAGCGAGTATGCAGTATTTCGCTGATTCATGCGGCAAGTTTTCCCGGACGTTGGGTAAGCGAATCGCATGCGGTTTTCCAGAAACGCTCGCGCACTCGCCGCGATGCTTGCCGGAGGGGTGGCCATTCTTGCAGCCTCTCGCTTTCTGCCGCAGCGGCGGATAGACGGACACTCGGTTTTCATCACGGGCGGGTCGCGCGGGCTCGGGTTGGCGCTCGCTTTGGAGTACGCGCGGCGCGGGGCGAACGTTGCCGTTTGCGCGCGCAGCGCGCAAGCGCTCGAGAGAGCGGCCGCGCGCATACGCGAATGCGGGGTACGGGTGCTGCCCGTGGCGTGCGACGTTCGCGATCCGGCCGACGTCGAACGCGCGCTGCTGAGCGCCTACGAAGAATTCGGACGCCTGGATATCCTGGTCAACAACGCCGGCACCATCCGCGTCGGTCCGTTCGAATCGATGACGCGCGAGGATTACGAAGATTCGCTGCGCACGCATTTCTGGGCGATGTATCATGCCGTCGAAAGCGCCATCGCGCTCTTCGAGCGGCGCGGCGGCGGCCGCATCGTCAACATCACGTCGATCGGCGGTAAGGTCAGCGTCCCGCACCTGCTTCCGTATTGCGTCGGGAAATTCGCCGCGGTCGGCTATTCGGAGGGCTTGCGCTCGGCACTGCGGCGCAAGAACATCGCCGTGACGACCGTCGTTCCAGGACTCATGCGCACCGGCAGCCCGCGCAACGCGTGGTTCAAAGGCCGGCATCGCCAGGAATACGCGTGGTTTACGCTTTCGGACACGCTTCCCATGTTCTCCGTTGCGGCGCGCTCCGCGGCAAGGACGATCGTCGACGGCTCGCTTCGCGGCGATCCGGAAGTCGTGGTCTCGCTGCAAGCGAAGGCCGCCGTCATGCTGGAAGGCGTGGCACCCGGGCTGACGCTGCGCGCGCTCGAGATCGCGGACGCGCTGCTGCCGCGCCCCGGCGGAATCGAAACGCAGATGGCGCGCGGACACGAGAGCGCCTCCGCCGTAACGGAATCCCCGATCACCGCGCTCGGCAAGAAGGCGGAACGCGACTTTAACCAGCAATAGGTCTGCGTGATTGTCGGCGTCGCGGGCGCAAGCGGATTCATCGGCAGGCACCTGTGTGCGGCGTTGCGCGCGCGCGGCGACGAGGTGCTCGTAACCTCGCTGCGCGATCCGCGCCGGGCCGCGGAGCAGGCCTCGCGGTGCGATGCCTTCGTCAATCTCGCCGGAGAGAATCTGGGACAGCGCTGGAACCAGAGGGTCAAGCGCGAGATATTGCGCAGCCGTACGGAATTGCCCGCGCAGTTTTTCGATGCGCTTTCCGGCGCGCAAACGCGACCCAAGATTTACGTCGGCGCATCCGCCGTCGGGTATTACGGAACGAGCGAAACCGCAACGTTCACCGAGAGCGATCCGCCCGGCAATGATTTTCTCGCGCGGGTCTGCAGCGAATGGGAGCGTGTAGCTCACCGCGGCGAGGATCTCGGCATGCGCGTTGCATGCGTGCGCTCCGGCCTCGTACTCTCACGTGACGGCGGCGTACTTGCCAAACTGCTCCCGGTCTTTACAACGGGAATGGGCGGGCGCGCGGGCTCGGGTAAGCAGTGGTCGTCGTGGATCCACATCGACGACGCAATCGCACTCTATCTGCTCGCGTTGGATCGGATTTCCGGAGCCGTTAATGCGGTCGCGCCCAATCCCGCACGCAACGCAGAGGTCGCCCGGACGCTGGGCCGCGTTCTGCATCGTCCCGCGTCCGTCGCCGTGCCAGCGTTCGCGGTGAAGCTGGCGCTGGCCGAGGGTGCGACGCTCATCCTCGACGGACAGCGTGTGTTGCCGGCGCGCGCGCAGGCCGAGGGATTCATATTCGCGTTTCCTGAGCTGGAAGGCGCGCTCCAAAACCTGTTGTCGTGATTCCCGCGCCGCAACTGCTCACGGAGCGCCTGATCCTCGAGCCGATCCGCCCTTCGCACGCGGAGCAGGCCTGGCCGCACGTCGACGACGATCGCATGTGGGCGTATTTTCCGCATCTGCGGCCGGCCGGCATCGCGGATCTTCGCCGGCAATACGCAAAATGGGAGCGCGGTTCGCCCAGCGCGGATCAAGTCTGGTGGAACTGGCTCTGCCGCGAACGCGCGTCGGGCGCGCTCGCAGGCTCTATGCAGGCGACGGTGTTTCCGGGCGAGGATCTCGCCTACGTCGCCTACGCGATTTATCCCGAACGTCAGCGCAAAGGCTACGCGCGGGAAGCGGTGCTCGCGTTCATGCAGCGGGTGCGCGAAACGTTCGGCGTGAGCAGGTTCCGAGCCGAGATGGACGTGCGCAACGAGCCGTCGTACCGGCTGGCTGAATCGCTCGGATTTACCCGCGTGGAAGTACGCGAGCGCGAATACGTCTACGAACTCGGCGTTTAGTAGATATCGTACACGTCGGACATCACGCCCGGCTTGACCATCGTTTGCGCGTGGCGCGGCGAGCAGCCGATCTCGTGCGCGTTGGTTTTCTTCACGTGCACGTTGACGACCGTCTCTTCGTTCGCGGAGACCATGATCACCGCAGGGCACGCACCGAGCGCCCCATGCTGCAGAACGTCGACGCGCGTGAGCCCGGGCGTCACGGAAAGAAACGTCGCCTCGCCGCTCGTCCCCGTGAGCGCCTGCGAATCGCCGTCGCGTGCCGTCACCTGCACGGTCCACCCGGATGCGGGCTTCCCGGTTTTTGCGTCCATCACGCGCACGAACAGCATGCCCGTGTTGCCGTCGGCAAACGCGATGGAAGGCGCGATCGCGATCGCGCACAGGGCGAGGATAGCCGAACGAAAGACGCTCATTATTGCCGTTTGAGCTCCTATGCTATGACTTCTTCCACGGGGAAGTCCAGCGCTTCGAGATACTTCTCGGCGTCCATGGCGGCTTTGCATCCGGAGCCTGCCGCGGTGATCGCCTGCTTGTAGCGGATATCGTACACATCTCCTGCGACGAAAACGCCTTCAACGTTGGTGGAAGTTCCGTCCGGCGAGACGATGTAACCGGCCCTGTCCAAATCCAGGTGGCCCCTGAAGATCGCGGTATTCGGATCGTGCCCGATGGCGATGAAGAGCGCGTCCGCTTCGAAGTCGTGGCGGCTGCCGTCCACG
>DATEHZ010000163.1:0-4526 GCA_035279385.1 Vulcanimicrobiaceae bacterium | reverse complement strand
CAACATCGTCGCGGTGCTCCGCGGAAAGCCGACAAAACCGTTCCGTTACAGCGCGCTCGGCATGATGGCTTCACTGGGCGCGCATAAAGCCGTTGCGCAACTTCCCGGCGATCGCGTGCTCACCGGATTCTCCGCATGGTTTCTCTGGCGTTCGTACTACCTCTCGCGGCTGCCGGGTCTGGACCGCAAACTGCGGGTCGCGTTCGACTGGACGCTCGAACTGCTCTTTCCGCGTGACATCTCCGAACTGCGCGTGTACACGCGTCGCGCACAATCGAGTGCGGCCATCGACGCAGGCCTGGTCCCGCGCGATGAAGTCGTGTTAAAGTGAAGGTGCCTATGGAATTCCGCGAGCCTATCGAACGCCTCATTCGCGATCCGCGCGAATTCACCAAACATTTAAGTTTTCCGGATCCCGCGCAGATCCGGATCTACGACGAAACGCTTCGCGACGGCGAACAGATGCCGGGCATCTGTTTCACGCCCGAGCAGAAGTACGAGATCGCCAAACGTCTGGCCGATATCGGCGTGCACATCATGAGCGTCGGCTTTCCGGCGGCCAGTCCCGGCGATTGCAAGACGCTGCAACTCGTCATGGACGGCAAGCGCCGCGGCGAGATCGGCGAAGTCGAGATCGTCGTCATGTGCCGCTGCAATCCGAAGGACATCGACGTTACGGTGCGCACGCTGCAAGAGATCGACGTCGATCCTTCCGAGGTGACGTTCTTCATCTTCACGAGCGGCAGCGATCTGCATTTAAAGTACAAGATCGGCAAGACGCTGCTCAAACTCGAAGGGCGCGACGAGAGCGAGTGGCTCGATCTGCCGCTGGAGTTCTACCGCAGCGCGAATATCAAGATGCAAGTCGACGCCATCAAGTACGCACGCGGCAAAGGCGTCACGCGTATCGAGTTCGGCGCCGAAGACGGCAGCCGCGGCGACGTCGACTACTTCATCGAGTATTTCAAAGCCGCGCTTGCCGCGGGCGGTACGCGCCCGGCGTGGCCCGACACCGTCGGGACGATGACGCCGGAGGCGGCGCGGTGGTACTGCACGCGCATTGTGAACGCGATGCCCAAAGGCCTGCCGATGGTTTGCCATCTGCACAACGACTACGGCCTGGGAACGATCAACGCCATTACCGCCGTTTCGTGCGGGTTCAAGGTGGTCTCGGTCACCGCGAACGGCTATGGCGAGCGCGCGGGTAACGTCAAGCTGCACGAGTTCGTTACGGCGCTGAACGTACTCTACGGCGTCGAGATTCCCGGTTTCAAGTATGACAAACTGCGCGATTTGGCGCGCTTCATGGAACGCGTGAGCGGCGTACCGATGCAGCAGCACGAGCCGATTATCGGAACGAAAGTTTTCGCGCACGAATCCGGCATTCACACGCACGCAATGCTGATCGATCACCGCATGTACGAAGCGGTTCCCGCGCAGCTCGTCGGCGCCGAAACCTCATGGGTGTTCGGCAAACACTCCGGCGTCGCTTTGGTCGAGGATACCCTGCGCAAACATGCGGGTGTGCTTGCGGCGCAGGGCGTCGAACTCACGCCGGAACTCGCGCATCGCGTGACCGAAGAAGTCAAGCGCATACGCGAGGAGCGCGCGGCGAGCAGCAAGAGCGAGGAGGCGATCGAGGCATACGAACGCGCGATGCGCGGTCTCTCCATCGGCGAGGACGAACTGACGGATATCGCCGTTGCGCTCGGGCGTCCGGCTGCGGTAGCGGGTTAACCGGCGTTTGAGACCCGCGCGCACGATCCTGGCCGTGCTGCTGGGCTTCTTGGTATGGCTTGCCGTCATTATCGTCGGCGGCCTGTTCTTTGCATCCGCCGCCGCGCACGCCGGCAGTTCGCAGCTCATGCTCACCGGCGAGATCGTGAGTTTCGTTGCAGGCGTTGCCGCGGGCGTCGCGGCAGCGGCCATTGCGACGGAACGTCCGCTTTTGCACGCGGGCGTGCTGGGCATTGTGATGATCAGCGTGCTGTTTTTTGCCGCAGCTTCGGCGCATAGGCCGCTCGTCGGCGTGCCGTCATGGTATCCCTATGCGGCAGCGCTGCTCAGCGGCGCGGGCACGTTCGTCGGCGGTGCGCTCTCAAACCGGCCCAAGCGGCCCAATTGATCGTTGCGCTCGTCGCTGTAAGCCTCGCGTTCGCGTGGAGCATGGGCGCGCATTATACCGGGGCGGTCATGGGCATGCCCGTCGCGATACGCGCCCTATCGGAGCGCTGGGCGCTCGCGCTCATCGCGGTATTCTGCGTTATCGGCGCGACGTTTGCGAGCGAGCCGGTGCAGCGCACGGTGGGTCTGCACATCGTCACCGCATCGCGCGTGACGCCGCTCATGGCGCTCGTCATGGTGATCGGCGCGTTCGTTCTGACGACAATCTACACGTACTACAAGATTCCGACGTCGACGATTCAAATTCTCGTGTTCTGCGTCGTGGGAACGGCGATTGCCGCCGGCACGCCGGTCACGTGGGCCACCATCGGCGCACTCGCCATCACGTGGGTCCTTGCGCCGCTCGCTGCAATGCTGCTGGGCTATGCGGGAACGCGCGTGCTGCACCAGTACTCGAGCCCGCCGTGGGCGCTGATCGCGGTGGGCATCGCGGCATCGTTCGTGCTCGGCGCGAACGACGTCGCAAACGCGGTCGGAGTATGGAACATGGTGCACGTGGGCAATCTCGTGCTCGCGGGCTTCGCCGGCGGAACGGCGATGGCGATTGGCGCGCTTACGTGGGGAAAAAGACTATTGCGACGGGTTGCGTTTGAAATCGTCGACCTCGATCGCCCCACCGCCACGGCCGCGCAAGGCGTTCAAGCGTTGATCGTGATCGCGGCTGTCACGCAAGGGTATTTCACGTCGATAAATCAGGCGCTGGTCGGCGCGATGTCCGGCGCCGCAGCCGCGAACCGCCGCGAAGTCAACACGCGCAACCTCTTCGGAATTCTGAAAGGCTGGCTCATCAGCCCAGTCTCCGGCTTCGCGTTATGCTTTGCTGCATACCGGTTGGTAGTCGCGCTGGGCGGAAAATGAACGATACGATCGAGATCCGCGAAGAGCGCGACTCAGACGTTGATGCCATTCGAGCAGTGCACGATGCCGCGTTCGGACGCGAACACGAAGGACGGCTCGTCGATCGCCTGCGCAGTGATGGCCTTCTCGCGGCGTCCGTGGTCGGGTTGGTCGACGGCTGCGTCGTAGGCAACGCTGTTTTCAGCGGCTTACTGCTTCGCTCAAACGGCGGATCGCTCAACGCAGTAGCTCTCGCTCCGCTCGCAGTTTTGCCGGCATCGCAACGCCGGGGAATCGGATCGAGACTTGTTCGCGCCGGCCTGGATCTTTGTGCGGCGCAAAGATATGTGGCGGCCTTTGTACTGGGCGATCCGGCGTACTACAGCCGATTCGGTTTTTCAGCTACTGCAGCAAAAAACGTTCGCAGCAAATACGCGGGTGCGGGCGACGCATGGATGGCTTTGGAATTCCGTCCCGCAACGCTTTCCGGAAGGCAGCTGAAGGCGATCTATCCCGACGCGTTCGGCATTGTTGACTGAGGGGCGCTATAAAACGCGCAGCAGCACGCTACGCGGGCTGATCGGCGACCGCACCCAAACGGAACGCCGCCACGAACGCGCGGAAGATCGTCGGATAATCGTCGTGCGTGAAGCGCACTTGACGCGGGCCGCTGCGCTGGAATCCGGGAATCAACCCGACGTGGTCGGCTTGCTCCACGCGCGTGAAATCGATCTCCATTGCGATCGGCGCCTCGAAGACGAATGGTTTCGCGCTCGCCGCGTTCTTTACGGCTTGCGCCGCGCCCGCGCGAATCGCTTCCTGCGCCGCCTGCGGCGAGATCGAATCGACGGCGTAATTGCCGATGCTTTCCTTCACGACGACGCCGGTGACCCACGGCATCTGCGCTTTGGCGCCTTCAACGGTCACGCGGTCGCCGGTGACGAGCAGCAGCGGCACGCCGAAGTGTCCGGCGAGCGCGGCGTTGAGCGTCGCCTCGCTGCAGCGCACGCCGTTGATGCGCACGTCGTAGATGACCGAGGGCGTGTACGTATGGCAAAGCGTCGCGTTTGCCTCGCCGATCCCTCCGTGGTAACCGGTGAAGAAGACGCCGCCGAACGCGCCGTCGACCTGCTGCACCATCGAAAACGGCTTGCGGTTTCCAAAGACGATGCGCACGTCGTCCGGCATCTCGTCCAGGATGAGGTTGCGCATCGGACCGTGCGAGTCGTTGACCGTAATGCCGTTCGCGCCGCCGGCGCGCGCGCCGTCTATCGCCGCGCGAACCTCGGCCGTCATGTACTTGCGGTAGATAAAGTAATCGGGCGTATATTTGCGCGCGTCGACCTGTTCCCAGCTGCAGACCCCCGCGGTGCCTTCCATGTCGCAGGAAATGTAAATATTCATTTTTAACAGGCGCTCCGCTCTAAGCTCCGCGCCCCCCGCGCCGAGCGCGGGGCCCCCCAGGTCATGGCGCGCATACACATTGTACCGGCATGTACTCTCCC
>DATEHZ010000162.1:0-5247 GCA_035279385.1 Vulcanimicrobiaceae bacterium | reverse complement strand
TCGAGCTTTATCACGCCGCTTCAAAATAGACGCACGGACGAGTACGGCGGACCGCTCGAGAACCGGGTGCGCTATCCGGTCGAGATTTTTCGCGCAATGCGGGAAGTGTGGCCGCAAGAGCGCCCGATGTCCGTGCGCATCTCCGCAACGGATTGGGTCGAAGGCGGCATCACTGCGGAAGACGCCGTTGAAATCGCGCGCGCATTCAAAGCGGCCGGCGCCGATCTCATCGACGTGTCGACCGGACAAACCTCACGCGAAGCAAAACCGGTGTACGGCCGCATGTATCAAACGCCGTACGCCGATCGCATTCGCAACGAAATCGGCATCGCGACGATGGCAGTCGGCAACATCTTCGAACCGGATCACGTGAACAGCATCATCGCCGCGGGCCGCGCCGATCTCTGCGCGCTCGGCCGTCCGCACTTGGCCGACGCGTATTGGACGCTGCACGCAGCCGCGCAACTCGGCTACACCGGCATGGAGTGGCCCGTCCAATACCTCCCCGGCAAATCACAACTCGAACGAAACCTCGCCCGCGCAGCAGAAGTGAGCTCGCACATATGAAACCTTTTCTGCTCAAACTCTTTGCGCCGCGCCCGGCCTTTCATCTCGACATCACCCCGGAAGAGATGGCGGTCATGCAAGTCCACGCGCAATACTGGCGCGGCCTCTTGGAGCGCGGCGTCGCCGTCGCGTTCGGACCGGTTCTCGAGCCGAAAGAGTCCTGGGGCGTCGCGCTGTTGTATGCGGAAGATCAAGCCGCAGCCGACGTTATTGCAGCGGAAGACCCCGCGGCAAAAGCCGGCATGCACATCGAAGTCTATCCGATGGCGACGTTGGTTCACAGGTGATAACGGGCAAACACGCCGTCGTCACGGGCGGAGGCAAAGGCATCGGCCTCGCCGTCGCGCGCGCGCTGCATGCAAACGGCGCGAAGGTCAGCATCGTCAGCCGTTCCGCTCCCGATACCGGCGATGATTTTGTGCGCGTTTGCGCCGACGTCTCCGACGAAGCTTCGGTCGTGCAAGCGTTTGCGCAATGCCGCGCGGCCAACGGCCCGATTGCCATGCTCGTGAACAACTCCGGAATCGCGGAGAGCGCTCCATTCAGGCGGACAGACAAAACGATGTGGGAGCGCATCGTCGGCACGAACCTCACCGGAACGTATCTCTGCACGCGGCAGGTCATCGACGAGATGCTCGAGGCGAAGTGGGGGCGCATCGTCAATATCGCCAGCATCGCGGGCCTGTATGGGGCGCCCTACATCACCGCTTATACCGCCAGCAAACACGGCGTGATGGGACTTACTCGAGCTCTGGCGGCTGAGTTGAACGGCACGGGCGTAACCGTGAACGCGATCTTGCCCGGCTATACGGAAACGGAGATGGTCGAGCACGCCGTCAAAAACATCGTTCGGCGCACGGGCATGGACGAGCATGACGCACGCATGCAACTTGCCCACACCAATCCCGGCGGCCGTTTCGTCACGCTCGACGAAATTGCGAATGCCGTGCTGGCGCTTTGCGAAGGCGACGAGAACGGACGCGAGGTCGTTCTGCCAAGCCTGGCGGAGTAATCTCTCTGTAAGCCTGCTGCAGTGTAGCCCACGCCGATTGTGGGTACGAGGGCCCGGGAGGGACCTGGTTGGCCGCAGCCGTCGGTAACCGCGATCAAGAGCGGCTTACGCTGCTTGTGCGCGCGGGTGAAATGTTTCATCAATCGCTCGACGTGACCGCTACGCTCAACAACGTGGCGCGTTTGGCTGTCGAGGCGTTTGCCGACATCTGCCTGTTCGATCTCATAGACGAACGTTCGGATCGGTTGTTCGTTACCGCGTCCGCGCACCGGGACCGTACGCTGGAAGAAGCGCTTTCCGCCGTTTCGGCTATCCTGTATGTTGAAGAGTTCGGCGTTCACCCCGTCGTGCAAGTCACGCGAACCGGTCAGCCGTTCTTTCTGCCGCACATCGACGATGCGGTCATCGCGGAGCATGCCGCTTCGCGCCAGCACGAGCAGTATATGCGGCGCTTCGGCTACCGATCGAAGATTGTCGTTCCCGTTATCGCGCAAGACCGGCTCTTCGGCGCATTAACCTTCGTACGAACGCGCAATGAAGAGTTCGAGCCAGGTGATTTGCAGTTCGCGCTCGAGCTCGGCCGGCGCGCGGGTCTCGCAGTTGCAAACGCCAAACAATTTCATCGCGAGCAGTATGTGGCGGAGACGTTGCAGCGCTCCTTTTTGTCCACCTGCTTTCCGGCGAAGCGCGGAATTGAAGTGAGCGGGCATTATCGTCCGGGTTCCACCGAAGCCGACATCGGCGGCGATTGGTACGACGCCTTCGAAACCGAAAGCGGGGAGATCGTTCTCACCATCGGCGACGTCACCGGCAAAGGCATCGAAGCCGCTCAGTTGATGGTGCTGATGCGGCAAGCGATACGCGTCGCCGCGCTCATCTCGGCAGATCCCAGGGCGATCGCGCAGACGTGCAACAGGCTGCTGCTTCTCGAAGCGGACGATCGCCTTGCGAGCACATTCGTCGGCGTGCTCGATCCGCGAACGCGCGACCTTCGTTACGTTTCGGCTGGGCATGCCCCGCCGGTGCTGCGCCTGCGTACGGGAGAGGTACGCAGACTCGAGGCTCCGTCGCCTCCGCTTGGTGCGTTCCACGACGCATATTTTGAGACGCACACGGCTCACTGCCCCGAGGAGAGTGTCCTCGTACTGTACACTGACGGCCTGATCGAGATTGGGCGCGACGTCATTGCCGGGGAGCGGACGCTCGACGAAGTGATTCGATCCGAAGCCGTCGTCCACGCAGCCAATCCCGCGGAGTTCATCGAACGCGCAATCGCGCACGAGGCGCCGCGCGACGACATCGCGATCCTCGTCGTCAATTTCGGTAAGCCTGAGAAGCGCTGGCAATTCGAAGCGGCGGATGCGCGCTCGGCGGGCACGATGCGCGACGATTTCTTTCGTCATCTTCGCGAGGTTTGCAGGATGGACGAGAAAGATTTAGGGATCTGTGGGGTGATTTTCGCGGAACTCGTAGGCAATGCCGTGCGTCACGCACCAGGCGCGCTCAGCGTCTCGCTCGAGTTTCGCGGCGAAGAGGCCGTGCTGCACGTGATCGATAAAGGCCCGGGCTTCCACTACGACCCGGCCCTGCCGCAGACGCTCTGGGCGGAAAGCGGGCGCGGCTTATTTCTTGTGTCGCGCTTGGCGCGCGAGGTGCGCGTGGATCGCCTTCCCGGTCCGGGCAGTCACGTCGCCGTAACGCTTCCGGTCCGCTGCAAAACCGGTATGCGCACGGCCTAGTCATCCTCGATGTAGCGCGGGCCCGGACCGTCTTCGGCCGCGACGTCCATCGGATTGCGTAGGGGACAGGTGTCGAGCGACAAGCACCCGCAACCGATGCAACCGCCGAGCTGATCGCGCAGGGCCGTCAAGCGGTGAATGCGCGTGTCGAGTGCGCTCTTCCAGCGTTTTGAGAGACGCGCCCAGTCTTTCGCGGAGACGGTTCGCGCCGTCGGCAGCGTAGCGAGCGCATCGCGAATCTCCGCAAGCGAGATCCCGGCGCGCTGCGCGACGCGAATAACGGCGACGCGCCGCAACTCCGCGCGCGCGAACCGGCGCTGGTTACCCGCGTTGCGCACGCTGTGGATCAGGCCTTTGGCCTCGTAGAAGTGGATCGTCGAAACGGCGACTCCGCTGCGCGCCGCGAGTTCTCCCACCGTCAGAGATTCTTCCATGGTATTGACCTTAACTATACTTGAGGTTGTAGGGTTGCATCCATGAAGACATGGTTTGAAGCCGGGCACCTGGCGATCGTGACCGGCGGCTCGCGGGGTCTGGGCAAGGCGCTCGCACGCGAACTGCTGACGCGCGGAGTCGTCACCATTATCGATGCCCGGGATGCCGCCGCCCTACAGGCCGCGGAAGAAGAACTGCGTGCGTACGGCAACGTCGTTGCGGTTCCCGGCGACGTCACGGACAAAAACCACGCGCACGCGCTCGTCGCGGCGGCGCGCGAACGCGGCCGCCTGGATTTGCTGGTCAACAACGCCTCGACGCTGGGTGCGGTGCCGCTGCCGCGCGTCGACGAAATCACGCAGCAGGCGCTGCGCGATCTGTACGACACGAACGTCTTCGCGCCGATCCACCTCATGCAGCATGCGATGCCGCTCATGCGGCGCGGCGGCGGACCGGCGACGATCGTCAACGTCACCTCCGACGCCGCAGTTGAAGCTTACGCGGGATGGGGCGGTTACGGCGCGAGCAAAGCCGCGCTCGAACACGTCTCGCGTATTGCCGCTGTGGAACTCGAAGGGACGAACGTTCGCATCCTGGTTGCCGATCCGGGCGACATGAATACGCAGATGCATCGCGATGCTGTCCCGGATGCTGACCCGGGCGAACTACGCGGTCCGGCGGATTCGGCGCGCGCGCTGCTGCAGGCAATTGCGGAGATGAAAGCGCCGTTCGAACGGGTGCGCTTGGCCGAATTGGTGCTTGCATGATCGCCGCGCTGGAGAGCGGCGTGCCCCGATTGCTCGAAGCGGCCACGCCTCCGGAGCACCGGGGCGTTGCGCGCGACGAAGTGCGTATGTTAATCACCGATCGTGCGCGCCGTTTGCATTCACACGCCCGGTTCTGCGATTTGCCGTCGTTTCTGCGCGCGGGCGACCTGCTCGTCGTCAACGATTCCGCCACGGTGCCTGCCGCCGTTTCGGCAACGCGCGAGAACGGAACACCGCTCATGCTGCACGTGGCTACGATGATCGACCGTCGTTTGTGGACGGCCGAACCGCGCGGCGCCGTGCGCAGCGGCGAAGAATTGCGTTTGCCGGACGGCGGCTCCGTCGTGCTCGTCGCTCCGGTCGAGCCCGAACGCCCGCGCCTCTGGTATGCGTGGTTTGCGCTGCCGCTGCCGATGAACGAGTTTCTTGCGCGGCATGGGCAGCCGATTCGCTACGCGTACGTAACGCAGCGGTTCCCGCTGGGCGATTACCAGACGATCTTCGCGAAAGAGCCGGGCTCGGCGGAAATGCCCTCGGCGGCGCGCCCGTTCACGAGCAGAGTGGTGAACGCACTCCACGAACTCGGTGTCGAGATTGCGAACGTCACGCTGCACTGCGGCGTCGCCAGTTTCGAGGCGCCAGAACGTCCGGGCGCCGAGCGTTACACGGTTTTGCCGAAAACGGCGAACGCCCTGAACCGCGCGCGCAGCGAGGGGCGCCGCGTCAT
>DATEHZ010000161.1:0-5097 GCA_035279385.1 Vulcanimicrobiaceae bacterium | reverse complement strand
GCTCGCGAAAAGAGCGCGCCCCGTTTAGCCTCGATGCACATGCCTAGCGCACTTGGCTATCGCCTTTGATGCTCCCCGCCCCGGCGCTGCCGAGCGCTGTGGAAAGCGGCTGCAGCGTGCTGCTGACGTACGCATTATATTTCGCCATCGCAGCCGCGTAGGCGGCATCGTAGCGTTTTGCATACTCGAGCAATGCGGGCGTCGGCGGTGAAGCGGCGCCGAAACCGCCGCGCGGGATATCCTCGCGCAGTTGTCCGGGGAACTGGATCGAGTCTTCGCCGTTCTGGTAGTTGGCCGTGAACGAATGGAAGAGCGCGTCACGATCCTTGAGCGCTTGATTCACGCGGGCAAGTAACGCCGCGTTGCCGCTCAGTTTCTTCTGCGCGGCTTCCAGCGACTTGCGCTGCTCGTCCAAGTTGTTCAGAACCGCGTTGATTTTGCCGCCGATGACATCGTACTTCTTCTCGAAGTCGTACGCGGCTTGCAGTTGCGCCTGCGTGTACGTGTTCTGCGGATCCGCTTTGACCTCGAACCATTGCGTGAACGTGTGTCCGTTCAGTTTGATACGAGCGCCGTAACGGCCCGGAACGACCTGCGGACCGACCTTCGAGCCTTGGAATTCTTTCGCGCACGAGGTGCAGAGCGGTGGTCCGTCTTCCCGGAAGTTCCAAACCACGCGGTTGATACCGTCTTCGTTGGTAACGCCGGGGCCGGCACCGGGACCGCGATACTCGTTGTACGGCTCTTCCTTCGCCGGTTTCTTTTGCGCCTTGAGATGGCGAATCACGCTGCCCTTGGCATCGAGAATCTCCATCTCCGGTGCGAACGCCTGCGCCGTCTTCTGGTAGAAGTCGATGACGGCGCCGTTCGGCGGATTCTGCCCCGCGAAGCGCGTGTAGTTGCCTTCGTCATTTGCATGATACGTGTATTCGTACGCCGTGCGCGGGGCGAAGAGCATCGCGCCTTGCGCCTGTGCCCGCGGCATTTGCTGCAGCGAGGCGAGGTCGTCGAGAATCCACAGATCGCGGCCGTGCGTCGCGATCACCAGATCGTTGAACTGCGGCTGCTCGCGAATATCGCGCACGGATACGCTCGGCAGATTCAGTTTGAAGTTCGACCACTGCTTGCCGCCGTCGTAGGAGATCCACATGCCGTTCTCGGTGCCGGCGAAGAGCAGGTTGCGGTTCTTGTCGTCTTGGCGCACCGTGCGCACGTATTGATCCGCAGGCAAACCGTCGACGAGTTTCGTCCAGGTCTTGCCGTAGTCGTGCGTCACGAGCAGATACGGCGAGTAGTCTCCGCTGCGATGCCGATCGACGGCTGCGTATGCCGTCGCGGGATCGAACGGTGAAGGCGCAACGGTTTCCACGCGTCCGTACGGCGGAACGCCGGCCGGCGTGTACGTGTTCCAATGCTTGCCACCGTCCGTCGTCACGGAAATGACGCCGTCGTCTGCGCCGGCCCAAATCTCGCCCTTGCGAATCGGCGAACCTTCGATGTACAGCAGCGTATCGGAGTTTTCCGCACTCGAAACGTCGAGCGCGATCGGCCCGCCCGACGGCTGTTCGTGTGCTTTGAGATGCAGCGTGAGATCCGGACTGATGACCTTCCAGTGCACGCCGCGATCCGTCGATTGGAACACGACGTTGCCGCCCATCCACAGCACGTGCCCGTTCCACGGCGCGAACGCAATGGGCGAATCCCAATTGAAGCGATACTTGCGCGCGTAGAGATCGAAATCGTTGCGCGTGAAGTCGAAGTACGGCATGACGAAACGTGAGGTTTGCGTCGTCTTGTCGTAGTCCGCGATGCGGCCCGGCTGCAGGTCCGCCAGGATATGCGCCGGATCGCTGGGATCCGGAACCGCCCACATGCCGTCGCCGCCGATGACGTTGTGCCAGTACTCGTCCAGAATGCCTTCCGGATTCTTCGAGTTTTCGGGACCGCAGAAGCCGTTGTTGTCCTGGAGCGGCGCGCAGACCCAGTACGGATTTTCGTTGGAGACGCCGACGTGGTAGACTTCGCCGATCGGAATATTACGCGAGAACGACCAGTTCTTGCCGCCGTCGAGGGTGAGCGCGTAGCCGCCGTCCTCACCGACGATAATGCGATTCGGATCGTCGCGCGCGATCCACATTGCGTGATAGTCGACGTGCACCTGATCGGCGATGGCTTTCCACTTGTAGCCGCCGTCCGTGCTCAGTGCCAGTTCGTTGGAGATGCCGTAGACTTTGTTTTCGTCTTTCGGATCCACCGTGATGTGCGTGAAGTAGAACGGACGCTGGTCGGCGATGGTATCGCTCGAGACCACCTTCCAGTTCGCCCCGCCGTCGTCGCTGCGCCACACGATGCCGCCTTTGGCTTCGATCAGCGCGTAGATGCGCTTCGAGTCGCTCGGCGCGATGGCGACGGCGCTGCGCCCCATGATCCCCGCCGGCAAACCGTGCCCGCTCAAACGCGTCCACGTCTTCCCGCCGTCGGCGGAACGCCAGATGCCGTCGTCCGCTCCGCCCGAATGGAACGTCCACGGCATGCGGCGGAATTGCCACATGCTCGCGTAGATGACGTTCGGATCGTTCGGGTCCATCGCGAGCTCCGCCGCACCGGTCTGCGGACCGACATAAAGCGTTTTGGTCCAGGTCTTGCCGCCGTCGTCGGTCGCGTACACGCCGCGCGCGGTGCTGTCTTTGAACGGATCGCCGAACGCGCCGACGACGACGTGATTCGGGTTCTTCGGATCGACGAGGATGCGCGAGATGCTCCACACATCGCGCAGGCCGACGTTCGTCCAGGTTTTGCCGCCGTCGGTCGTCTTGTATACGCCGTCGCCGTAACTGACGTCGTTGCGCGGATTCGCTTCGCCGGTGCCGGCCCACACGACGTTTTCGTTGGTGGGGTCGATGGCGACGGCGCCGATTGCGGAGACGTCCTGTTTTTCGAAGACCGGCGTCCAACTCGCGCCGCCGTTATCGGTCTTCCACACGCCGCCTCCGGCGGCGCCGATGTAGTAGAGTTTGGGATCGCTATCGATGCCGGCGACCGCGGGAACGCGGCCGCCCGCAACCGCCGGACCCACCGAACGCCATTTGAGATGTGCGTACGGTGCGTCCAGTGCGGCGGCTAAGGCGAGTGCGGCTAGCATGTCGTTACGGCGTGACCTCCGGAGTTGACGGTGTTTTCAGGCCCGCGCTCTTGAGCGAGGCATTCACTGAGTTCAGCGAACGGATGTACGCGTTGTAGCGCCGGACCGCGGCGCGATATGCCGCATCAACGCGATTCGCGTAATCGCGAACCGCCGGCGTCACGACGCCTTGACCGAAGAAGCCCAGACCCTGCATGTCTTCGCGCAGCGCGCCGGGACGCTGGATCGAGTCTTCGTCGTTGTGATAGTCCGCAGTCAGCTCGTCGAACAGCGCCGTGCGGGCGGTAAGCGCCGCATCGATCTGCTGCTGCAGCGAGGCGTTGCTCTTGGTCTTCACGTTGTTTTTGGCGTCGCTGAGTTCTTTCTTCACCGAATCCAGCGCATTGAGCATCGCGTCGACGTTGGAAAATTCACGCGTGAACTTCTTGGCGAACGCGTAGGACTCTTCAAACTGCGCTTGCGTGAAGTGCGTGTTGGGATCCGGTTTTACCGTAAACGGTTCGACGTAGGTCTTGCCGGCGAGCGTCATGCGAACGTAGTACCGTCCCGGCGGAACGCCCGGCCCTTCGCCGGGGCCTTGGTACTCTTCCTTAGCGGCGCCGGTCCATTTCACGGGTCCGTCGATCTGAAAATCCCACACGAAGCGGTTGATGCCGACCTTGTCGCTCACGTACGGCATCTCCTTACCGTGAACTTTGTGCGTCCCCTTGACGGTACGGATCGCGTGCTTGTGCGCGTCGAGAATCTCGATCTCGGGCGCCGGTTTGATCTCCTGCGGCAGATAGTACGTGACGATTGCACCGTATGGCGGATTCGGCGCCGAGTAGTCGGTGTACGTGCCTTCGTCATCCGAATGCATGTTGTACTGATACGAGGTGCGCGGCGCCAGAACGAACGGGCGTCCTTCGCCGCCGGGCAGCATGCGCAGCGCGCGTATGTCGTCCATCACGTAGAGCGAACGCCCGTGCGTGGCAATGAGCAGGTCGTCCCACTTCGGCTGAATGCGAATATCGCGAACCGAAACGGTCGGCAGGCCGTTGCGGAAATCGTGCCACGTTCCGCCGCCGTTGAACGAAATCCACAGACCCGCTTCCGTACCCGCGTACACGATCTGCGGATCGTGAAGATCTTGGCGCACGGAACGTACGTACTGATTCTGCGGCAGGTTGTTGACGATCGACGTCCAGTGTTTGCCGAAGTCGTGCGTCACGAACAGATACGGTTTGAAGTCGCCCGAACGATGGCGATCGATGTTCGCGTATGCCGTGCCGTCGGTAATCGTTGAAGGCGTGACGCCTTCGACGCGCCCGTACGGCGGTACGCCGGGCGGCGTGACGTTCTTCCAATGCTTGCCGCCGTCGAGCGTGAGCTGCACCAGACCGTCGTCCGTGCCGACCCAGATCTCGCCTTTGCGCAGCGTCGAGCCTTCGATGTAGAGGATCGTGTCGGAGTACTCCGCGCCGGAAACGTCGTGCACGATCGGTCCGCCCGAGGGCTGCTGGTGCGCTTTGATGTTCAGCGTGAGATCCGGACTGATCCCTTTCCAGTGAATACCGCGATCGGTGGACTGGAAGATGACGTTGCCGCCGACCCAAGCAACGTGGCCGTCCCACGGCGCAAACGCGATCGGCGAATCCCAGTTAAAACGATACTTCGCGAGCGAGAGATTGTAACTGCCGAGCGCCCGTTCGAGATACGGCATCGCGAAAATGAAGTCGCGCGTCTTCTTGTTGTAGACGCTCACGAAGCCGTTCTCGGAGTCCGCCCAGAGCCAGTTCGGATCGATCGGATCGGGAACGACCCACTCGCCATCGCCGCCGGTCGCCGAGACCCAATGCTTGTTGAGTATGCCGGACGGATCTTGGGAATTGGTCGGACCGCACCACCCGCTGTTGTCCTGCCAGCCGCCGCAGACCCAGTAGGGATTCTCGGTGGAATAGGCGATGTGATAGACC
>DATEHZ010000160.1:0-19965 GCA_035279385.1 Vulcanimicrobiaceae bacterium | reverse complement strand
GGCGGCCTCTAACCGCCGCCGCGACCCCACGCCGCGCGCAAAAACGCTAAAGTCAAGCAACCAACTGCCGATAGATTGAAGTGAACGCGGCTGGACTACCTCTCGCACGGGGTGGGAGCCGCGGCGGAACCCGACTGATTGACGGTTCCGCAGTACGAGGCCGATGTGCCGAGTACGACCAGACCGTGCGGAGGTTTTGCTTTTGGTACGTGGACTCTACACTGCGGCATCGGGAGCGCTGGTAGCACAGTCGCAGGCGGACACGATCGCGAACAATCTCGCGAACGTCAACACCAGCGGCTTCAAGCGCACGCTGCTGCAGGTGCAATCGGCACCGGAAATGGGCGTATACCGCCGCCAGATCGACGCGGGCAATCCGCACGGCACGTCGAGCAGCGCGTTCGTCGGTGCGCTCGGCATGGGCGCGCAAGTCATGGATACGCCGGCGGTCTTCGAACAAGGCACGCTCGGTCAAACCGGCAATCCGCTCGATCTCGCAATTCAAGGCAGCGCGTTTTTCGCGATTCAAACGCCGCAGGGCGTGCGCTACACGCGCGACGGACAGTTTTCGGAAGATCCCACGGGCCGGCTCGTCACGCCGGACGGCAGTCTGGTGCTCGGTACGAACGGTCCGGTACAACTGCAGCCCGGAGGCGGCGCGATCCAAATCGATCAGAACGGCCAGATAACGCAAGGCGGGCGCGCGATCGACACGATTGCGCTCGTCACGTTCGGCAACCCCGCGCAGGTGCGTCCGGAAGGCGATAACCGCTTCATCGCGAGCAACGCCGCGCTGCCCGCGCGCGCTGCCGGCGGATCGACGATCCATCAAGGTTTCCTCGAGCGCAGCAACGCGAACGTCGTGCGCTCGATGGTCGATCTCATCAGCGCGCAGCGCTGGTTCGAGGCCAATCAAAAAGTCATTCAAACACAAGACGAAGCGAACGGCTGGGCGATCGAAAACGTCGCCAAGTCGCAGCGATAAAGGAGCCCGTACGAAGTTATGATGCGAGCACTCTACACCGCCGCCAGCGGAATGGAAGCCCAGCAATACCAGATGGACACCATTTCGAACAACTTGGCGAACGTCAACACCACGGGCTTCCGGCGCAACGAAGCGCGCTTTCAGGATCTCGTGTACCAGGAGATGCGCGGACCGGGTTCGCCCGTCGGCGCCAGCGTGGTTCCGGTCGGTCAGGACGTCGGTTTGGGCGTGAAGGTCGGCTCTTCGGAGAAAATCTTCACGCAAGGCAATCTGATTCAAACCGGCAATCCGCTCGACATCGCCATCGAAGGCGACGGATTCTTCCAAGTGACGATGCCGGACGGCACGACGGCGTATACGCGCGACGGTTCGTTCAAGCGCGATGCGAACGGCGCGTTCGTCACGGCCGACGGCTACTTTCTGCAGCCGCAGATCACGGTTCCGCAGAATGCGCAGAATCTCTCGATCGGCGAGGACGGCACGGTGACCGCCCTGGTTCCCGGATCGAACCTGCCGCAGCAGCTGGGGCAAATTCAAGTCGCGCGCTTCATCAATCCCGCGGGGCTCTCGCCGGTCGGCGGACACAATCTGTATACGCAGACCGCTGCATCGGGTGCGCCGATCGTCTCGCAGGCCGGTCTGAACGGCGCGGGAACGCTGCAAGGCGGCTACCTCGAGAACTCCAACGTGCAGGTCGTGCAAGAGATCGTCAACATGATCGTCTCGCAGCGCGCGTTCGAAGCCAACTCCAAAGCCATCACCGCTGCGGACGAAATGCTGCAGACGGCGGTACAGGCGAAGCGGTAGGCTGATGCGCACGCTGCTCGCGCTCGTCACCATGGTCCTGACGCTCGCACCGGTTGCGGTGCGCGCTCAAGGCTCCGTGCTGCGCGTGAGCGGCAAGCAGATCGCGCAGGCCGCGGCGCGGCAGATCGCCGGGCTGGGCCACGATGCGAACCACGAGTACGTCGCGGTATCGATGATTCCCGATCAGGTGCTCAGCGGGGATCGCGTCGAGCTGCGCGCGCAAGCACCGGTCGGCACGCAAGCGTTCGTCAACGTTCCCGTGGCGATCGACGTCGACGGCAAACTGAATCGGACGGTGTACGTGGGCTACCGCGTGCAGCAGTTCGTCAAAACGGCGGTCGCCGCGCACGACATCGTACCGGGTACCGTTCTTTCGGCCGGCGATCTTTCGATAGCCCGCGTTCCGTACATGGGACGCGCCGGCAACGGCATCGACGCGCTCGTCGGGCGCAAGGTGAACGGCAGCGTCCTCAAAGGCCAGCCTGTGCCGATCGAAGCGACGTCGGTGAATCAAATCGTGAAAGCCGGCTCGACGGTCGTGCTGATCGTTCGCGACTCGGGCGTGCAGGTGACGGCGGACGTCATCGCGCGCACCGGCGGCGGTCTGGGCGATCAAGTCTCCGTTTTCAATCCGTCGACGAACAAAGCGCTCTCCGGAACCGTTACGGCGCCGGGCACCGTTGAACTCGACATATCGGGAGGCGATGAATAAGTGAAACGCGTTGCGATTGCGCTCGCGCTGCTCTGCTTGCCGGCGCCCGCGCTGGCGGACACGCTCTACGTAGCGCCGCCGCCGGCCGTAGGCCCCGGACATCCGCTGCGCCTGGGACCCGATCATCGCGCCTCGCAGATCGGCGATCTGCTGCACGTTGCGTTCAACTTCGCGGTGCGCAGCAACAGCAGCGACGTGTCGACGAACGCGAAAAACTTCAGCGTCGGTTCGTCCAACGGGTCCGGCGGCTCCGGTACGAGCGGCATCAAACTGCTCGGCGGACTCATCAACGTGCCGACCTCGCTCGGCGGCAACACCGGATCGCAAAGTTCGCGCACGGAGAACGGCGCGACGTCGTTCGTGAGCGACATGATGGCGACGGTGGTGAACGTGCTGCCCAGCGGCGTGCTGCAAATCGCCGGCGACCAGCGCATGATCGTCAACGGCGAAGCCCAAACGCTGCACATCACCGGGTTTGTCCGGCCCGAGGATATCGACACCACCGATACCGTGCTCTCCTCGCGCGTTGCGGACGTCGAGGGCAGCTTCAACGGCAACTTCCAGCAGAAGAAGGTCGGAATCATCCGCAAGATTCTGAACTGGCTGTTCTGAGATGAAAAACATGAGTGTGCGAAAGTTCATGATTCTGGCGCTCGCCGGTACGCTGTCCGCCAATCTGTTTGCGATGGCGCCGGCGAGTGCGACGAGCGTTCTGGTGAAGGACGTGGCCCACGTGCAGGGCGTGACGGGCAATCAGCTCGTCGGCTACGGCATCGTGACCGGTCTGAACGGCACGGGCGATTCGACGTCCGTCATCTTCACGAGTCAGACCATTCAAAATGTTTTACAGTCGTTCGGTCTATCGACCACGAGCAACGAAGTACGGACACGCGACGTTGCCGCGGTCATGGTGACGGCGACGTTGCCGCCGTTCGCGCACTCCGGCGACAACGTCGACGTCACCGTATCGGCGATGGGCGACTCCAGCAGTTTGCAGGGCGGCACGCTCATCCTCACCGAGCTCAAAGCGGCCAACGATTTAGTCTACGCAACCGCGCAGGGAGCCGTCTCCATCGGCGGCTTTACCGCGGGCTTCGACGCGGCCAGTACGACAAAAAATCATCCGACGGCCGGACGGGTGCCGAACGGCGCGGTGATCGCGCGCGACATGGTGACGCCGATTCAGAACGGCGACGGTTTCAACTACGTCATCACGACGCCCGACTTCAAAACCGCGGCAAATCTCGCGAGCGCGCTCAACCATCGTTTCGGCGGCGGCACGGCCGGCGCGCTCGATGCGGAGACCGTCCACGTGACGCTGCCGCCCTCGTATCACAACAATCCGGTGCAGTTTCTCGCGGACGCGAGCGACGTTTCGCTCGCGCAGGACGAACTCGCGAAGGTCGTCATGAACGAGCGCACCGGTACGATCGTCTTCGGCGGCGATATCAAACTCGCGCCCTGCGCCATCGCGCACGGCAACCTCTCGATCACCATCACGCAAGAGAACAAGTTCGTGCCCTCGCCCTTCAGCACGAGCGGCGGCGGATCGCAGACGAACACCCGTGTAACCGCACAGGAAGAGAAACGCCGCCTCACGTTCATCTCGGGAGCCGCAACGCTCTCCTCGGTCGTGCGCGCGCTCAACACGATGGGCGTGTCGCCGCGAGACCTCATCGCCATCGTGCAGGCGCTGCGTCAAGCGGGCGCGCTGCAAGCCGACCTGGAGATTCAGTAGTGGATCCGCAAAAAATCGGCGCGCAGCACGCGCAGCAGTATACGCCGCAGCAGAAGCAGGCGCTGGAGCGTCTGCACACGGCGGCGACGCAGCTCGAAGGCGTGTTTCTCGACATGCTCTTCAGCGCGATGCGCCAGACCGTGCCGCAGCAATCGATCTTCGGCAAACAGTCGAACGCGGAGCAGACGTTCCAATCGATGCTCGACGAGCAGCGTTCGCAGAAAGTCGCGCAAAGCGGATCGATGGGCATAGCCAAAGTGCTCGAGGAGCAGCTCAAGCAAAGCGTGCTGGCCGACGCGAGCCGGGAAGCCAAATCCGAAGTGCCGCGGGAGCTCGAGCCGTGATTGCGACCGCCGCCGACTCGTGGGAAGCGTTCGGCATGGCGCTGCAGGAAGAGTGCGCGGCACTGCAGCGGCTCAATGCTGCGGCGGTGCATCTCACGCACGTGCTCGTCGACGGATCGCCTGAAGCGATCCTCGAGTCGGATCGCGCCCTCAACGCGGCTCGCGCCGTGCATCAAGCCGCCGCCGCGAAGCGCCGCGGCATGCAGGCGCGCGGTTTCGGCGAGATGACGCTCCAGCAAGTGTGCCGGTATGCGCCGCTTCGCGTCGCGCCGTATCTGCACAAAGCGCTCGCGGAGATCACGTACGGCTCGATTTCACTCGGCATCACGATCTCGAACAACAAGTCCCTCATCGTAGCCGGCCTGCAGCGTTTGGTGGAGGTCACCCACAAAATGCAGGAGAGCGCGACGGAACGCACCGGCATCTACAAACGGCGCGGGTACGTCGCACCGCCCGGCGCCAGCGTCCTAGTGAGCAGTAAAGTATGAGCAAATCTTTGCGGCGCCCTCGGGGAGGGTCTATGCCGGCAGTACGGTGCATGCGCCATGAAATCGTGGGGGCCCCATCTCCGATGGGGGGCGCGCAGGCTAGGCCGGAGCGCCGTTCAAAATGAGCGGTTTAGGAAGTTTCTTCGGACTGGGCGTGCTTGGCAACGCGCTTTCCACGTTTCAGCAGGCGGCCGACGTGACGTCGGACAACATCGCGAACCTCAATACGCCCGGCGCGTCGCGCCAGGTGGTGAACATCCAGCAGATGGATCCGATCGCCGGTTCGCCGTTCGCGAGCACGCATTTCAGCGGTACGTTCGGCAACGGATCGATCGTCGCGAACATTCAGCGCATCCACGAGGATTCGTACGACTCGCTCTTCCGCGGCGCGTCCGCGTCGCAAAACTACTACACCGTGCAGCAGAACCAGCTGCAGGCGCTGCAGGCCTCACTCGGAGAGCCGAGCAACGGCATCAACGCGTATTTCACCGCGTTTCAGAGCGCCGTCAGCCAGCTGGTCGATCAAGTCGGAACCGGATCGACGAGCTCGCGTGCGAACGTGCTTTCTTCCGCGCAGGCGCTCGCTCAAGCGCTGAATGCCGCATCCGGCACGCTGCAGACGCAGCAGGCACAAGTCCTGCAGCAAGCCGGTTCGGCCGTCAGCGCGGTCAACGGCATCCTCGACAAGATTGCGGCGCTCAACGGACAGATCCGCGCGTCTACGGCGGTCGGTGACAACCCGAACACGTACAAGGATCAACGCGACCATCTGATCGACCAGCTCTCGCAATACCTTTCGACGCAAACGGCGATTCAGCCCGACGGATCGACGCTCGTCACCGTGAACGGCCAAGCGCTGGTGAACGACACCATTGCGTATCACCTCGCACAGCCGACGATCGGCGTCGCGCCGACCGGCGAGCCGGCGTTCAAAGTCGACTTCGCGACCAATCCGCCTGCGGCGCCCGGCGCACCGGGCATTCCGCTGGGCAGCGGACAACTTGCGGCGTTCGCAGACCTGTACAACAACAAGCTCACGGCGTACGGCCGGCAACTCGACGACTTTGCCTCCGGATTGGCAAACGAAGTGAACCGGATCACGCAAGCGGGCTACGATCAAAACGGCGTCGCGGGAACCGCACTCTTCCAACCGATCGTCGCAACCCTGCCGATCTCGGCGGGCAACATCCGGGTCGGCATCACGAACCCCTCGCAGTTGCCGGTGGCGCTCGCTTCGACGGCGGCGGGCTCCCTTGTCACGAATTTGAACTCTGCGAACAACACCGTCGACACGGCGTCGGCGATGAACGGCGACGGTTCGATGGCGAATCCGCCGAATGCCGGCGGTATCTCCGGCACGCTTACCGTGACCGTCGACGGCGTGGCGCAGACGTTCGCGTACAACACGAACACGACGGATACGTCGATCGATGCGTTCATCAGCCATTTCAACAGCCTGCACTACGGCGTAACGGCCTCGTTTGACGCCTCCGCCCAGCGCATCGTGTTTGCTCGCGACCCGATGAACACGGATCTCGTACATCGCGCTGCGCAAGGTGCGACGCCGACGAGCCCGGCGTTCACCATTACGGACAGCAACAATCCCGCGGCGGCCGGCGCGTCGCTGCTCGGTGCGCTCGGCGCAGCCGGCATTCAAGGCGTGACGCAGAACGGCACCAACGCGTTCGGAGCGAACGACAACGGCGCGGCGAACGCCATGATGAAGATGTTTGCCGCCAACGTCGGCGTGCCGGCGCTGCAGACCGCGAGCGCGGCGGCGATCGCGGCGGGAACGCAAACCATCACGCTGCCGGCGGGCGTGACCAGCGTTCGTGTCGGCGATGTCATCACTATCGGCGCGACGCCCGGCGGCGGAGCTCCGCAGGAAAACGTCGTCGTCTCCGCCGTGAGTTACAATCCCGTGACCGGCATCGAGTCGTTCACGGCCGCGTTCGCCGGCGCGCACGCGGCCGGTGCGTCGATTGCATCGGCGCCGACGCAAACGCTCGGTCAGTTCTACGGCCAAATCGTCTCGCAGATGGGCGTCGACACCCAGACGGCCATCACGGGCGCGCAGTCGCAAACGACGCTGAGCAGCAACATCGACAAGGTGCGTCAAGGCGTCGACGGTATCAACATCGATGAAGAGACGCAAAACCTGATCAAGTTTCAGAACGCGTATCAAGCGACGGCGCGCACGATTAACGTGCTGGATTCGATGCTCGGCACGATCATCAATTCCCTGGGCGTCGGACATTAACGGCTAGCAAGGAGGCTACACGTACATGCGTATCGCGACTTCGACCATCTACGACGCGCAAGCCAGTTCCATCGACAACCTGGTCGCGCAGCAGCAGCAACTCGGGCAGTCGCTCTCCTCGGGAAAACAGCTCAATGCGCCGTCGGACAATCCGACGCAGATCGCGCAGGATCTCGCGCTGCGTTCTTCGATCGCTGCGGAAAACCAAGCCTCGTCGAATATCACGAGCGCAACCTCGCAGCTCACGACCGTCGACGGCGCGCTCTCGACCCTGACCAACATCATGCAGAAAGCGCGCGGCATCGCCGTCGAAGCGGCAGCCGGATTCACGAACAACACACAGCGGCAGGCTCTCGGATCGCAGGTCGACACCCTGCTTGGGGAAGCGATCAGCATCGCGAATACCAAGTACGCCGGCAAATATGTCTTCGCGGGAACCGCGGGTCCCTACACGCAGCCGGTCACGGCGAACGGGCAGCCCGTTTCGAGCGTCTCCTTCAACGGCAATTCGAATGGGCAGACCGAGCAGTTGTACGGCGGCGAGACGGTCAACACGTCCGTGACGCTGCAGCAGGCTTTCAACTATAATTCTACCGACGGATCGCCGGACGTCTTCCAAACGCTGATTACGCTGCGCGACACCATCGAGAAAAACACCGTGACCTCGCAGAGCGCGACGCGCGTAAACAGCGTGAATACCTCGCTCACGCCCGCGACCGCTATAAACGCTCCGGGCATTCTCGCGACGCCGCTCGCGCCGGACGGCAGCGGCAATACCAACATTCTCATCACCTCCGCTCAGACGGGTTCGGCCGGCGTGACGATCACGATTCCGGCGGGTTCGACGATGGGTGCCGTGCTCGCGGCGATCAACGGTGCGAGCGGCGCGACGGGAGTTACGGCGAGCTTCGATTACAAGCAGCAGCGCCTCGCGCTGAGCTGCGCGAGCGGACCGTTTCAAATCGGCGACGCGCCCACGGTGCCGGGCGGATCGCAAGGGAACTTCGTCCAGGCGTTCGGCCTGCAGTCGCAAGCGGATCTCACCACCGACGTCTCCCGGCAACTCGGCGACGTCGATCGGGTCATGCAAAGCCTGCTCACGACGCGTTCGACGCTCGGCGGCAGCATTCAGACGTTGTCCGCGCTCGGGGCCGCGACTGATTCACAGGTTGTTAACGATACGAAGGTACAGTCCGGCATCGAGGATGCCGATATTGCAAAGGTGATCTCGCAGTTCTCGCAGACGCAGACCGCACTGCAGGCCGCGTACGGCACGACAACGCGTCTGGAGAGCAAGACGCTCTTCGACTATCTACAGTAGAAGGGGACCGGAGTAGGAGGATGCAGACCACGATGGAGTCACCGGCCGAAATGACGATCGTAACGAGCCGCTTCGGCGACGTGACGTTCCAGGAAACCGACGTGTTCGAGTTTCCGTGGGGACTGCCCGGTTTTGCGGACCAGCGCCGGTTCTTGGCCCTCTCGCTTGCCGAGCAGCCGAGCTTCGTCTGGCTGCAGTCCATCGACGATCCGAATCTGGCGCTGCCGGCGGCCGACCCGTGGCGGATCTTCCAGGATTACGAACCCCGCATTCCGGCCTACGCGACCGAGGCGCTCGCCCTGCAGAACCCCGAGGACTTCACGATCCTCTGCGTTGTCGTGGTCACGAAAGAGGCGGAAGAGATGACCATGAACCTCATGGCGCCCATCGTGGTGAATCTCAAGACCCGGCGCGCGCGCCAAGTGATGCTGGAGAACTCGCCCTACGCGGTGCGTACCCCCATCCCCCGTAAGCACGCCGAGGTGCAAGGCACGGCCCAGCCGGCGTAGAAGGCACCCGGCAACGAAAGCCAAGGAGGGCAAAAAATGCTGGTCCTGAGCAGAAAAGTCAACCAGTCCATCATGGTGGGGGACAACGTCCGTGTAGTGGTGGTCGCCGTGGACCGCGACCAGGTGAAACTGGGTATCGAAGCGCCGCGCGAGATTGCGGTGCACCGTTCCGAGATTTACGAAGAGATTCAGCGCAGCAACCGCGCTGCGGCCGCCGGCGGCGCGCCCGCACCGCAGGAAAGCACCGTCGTTTCCAGAGCCGCGCTCGCGCCCCGCAAAAAATCTTCGAAAGCGGCGAAAAACCGCTAAAGTGACTTTCGGCACTGCCGATATACAGATGGAAGGGGACAGGAAGTCTCCCCCGACTAGTCATTAGCACACGCGTGTACATCATGGAGGAAACATGCAAGGTCTGAGTATCGCCAACAATCTGTTGGCCAACAACGTTCAGTACAACCTGAACAAGAACCAGTCTACGCTGCAAAACACGGTGAAGCAGCTCTCGAGCGGTCTTCGCATCAACTCGGCAGCAGACGATCCGTCCGGTCTCGCCATCGCGACCAACCTGCAGACGCAGGTCGACGGCTTCCAGCAGGCATCGCAGAACGTTCAAGACGCGAACAACGCGGCGCAAGTCGCCGAAGGTGCGCTCCAGACGGAAACCGACATCCTGCAGCGCATGCGCAACCTCGCAGCCGAGGCGGCCAGCGACATCAACAGCCAATCCGACCGTAACAATCTGCAGGCGGAAATCTCCCAGCTGATTCTCGAGGTCAACCGCATCTCGCAGAACACGAATTTCAACGGTCAGGCGCTGCTCGACGGCAGCCACTCCGGCTTCCAAGCGCAGACTCTGGGTACCGCAGATATTTCGTCGAACTCCGTTCTCGCGGGTACCGGCAATCTCGTGACGTCGGTGGTCGGCACCGGCAGCGCGTTCACGACGACGGCCGGCGGCGCGGTCGACGGCACCGTCGAAGTGCAGATCGTCAACACCGGCGGCACGAGCGTTTCGGCCGTGTGGCAGTTCTTCAACAGCGCGACCGGCCAAGTCACCGCGTCGGGTACGGCGGCGACCGGCGGCAACTTCACGACGGACAACGGCGTGCAAGTGACGCTCGGCAACTTCGCGACGAACGACGCCGGCACGACTGCGTTCATCAAGGTCAACCAGTACGTTGCGGCCAGCAGCTCCGCGGCAGGCCCGCTCGCGATTCAGTCCGGCGCCAACGAGGGCGACATCGTCCAAATCGGCATCCAGGCGACGAACGCGCAAACGCTGCGCATCTCCAACATCAACGTTGCGGCCACGGCCGGTAACGTCGCGGCAGAAGATGCTATCGCCCAGATCGACGGCGCGCTCAACACGCTGCTCAACCAGCGTGCACAGCTCGGCGCGGTCATCGTTCGACTCAACGAAGACGCGAACAACGACAACGTCGCGGCAGTCAACCTGCAGGCATCGGAGTCCTCGATTCGCGACCTCAACGTCGGTCAAGCCACGACGGAGTTCACGAAACTCCAGGTGCTCGTCCAAGTCGGCACCTCGGTCTTGGCGCAGGCCAACGCGAACGCCCAGTCTGTCCTCGGCCTGTTCCGTTAATAGCGGCAACCGACCAGTACAAACAAGAGCCCGCCTCGGCGGGCTCTTGTTTTTTTGCTCGATGACCGAAAACTAGACCGATGCCTGTACGCGTGAAATCCGCCGGCGCGCAGCCGTTCGGTCTGGTGCAGCCTCCGCCCGGATGGCTTCAAAAGCCGGCCGGCATTTCGCTGTGCATGATCGTGCGCGACGAGGAGGCGTTTTTGGAGCGGTGCCTGGCGAGCGTACGCGGCGCGGTTGACGAGATCGTGGTCGTCGACACCGGCTCGACGGATCGCACGGTGGATATCGCTCGCGAATTCGGTGCCAGAATCGAACACCGCGAGTGGCGCAACGATTTCGCCTGGGCGCGAAACGAGGCCATTGCCTTGGCGCGCTACCGCTGGATTCTGCAGCTCGACGCCGACGAAGAACTGCTCGAAGAATCCAAATCCGCGCTGCGGCAGATCGGACGTGCGCGTTCCTATCTCACGGGCGTGTGGGTGCGGTGCATCAATCACGCGGATCAGTATCTGGGCGGCGAGAACACGATATCGCACGCCGTCGTTCGGGTTTTCCCGAATCACGAACGCATTCGGTACCACGGCACGATTCACGAGTTTCCGAGCCTGGACGGTGCAACGACGACGCTCCCCGCGGCGAGCGCCCCGCTGAAGATCGTTCATCACGGCTACACCAGCGGCATGATGCGCGATCGCGACAAATTCGAGCGTAATCTGCGCATCATCGAAGCCGCTATCGAACGGGAACCGGAAGAGGAATTCAACTGGTACAACTTGGGCATGACCACGTACATCGGCGGGGATTATCCGCGCGCGGTGCAGGCGATGGAACGCATGTGGGAGATCGCGGCACGAGTAGGTGCGCGCCCGTTCGTTCCCAACGGCCTGACCGTTCTCGCCGACGCGCTCACGGATTTCATGAACGATCCGGAAAAGGCGCTGGTTTACGCGCGGGAGGCGCTCAAACTCTCGCCGCGCTATGCCAACGCGCATTTTTCGGTCGGTCGGGCGCTCGACGCGCTAGGGCGCCACGACGAAGCGCGCGAGATGTACTTGGCCGCCATCGCGGACGGCGAGCACGTCCACCGGCAATTCGTCGTCGATGAAGACGTGCCGCGCTGGAAAGCGCAGAACATGATCGGCGGGGGCTATGCCGCGCAAGGCGACGATGCGTCGGCGCTGCAATGGTTCGACGAAGGACTAAAGAGCAGTCCGAACGTGCAGCCGCTGCGAATCAATCGCGCGGCCGCGCTGGAGCGCTTAGGCCGTCTGGACGAAGCGGAAGAGACGTTTCGCTCGTTGTGCGAAGACCTGCAAGACGAGCAATCGGTGCTGCAGTACGTCAATTTTCTGCTCCGGCATAAGCAGACGCAAGCGCTCCGCGCGATCGAGCGGTATTACCGCGCGTGCAGTAACGAGGTTGCCGTCGCGCAGCTTCTTGCCGCGGCCTCGGTCAGTCAGCGGCTCGGCGTGGGCGACGGCGAATCGTACTTGCGACTCGCACTGGAGATTGCGCCCGGCTCGGCGGAGGTCGCCGGTCCGCTGGAAGTGCTGTATCGCAGCCGCGGCGACGAAGCGGCGATCGCGGCATTGCGAGCTGCAGAAGCCGAAACCGAAGCGAAATCCGCAGCCGACTTCGCGCGGCGCGCGCAGATTGCCGCATCCGAAGGCGATTTCGCGCGCGGTTTGTCGATCGCGCTAGCCGGTTTGGAAAAAGACCCCGCGAGTCCAATGCTGCATTACAGCGCAGCGCTTTCGTGCGCGAAATTGCAGCGCGCGGACGAGGCGCTCGCGCACCTGGACGCCCTTGCGGAAATTCCGGGCGATCTGCAACTGCACGTGCTGCTGCTGCGCGCCTCGCTCTGTGAAACACTCGGGCGGCCGGAAGAAGCGGAGTTCGCACTGCGGACCGCGATGCCGCTGGGCAAGCGCCGCGTTGGCGCGGAGCTCGGAGCATTTTATCTGCGCGCCGGCCGTTTCGCCGACGCTCAGCGCGTTGCGGAAGAAGCGTTGGCATAGGCGGTGGACTACTCCGTCATTATTCCGGTCTTCAACAAGGCCGCTTTGACGCGTCAGTGTTTGGAAACGATTCGCCCCACGCTCGAAGGCGCGGGCGAGGGCGAGATCATCGTCATCGACAACGCGAGTTCCGACGAAACGCCGGAGATGCTCGAGGCATTTCCGTGGGTGCGCGTCGTCCGCAACGAAAAGAACCTCGGCTTCGCAGGCGCCAATAATCAGGGAGCGGCGCTGGCGCGCGGCGAGTTTCTCGTGCTGCTCAACAACGACACGGTCGCGCACGCGGGGTGGCTTGCAAGCATGCTCGCTCTCGCGCGCAAACCGGGCGTCGGCGCCGTCGGAGCGCGGCTTCTCTATCCGAACGGCGCGATCCAGCACGCGGGCGTGCGCGTGCATCCCGTCTCCATCGGCCTTCCGGGCTTTCAGCCGTTCCACGACTTGGCGGGTGCACCGGGAGACGACAGCGATGCGGCCGTGACGACGGAGATGCAAATCGTCACCGGCGCGTGTCTGGTCACGCCGCGCGCGTTGTACGCGGAGCTCGGCGGCCTTGACGAGGGGTTTTGGAACGGCTACGAGGACGTCGACTATTGTTTGAAACTGCGCGATCGCGGGTTACACGTCGTGTACGACGCCGGCGCCGCGCTCACGCATTTTGAATCCCAGTCGGGCGCTCAGCGATTTCGAAAAGTCGCGTGGAACGTTGCCCGGCTCGCGCAGCGCTGGAACGGCAAGGTCGTCTACGACGCGCAAAACGCGGCGATCCGGCGCGGCATCGTCCGGCGAGTGAGCCGCCCGGCTCCGGGAATCGAAGATATCGAATTCATGCCGATTCCCACTACGACAATCGTTTGTTTCGGCGAAACGGACGATCGACCGGCTCTTGAAAAGATGCTTCGCGCAAACCGGGCGCCCGTGCAGCGCGTGATGTTCGTTCCGCAGGGGGACGCCGTTTCGGCGGCGCGCGCGGAGATGGAAGTGCGCGGGGATCGGTACCTTGCGTTCGTCGATGCGCGTTCCCGGCTGCAAAGCGGCTGGCTCGACGAGCTCGTCGCGCAAGTCGAATTCAGCCGGAATTGCGCGGCGGCAACGTACGCGCCCGAACTCGAACTCTCGCAAAACACCTGCGCATTTACGGCGGACGCGCGCTGCACGCTGCTCCGGCTCGCAAAACTCCCGGCGCATCTGCGCTTGGAAGAATTCCCGACTCTCTCCGGCTCGCTTGCCGACCTGCTGGTTCGCGCCCTGCAAGCGGGGGCCGGAACGCGCGGAAGCGCAATTGCGCTTGGAGAGCTTCCGGAGCTCGATGACGATCCGCTCTTTGCACGGCAGCATGGCGTATCGCTGCGCGGCGCCGTGTCGAACGATCTGGCGCGCGTCGAAGCCGCGCTGCGCGCCAGGCCCGGACGGCGTTCCGGACTCGTATCGATCGTCATGCTCAGTTGGAACGCGCCGCAGTTCACGAAGATGGCGCTCGAGTCGATCCGCGCGTATACGGCCGGCGAGTACGAAGTCATCATCGTCGACAACGGTTCGGGGCCCGAGACGGTAGACTGGCTGCGAACGCTTTCGGATGTTCGCGTTATCTTCAACCCAACCAATCGCGGCTACGCGGGCGGCAACAATCAAGCCATCGCGGCGGCACGCGGCGAATACGTCGTCCTGCTCAACAACGACGTCATCGTGACGCAAGGCTGGCTCGAGGGCTTGCTCGGCGCCTTCGATCGTATCCCCGCTCTCGGCGTGTCCGCGCCACGCAGCAATCGCATCGCGGGCGATCAGATCACACCCGACGCGCTCTATCAAAACATCGAGGACATGCACGTCTATGCGGGCAAGCGCCGCGAACGGTTCGCCGGCGAAGGCTACCTTACGGATCGTGCGATCGGTTTATGCTTGTGCATCGACCGGCGCCTCATCGAAGAAGTCGGCGGCATCGACGAGCGGTTCGGCGTGGGCAACTTCGAAGACGATGACTTCTGCATGCGCGTACGCGCGGCCGGCTATCACATCTACGTGTGTGACGACGTCTTCATTCATCATTTCGGTTCTCAGACGTTTGCCGCAAACAAGGTGGACTGGACGGGCACCATGCGAGAGAACTGGAAGAAATTCGCACAGAAATGGGGATATCCGCAGGCGTATCCCGAGCAGGGCTACGTCACGGCGCAGGCCATTTCACGCGGATACGACCGCAGGAAGCATTACGTTGCGTTACCCGCTCTGCCGCGCGACGCGCAGAGTGAGCGCGCCATCGACTTGGCATTCACGGCATCGGTGGCGGACGAGCGCGACTGGAGCGACGTAGGCGCGTTTGTTCGCCGCTACGTGCAAGCCTTCAGCGCGCAGGACGCAACGCTGCTGAAAATTGCAGCGGCCGGAGATCTCACCGCTGCCGAACTCGGCCGGCGCGTGGAAAAATTGCTCGCGCGCCTCCATATCGATCCATCGCACGCGCCGGATGTTGAAATCGGGGACGCGACGCTCGCGCAAGAAGACGTCGCCGCCACGCGTGTCATCGATGTTCGAGCACTGACGGCGCGAAACCCAAGCGCGCTTCGCCGAACGCTGCAAGAGGTGGCGGAGTGAGGTTTCACTCGCACTATCCGCTGCTGCAACTGTGGCGTTCCACCCGCGGGCAAAGCCTCATACGTGCGGACAAGCTGAGTGCCGCGCGATTTGAACCGACGATTGAAAATGCGGCCGGCGGCGGCGCCCTGCTGGACTTGGTGTTTTCCGACGGCGAGCAGATCGCGGTCGTGCCGTACATCCGCGTTCAGCCCGTGTTTCTGCTGCAGCACGAGCGAACGCCGTTGGTGTGGCCGAGCGCCGCGCGCTCTGCCGGCCGCGACGTGCTGCTGGAGATCGAACGCCTGCTGCTCCCGTGGCTGCAGTCGCTGACGTTGGCACGGCAGCAAAACGAGGAAGCGGTGCGGATCTTCGGTGACGCAAGCGCATCGAGCCTATTCGCGCGCGCCCGCGATGACGGATTCATCGGTGCGGCGCGTTATGCGGAAATCATGCCGGCGCTCGCGCCGTACGTCTACGCGGCGCGCTTGTGCGGCGGTCAAACCGTAGCCGTCGCCGATCCGTACGGCGCGAACGGCGCGGCAATGCTGGCGGCGCGTGCGGCAACCGTGTTTGCCGACCTCGGCAGTACGGAGCGCAATACCTTTGCAAACGCCTGGTTCGGTACGGCGATGTTCGGCGATACGCCGGTGTCGGCCGCCGACGTCGTCATCGCCGGCCATGATGACCTGCGGTGCGATGCACGCGTAGCGCGCATAACGCTCGATTCCGAAGAAACCGGAGCGCATCACGTACGCATCGCAGCGGCTGTGCCTGCGGAAGTTCTGGTGTCGTTCGACCCCGACGATGCGCCGGTCGTGCGCACGATTTCGGTACGTTCGAACGTGCTTCACGATCTGCGCCGGCCGATCGATCCCCCTGCGGCAGCACCGGCGGGCGGTTCTTCGGGACGCATTCTCATGCTGCTGCGCGAGGGCTTCGAGCGCGCGCCGGACGCCGACGTCGATGAAGCGCGTTCGTTGGCCTCGCGTTTGCGTGCCGAGGGTTTCACCGTCGAGTTCGCGTCGCCGGCGACCGTCGGTGGAGAACGCGCAGCCGACCTCGTCCACGCGATCGGGTTGTGCGCCGGCATGGACAAAGCCCTCGAGCCGATCCGGCGCGCAGGCGTGCCGATCGTCGCGAACGCCGGTTTTGGAAGCGCCGGTGACGAGGCGGCGTGGGGTCCGGAGATCATGAGTGCGGCGTGGGGGCGCGCCTACGACGACGCCATGCTGGCCGAGTACCTCGACCTGATTGCGCTGCGAAAGCTCGCGATGGAAAAGCCCGGCGAAGGATCGCCGGTCGCGGCCGCGCTGCGGCACGTCGACGTCGTTTTGGCGGCCGCGCCGGCGCAGGAGACGCAGCTGCGCGAGGTCTACGGCTTCGAGCGCGATATCGTGCGCTACGCGCCCGCGCCCGCGTTCGAGGGCTGCGCTGCAGCCGACGTTACGGCGCTCGTCGGCAACGCGCCGTTCGCGTTCGTCCACGCGCCCGTGCAGTGGCGCATGAACCTGCCGCTGTTGGCCTGCGCGGCCGCGGAGCAAGGCATCCCGCTGGTGGTCGCGGGTCCCGTCGTCGACGTCGCGGCGCTGCGCGCAGCCTCCCGTCTCGCGCCCGAACTGGTCATGCACCTTGCTGCGCCGGACGACGCTCAAGTCGAGGCGTTATACCGCAGCGCTCGTGTCTATGCCGACGTCTCGTGGGCTCCCCAGGGACTCTCGCGCATCGCTCGGGCCGCCGCCTCCGGATGCCGGCTGCTGCTCTCGCGCACTCTTTACGCCGCGGAGCTGTCGCCCGGCGCCTGCGGGGTCGACGCCGCCTCGTTGGAGTCGGTAGCGGCGGGCCTGGCGCAGGCGTGGAGCCTGCCGCAGCCCGCGCCCGTGCAGGGCGGCGGCGACCTGTTTACCGCCGCGATTTTCGCGTATTCCAAGGCGCTTGCAGCCCGTCAGCCGGCCTAAACTAGAGGGCGAAAAACGCCGACAATACCAAGGAGTACCAGGAGGCGAAACATGGACGTTCGTGTTGCCGGGGCAGCAGAGGCCCCTGCCCAGCAAGCGCCGCCGGCAAGTGCTTCACAGCACGCCGGTGGTTTGATCGCACAAGGAAAAGTCGCGGATGCACCGCATCCGCAGAGCGGCGTACTGTCACCGGTCGTCGCAAAATTGTTTGCCGGCGGAATTCCGCAACCGCTGCACGTCAACGTGAGCTATCGCGTCGAGCACGATCCGAACATGGTCGTCACGGTGTTCACCGATCCGTCGACCGGTCAGGAAATCGCGCAGATTCCGGCGGAAGTCATGGTGCAGATCGCGCAGTTCTTCGACAAGCAGAGCGGCGTAACGCTCGATCGGAGCGCGTAAAGCCGGTATGTCGATGTCCAGCTCTTCCAGCAGCCTTGGCACCAATGTGCCTCCGTTGTCGTTCCCGGGCATTGCCTCCGGAATCGACTACAACTCGATCATCACCAAACTCACGTCGCTCACGCTCGCTCCGACGACGCAGCTCAATCAGCAGATCGCCACACTCAACGCGGCCAACGCGGAGCTGATCAAGATAAACGGTCTGCTGAGCACCGTGCAGGACTCGCTCAACGGCCTTTCGCTGAGCGCGGTCTATAATGCGATCTCCGCAACGTCGAGCAACCCTGCGGTGCTCACCGCACAGGGCATATCCGGTGCGACGGCTGCACCGGGGACGTACACAATCAAATCCGTGACGCTTGCGACGGCGACGCAGGTGCTGAGCAGTGCGTTTGCAGGGCACAGCGAACTCGACGCGCTCGGTGCGTCGACGGGCGATAAAGTCGCGCTTGCCGACTCCTACGCCGCCGTCACGCCCTCCAACGGCAGCGGCACGCAGGGTTCGATTACGATCAACGGCGTGACGGTGAACTACGACGTCAAGTCGCAATCGATCGATACGATTTTCGCGAACATCAATAGTGCGGTGCGTACGGCGACGGGCGATGCGTCGTTCACGATCGGCTTCGTGAGCGGCACGGACACCGTGCAAATCACCGACGCGAACAAGCCGATTTCGCTGGGCTCCGCAAACGATCAAGGCAATCTTTTGCAAGTGCTGCGGCTCGACACGGCGCAGATCGTCAACGGCGCGAGCAGCGGGTCGGTTACGGGAACCGCCGGCGTCGGCGGCATCAACCAAGCCAAGATGTTCAACTCCGCGAACAGCTCGGGCACTGCGACGAATGCGGATTATAAAACCGCCGTCACGACCGGTTCGTTCACGATCAACGGCGTCTCGATTTCGGTCGATGCGACGAAGGACAATCTCGCCTCGGTCCTGACCCGCATCAACGCATCGAGCGCCGGGGTACTGGCTACGTACGATTCGACGACCGGGCGCATCACGCTCACCAACAAGAGCACCGGCGCAACGAGCATCGTCCTGGGAGCCTCCGGGGATACGAGCAACTTCCTTTCCGCGACCGGCCTGACCGCCGGCAGCGGCGCCACCACGACCCTCGGAACGCAGGCATCGGTGACGTTCCAAGATTCGGGCGGTTCCACGCACACGGTGTACAGCAACAGCAACACCGTGACGACGGCGATTCCCGGCGTGCAGCTCAACCTGCTTTCGAACACGACGACCTCGTTCCAAGTGACGGTCGGGCAGGATACGAGCAAACTCGTGAGCGCGGTGAACACGTTCGTGTCCGCGTACAACGCGGCCATCAGCGAGATCGATACGGCGACGGCACCCCCAATCGTGCCGCAGTCGGCGGTCGGCGCGTCGGTCGGCGTTCCGCAGACGCATGCCCTTGGCGGCGGCGTGCTGTTCGGCGACGCCGACGTCGAGATGGTCAAGGATCAGCTCGTCAACATGGTCTCAGCCTATCTGCCGAATGCTTCCGGGTATACGTCACTCTCGCAGCTCGGTTTGAATCTGACCAGTTCGTTCACGCAACTGGCAGCGAACTCGTCCTCGTCGGGATCGTCCTCGAACGGAACGTCAACAGGATCCTCCGGCAGCGCCGTGACGACGCAAACCGTTCAAGGTACGGACGGACAGCTCACGTTCGATTCATCGAAACTGATCGCGGCATTTACCGCCAACGCGTCCGCCGTTCAGAATCTGCTGGCCGGGACCCAGGGTGTCGTGACCCAAATGGGCACGTATCTGACCGGCGTCACCGGCTTGCCGACGCAAACCGAGCAAGGTTTTCTCGGAAGCATTCCGTCGATCTCGCTGCTGCAAGGGTTCGAGAATTCGAACAGCAGCCAGATCACGTCGATTCAGCAGCAGATTCAGCAGATCAGGGACAACGCGAACCAGCAGGCCGATGCGCTGCGCAACGAGTTCGTTGCGACGGAAACGGCGATTGCCGGTTATCAATCGCTGCAGTCGCAGCTCGGCAGCATGTTCAGTTCGGGCGGACATTAAGGGGAGATTTGGTGAAACGTTCCGCGGAACAGCACTATCTGGAGACCTCCATCGCCACGGCTTCCAAGGAAGACTTGATCGTCAAGGTCTTCGATATTCTGGTGCTGGCGGCGACGCAGTCGCTCGAGAAGCTCAAACATCAGCGCGACGACATCGAGGGCATTCACAAAACGCTGCTGCGCGCGCAGCGCGCGCTCGCACTGCTCAT
>DATEHZ010000159.1:0-6819 GCA_035279385.1 Vulcanimicrobiaceae bacterium | reverse complement strand
GCGCACGCGTACGGCGGCGCTGAACGCGGCGATTCTGCCGAAAATGGTGCGCACCGCGCGCATGACCGACGACGCGGTCAAACGCGCGACGATTTCTGCGCCGCTCATGGTGATGCGCAGCGACGGCGGCGTGATGGACGTGCGGGAAATGGAACGCCGTCCGATTCTCACACTGCTCTCCGGTCCCGCGGCGGGCGTGGCGGGCGCGCTGCTGCACGAGAACGTCACCGACGGCATCTTCATTGAGGTCGGCGGCACGAGCGCGGACTGCTCGGCCATTCGCGCCGGCATGCCGCAGATGCGTCCTGCGCGCGTCGGCGGACATCGCACGATGCTGCGCACGCTGGACGTACGCACGCTGGGCATCGCGGGCGGAAGCATGATCCGCGTGAACGAGCGCAACATCATCGACGTTGGTCCGCGATCCGCGCACATCGCCGGACTTAAATACGCAAGTTTCGTCGAGCCTGCGCTGTTCGACGGCGCGCGCATCGAGCACATCAGGCCGACGGAGCACGATACGCCGGATTACGTGGCGATCGTCGCGCGCGACGGTACGCGCGTCGCGCTCACGCCCACGTGCGCGTCGAACATGCTCGGCTACGTTCCCGAGAGCGCCTTCGCGCGCGGCAACGCGCAGGCCGCGCGCCGCGGCTTCGAAGTGCTCGCGCAGCATGTACACGCGCAGCCGGAGCAGCTCGCTCGCGATCTGCTCGACATCGCCTCGTCCAAAGTCATCGCGGCGGTCGACGAACTCATCGCCGATTACGAACTCGATCGCGATGCGCTGGTCGTCGTCGGCGGAGGCGGCGGTGCGGCCGCGCTGGTTCCGTACGTCGCGCAGCGCAGCGGCGTTGAATTTCGCCTGGCTCGCGACGCCGAGGTGATTTCCCCAATCGGCGTGGCGCTCGCGCTCGTGCGCGAGGTGGTCGAGCGTACGATGGTCGATCCGTCACCCGAAGATATCGTGCGCATCCGGCGCGAGGCGCAGGACGCCGTGGTCGCCGCCGGCGCGTCTCCCGAACGCGTGGAGGTCGCGATCGAGATCGACGCGCAGCGCAACATCGTACGCGCCACCGCTTCCGGCGCGAGCGAGCTTGCGGAGAGCGCGGCGCGCAAGATCGAAGATGAATCGGCGCTCGACGCTTCCGCCGCAACGCTGCTGCGCGGAAAGCCGGACGACGTACGCCGCATCGCCGCGACCGATGCGCTCGTCGTCTTCGAGCGTACGCGAGTGCTGCGCGGACGCTTCGGCCGCTCGCGAACCGTGCGCGACGTGCGCGTACTGGATCGTACGGGAGTCGGCCGCCTCGCGCTGCGCGATGCGTTCGTCCGGCAGAGCCGCGGCGCGCAGGCGCTCCAGGATTTGCGCGCCGCAGTCGAAGAGGCGACGGCCTTCGGCGACGTCGGGCGCTCGCTTCCGGACATCTACGTGGTGCACGGCGCGCGCATCGCGGACTTCAGCGGACTCGCATCGGCCGAGCAGGCGGCCGCGCTGGCGGAAGAAGAACTTGCAGGTCGCGACGCGGATGCGCCGGTGGTCATCCTCACCGCTTCCCGTCCCGCCTAACGGAGACTTCTATGGCACGTATCGCGATCGAAAGTAATAACGTTCACGTACGGCTCTCGACGATGGACAAGGTGTGGGCAATTCACGGTTCGCTGATGATTCCGCTCGCACACGTCACGCTGGCACGCGTCGAAGACGAAAACGGCTGGAACCATCTGTGGCGAAAAATCATCGGCACGAACGCGCCCGGTTTGAAGATGGCGGGATCGTTCTATCTGCCCGGCGGCATGGCGTTTCTCGACTACGCCGGCGGCGAAAATTGTCTGGTGCTCGAAACGCAGCACGAGACGTACAAGAACGTCATCGTGCAACTCGATCGGGATCAGGATCCCGACGCAATCGCTGCCGAGATCAATCGGCGCGTCGGCAAGACATAAAAAAAGAGGCCGCGATCGCTCGCGGCCTCTTTCTCTCTCATCCCGGATATGTCAGTTGACGCGCGGCTGCGCTACCGCAAGACCTTCAGCTTCCTGCAGCGCGACCGAACTTTTGTTTCTGCCGTACGCGAAGTAGAACAGAAGACCGGTCACGAGCCAGACGAGAAACGCAAACCACACGAGCGGGAAGAATCCCCACAAGACCGGATTGCCTTCCTTGAGGAAGAAGATCATGATCAATGCGGAGACCGCGGCCAGCGTCGGAATCAGGAACGGACCGCCCGGGATCGTGAATTTTCCGGTCAGCTCCGGATGCCGCGCGCGGAGCACGGGGACCGCTATCGCGACGAGTATGAAGGCGACGAACGTCCCCATGTTCGTCAGCGATCCGAGAATCCCGATCGGGAAGAACGCACCCGCTGCGGCAATGAGCACTCCGAACAAGATTTGCGAAATCCACGGTGTGCGCCACGTCGGATGCAGCGTAACGAAGATCGGCGGGATCAGTCTGTCGCGCGACATCGCGTAGAAGATGCGCGTTTGCCCGTACATCATGACCAGAAGTACGGTCGTCAACCCGCCGATGGCGCCGAACGAGATGATGATTCCCGCCCACTGCAGGCCGACGCTGTTGACGGCAAACGCAACCGGAAACGCGACGTTGAGCTGGTTGAACGGCACCATCGCGTCCAGAATCGCCGCGACGACGAGGTACAGAACCGTACAGATCGCCAGGCTCATGATGATGCCGAACGGCAGATCTTTGCCGGGATTCCGCGCTTCTTCGGCGGTGGTTGAAACCGCGTCGAAGCCGATATAGGCGAAGAACATGAAGGCCGCGCCGCCGAGCGTGCCGCCCCAGCCGAACGGAAAGTACCCGCCGAGTCCGGTCGTAGGCCCGGCCGGCAGATGATAGTTGGCGAAGTTCATGTGCTGCACGCCGATGACGATGAAGAACAGCACGATCGCAACTTTGATTGCGACGATGACGGCGTTCACCGTGCCGGATTCTTTTGTGCCCTTCACCAGCAACAGTGTGATGAGCAAGATGATGCCCGCCGCGGGCAGATTTGCAATGCCGGGCGCTGCATCCCAGTGGCTGTGCTGCCACATCTGCGGAATCGTCACGTGAAAGAGCGTCTGAAGGATGTTCGTAAAGTAGCCGGACCAGCCGACGCTCACCGTCGAGGCGCCCAGCGCATATTCGAGCACGAGGCCCCAACCGACGATCCACGCAAAAAATTCACCGAGCGTCGCATACGTATACGTGTACGCGCTGCCGGAGATCGGAATTTTGCTGGAGACTTCGGCGTAACACAGCGCCGCGAGCGCGCTGACGATGCCGGCGACGACGAACGAGATGGTGAGCGACGGGCCTGCGCGCGTCGCCGATGCAACACCCGTGAGCACAAAAATGCCGGTGCCGATAATCGCGCCGATGCCCATGGCGGTGAGCGCCCAGGGTCCCAGCGATCGTCTCAGTCCGTGCTCAGTGTCGGAGCCCTCTGCGAGGATGGTCGCGAGCGGCTTAACTCGTGAAAGCAGCATATTAAGCCCGGAAATTTACCTTTGCCGGGCGTCTCCCTGGTTTTCGTGCGGTAAAAGTCGGGCTAGTGCCTACGACTCGGCACGAGAATAGCCGACGAAAAGCCCGCGGCCGGAAAAGCCTTGGTCTTCATGCTCTACAAACAGACCGGCCTTGCGGAAGGCGTTCAGATACTGCTCGGCGGTGAAAAGCGTAAGACGGTGGGGTTCGGTAAACGTGCGGATGCCGTCGCGCGAGGCCACCATATAATGGAAGTTCAGTACGGAGACGTTTGCATCGCGCCGGCTCACGGACATCCGAGCGACTTTGAGATCGGGTTCGTCGACGAAGAGTGCGTGCACGGCGCCGTCTTGCCAATCCTCGGGGCGCACCCACGGCTCGACGATCACGACGCCGCCCGGACGCAGGTGGCGCGCGAAACCTTGCAGCGTTTGATCCAGACGCTGCGCGTTCGGAGCGTATGCGATCGCACCGAACATGCAGATGATGACGTCGAAACGCTTGGCGAGGTTGAAGCCGATCATGTCGCCCAGGTGAAGCGTAACGTCGGGATTGCGCGACTGCGCGATCTCGATCATCGATCGCGATACGTCCAGGCCCTCGCAGACGAAACGATCGCGCAACTGCTCGATGTGCTTGCCGGTACCGCACGCAACGTCGAGTAATGCGTTCCCGCCCGAGCGGCACCGCTCCGTAACGATCTCCGCGATGCGTGCGGATTCGGCCGCATAATCTTTTCCGAGCGAACCATAGAGTGCGTCGTAATATCTTGAGGATTGGCTATACATGAACGGCGCACGGTTATCGCACGGTTTGCGGAAGGCCTGCCGGACAAGCGGCGATAAACCTTGGCGGCATGATCGACGTACTCGTCATCGGCGGCGGAAATGCGGGCTGTGCGGCCGCGGTTGCGGCCGCCCGGCATGGCGCGAAAACGCTGCTCGTGGAGCGCTACGGGTTTTTGGGCGGGACGGCGACCGCGGCGATGGTCGGACCCTGGATGACGTTCCATTCCGGAAGCAAGCGTATTGTCGGTGGAATCGCGCAAGAGATCGTCGAGCGGCTCGTGCGCAAAGGCGGATCGCCCGGACACCTGCACGATTCCTCGGACTACGTCTCGACGATTACGCCGTTCGATCCCGAGATTCACAAGGCCGTCCTCTTCGAACTGATGCAGGAAGCCGGCGTCGATCTGCTGCTGCACGCGTATTTCTTGCGCGCGCGCGTCGGCGAGAGCGGCGTCGAAGGCGCTACGTTCGCAACCGTCGCCGGCGAGCGCGAGTATCGCGCCGCGTTCACCATTGATACAACTGCGGACGCGTACGTCGCTGCATCGGCCGGCGTTGCGACGCAGCAGGGCGACGAACGCGGGCGCGTACAGCCTGCCAGTCTCATGTTTCGCCTCAGTCACGTCGACCTCTCGAAAACCGCCACGTACGTCCGGATGCATCCGGATCAAATGCGCACCTCGCTCAAGGCGCACGAACGCCTCGCGCCGGCGATGACCGCCGTTGCGGGACTGTACGATTTGTGGAACGACGCGCTCGCGCACGGCGAGCTGAGCGTGCCGCGCGAACTGGTCTCGTTCTTTATCTCTCCGTATCCCGACGAAGTCACCGTCAACATGACGCGCGTGACCAACGTCGATCCGCTCGATCCGGACGACCTCACGCGCGCCGAAGTCGAAGCGCGCGGGCAAGTCATGCAGCTGCTCGAGTTCTTCCGCAATCGCGTGCCGGGATTCGAGAACGCGCGCATTGCGGCGACGGGTACGCAGATCGGCATTCGCGAATCGCGCCGCATCGTCGGCGAGTACACCCTCACGCGAGAGGACGTATTGCACGCGCGCCGCTTCGACGACGCCGTCGCGCGCAGCGCATACCCAATCGACATTCACAACCCCTCGGGCAGCGGCACCGTAACGCACCGGCTGCCCGCCGGCGAAAGCTACGAGATTCCGTATCGCTGCATGGTGCCGGCCTACGTCGATCGGCTGCTGGTGGCGGGGCGCTGTATTTCAACCACGCATGAAGCCCTGGCGTCCACGCGTCTTACGCCCACGGTCATGACGCTGGGCCAGGCGGCCGGAACTGCGGCTGCCTTGGCGAAACACACAGGCAAGCGCTTGCGTTCCATCGATACGCAAGCCTTGCGCGGAGCGCTCATGGATGATGGTGTTCTTTTATAATGCATGTCGTCTTTGAACTCGCCAAACGGTACGGTGTCGAGATCGAGTATGCCGATCTCGGCGAATGGGGCATGGACGAGTTGCGTTCCGAATACGATCCGGACGGCCCGGTGATTCGCGTCAACAAGCGCGTCATCGAGAATCTGCCGGTCGACGAGATCGGCGATTTCATTGCGTTCTCCGTCGCACACGAACTCTATCATCATCGCGAACATCGCGGAGAGATTCCGCGTCTGCTCGATCGCGCTGCGCGCGAGACCGCGGCGAACGACTTCGCACGCCGGCTTATCGGCAAACCGCCAGCGATCTCATGAGCCTCTTCGCCGGGATCGACGGCGGACAGAGCTCGACCGTTGCCGTCATCGGCGATGAGTCCGGGCGCGAGCTCGCGCGCGGTGCGGCGGGACCCGCCGACGAAGTTGCGCAGGGTGCGGATTCGACGCGGCTGCACGACGCGCTGCACGGAGCGTTGGCCGACGCGCTCGCACGCGCAGGGTTACCTGCGAATTCGCGTTTTGCTTCCATTGTCGCGGGCGTGAGCGGCTACGACGGCAAGATCTACGGTAAAGCGCCCGAGTTGCAGGCGGAAAATATCACGATCGTCCACGACACGGTGATCGCGCATGCCGGCGCGCTGGGCGGTGAGCCCGGAATCGTGGTTATCGCCGGTACGGGCTCCGTGGCGTATGCGCGCAGCGAGCGCGGAGAGACCGCGCTGGTCGGCGGGTGGGGCTATCTCTTCGGCGATGAAGGCAGCGCGTTTTGGCTCGCGCGCGACGCCGTTTCGGACGCCGCGCGCGAGGCGGACGCCGGCGAAGAGCCCGAACTCGCGCCGCTGATCCTCGCGCACTTCTCGCAGCCCTCGCTGCGCGCGCTCGTGCGCGCGTTTTACGCAGGTGAAATCTCGCGCACGCAGCTCGCGAGGTTTGCGCCGGTGCTGCTCGAGCAGGCGGAACGCGGAAACGAACGCGCGCAGCAGCACGTGCGCGACGGCGCGGCCGCCCTCGTGCTGCTCGCGCGGCACGCCGCGCAGCGCGCCGGCATCGAGGCGCCGGCGGTTGCGTTCGTGGGCGGCCTGATGCGCAGCGCGTCGCTGAACGACGGCGTCGATCGATGGCTGCACGAACTGCTGCCGTCG
>DATEHZ010000158.1:0-39084 GCA_035279385.1 Vulcanimicrobiaceae bacterium | reverse complement strand
GTGGTCTTGCCGACGCCGTTGGCGCCGAGCACGGCAACGAACTCGCCGCGGCGAGCCTCGAACGATGCGTCTTTGAGCAGCGTGCGCGCACCTGCGCGAAGCGTAAGCCCGGCTGCGGAGATCATGCCGCCGCCGCGCGTTCGGAGCGCAGATATAAGTACAGAAACGCCGGCACGCCGACGAACGCGAGCAGCACCCCGATGGGAATCTCCGTAGGCGGTGCGATGGAACGGCACAGCGCGTCGGCGCAAACGGTCAGTGCCGCACCCAGAAGAGCCGAGGCCGCGATCGTGTAGCGTACGTCGGAGCCGACCACGCGGCGAGCGATGTGCGGCACGATGAGTCCCACGAAGCCGACCGTTCCCGAAAGCGTTACCGCGCACGCGGTCAGCAGCGAGGCGGAGCAAAGAATGAGCCACTGCGCGCGTGCGACGTCGACGCCGATCGACGCCGCGCGTACGTCGCCCAAACGCAGTGCGTTCAGCGCCGGTACCGTGACGAGCGCGAGCAGCACGCCTGCCGCGGCGTACGGCAGCGCAAACGCGAGATCGTTCCATCCTCTCCCGGCGAGCGAGCCTGCAAGCCAGCCGATGATGGCGGGCGCCGCATCGGTGGTTTGCAAGCGCGTGAGCACGAGTGCGATGATCGCGGAAAACAGCGACGAGAGCGAGACGCCCGCGAGAATCAGACGCGTCGCGTCCAGCCCGCTGCCGCGGCGCGCGAGCGCCGCAACCAGAAGTGCGGTTGCAATGCCGGCGGCGAAGCCGAGCGCCGGAATCGCCGCGAGTGCGACGCCCGCCGTCATACCGATGACGATTGCAACCGCCGCGCCGGCGCTCACGCCGGTAAGGAACGGGTCGACGATCGGGTTGCGCAGCAGCCCTTGCAGCAGCGCGCCGGCGATTGAAAGCGCGATGCCGACGAGCGCGCCGATAAGCACGCGCGGCAATCGGAGTTGCCACACGATCGTTGCAACGTCGCTGCCGCTGCGCGGGTGGAAGAGTGCGGCGAGCACGTTCGGCGCGGGAATCGAGGTTCCGCCGGCAAGCAGGCCGCCGAGCATCGCGAGTACCGCGAGCCCCAGCAGCGCTGCCAGCCGAACGATCATCTTATTTCGTCGAAACCTCGAAGGTGAAGGAGCGACCCGGCATCGGGAAGCCGCCGATTGCGGCAAACCGTTCGTTGCCGAGATTATAGCCCCGCACGCCAAGCAGCAGATCGCGGCCCGCACGGACGCGCGCATACGCGTTCACCGACGTATACGCAGCAGGCTGATAGAAGAGCGGCTGCGTGGTATCGACGAATCCGCGCGCGCCCGCCACGTGCATCCACACGCCCCATGAATCCAGGACCGATGAAGCGCCCCCGGTGTAGTCGAGGCGGAGATTCGCGCTCATCACCGGTTGGTTCGGCAGACGGGTTTGCGCGTCGAGGTCTCGCGCGCGGTAGAGATCGGTGAGGTTCAGTGCGGTCGTGAAGCCGTGATGACGCGGCGTGCGCATGTCGAGCGTGAAACCTTGAATGAACGCACGATCGACGTTGCACGGTTCGTACGTGAAACTGGCCGGGTCGGCGATACACGTCGTGCCCGCCTTCACCGCCGTCGGCACGATGAGATTGTTGGTGCGGTTCGTGAACCAGCCGAGCGTGGCGCCGCCGAGCACGCGTGAATCCGTAACGCTCAGATCCGCCACTTTTGCGCGTTCCGGCGAGAGCAGCGCGTTGCCGTAGCCGGGAAAATAGAGTTCGCTCGCGTTCGGCGCGCGGAATGCGGTCGCGATATTCGCTTTGAACGTCGCTTCGTGCGAGAGACGCACGAGTACGCCCGCGGACGGCGAGAATTCACCGCCGAGCGAACCGTCGCGCTCGGCGCGCATGCCGTAATACACGTCGCCCCAGGATGCGTCGACTTTGTGCTGCACGTAGGCCGCGGCTTGCGCGAGCGTGTTGACGGAAACGGATGCGCCCGACGGCGAGAGCATCGCGCCGCCGGAATCGGAACGCACGGTTCCGCGCGAGAGATCGACTCCGTAGAGCAGCTGTTCGTTCGCGCCCGAGACGACGTTGCGCGCGCTGAAATCGAACCGTCCCTCGGTGCTCAAAGACGGCGCGGGCTGGAAGCAATTCGGATCGTTTGCGGCATCGCATGCGAACGTGATTTGCTGGCGCGTGCCGCCGAATTGCAGCGTGGTCTCCGATTGCGCGGCCTTGCGCACGCCCGTGAGATTCGCATCGCCGTTCAGATCGTCTTCACGCGACGAGGGCGATTCGAAGCCGAAAAAGCCCGGCGCGCCGAGACGATCGGCGACGAGTCCGGCGCGCAGCGTCACGTCGAACGAACCCACACGGCGCGAACCGTTGACGTGTATCGCCGAGGACGCGTAGTCGCTGTCCGGGCGCACTTTGCCGCCCGGTAAACCGAACGCGTTACCGGCCAGCGTGCGCGAGAATTGCACGTGATCCGTGTTGACTTCCAAACGCTTTTCTCCGAACGATCCCGCGGCGAGCGTTGCGGACGTTTGCGACGAGCGGTCCGTGATGATGTTGATGATGCCGCCGATGGCGCCCGTGCCGTAGAGCGTCGAACCGCCGCCTTCGACGACTTCGATGCGATCGACGCCGGTCGTCGGCACGTTGCCCAGTTCGACCGAATTGTCCAGCGAGCCCGGAGCCGGCAAACCGTCGACGAGCACGAGCACTTGCGACGTGCTGCTTCCGCGGATGCCGTAGTTCACGCTCGCACCGAGCGGGCCGTACGGCAGCGCGTTGACCGCGGGGAGGCTTTGCAGCGCTTCGCCGACGGTGCGATACCCGTAGCGGGCGATTTGATCGCGCGTGATCGCGTAGGTCGTGCGTGTGGCGTTCTTCACCGTCTCATCGCTGCGATCGGCGGTGTACACGTGCGCGATGTCGGGAAGCGCGGACGGCGCGGGTGAGGGAGATGGAGCAAGAGCGAGCGTGGCGCAGAGCGCGCACGCCGAAAAGAAGAGCATCAGCGAACCTTTCCTTGACGCGAGGTGGTATGCGGCGCTTGCGCTGGTATCCTGACTCGCGGATCGTTGCCGTATGCCCGTGCCTTCCCACCGGAGTAGTGGCTTCCGGGCGGCTCCCCGCCTACAGTGGCGCGACCGTGCCGGCATTGGACCGGCTTCCCGCGCGCAATCGCGAACGGCAAGAGTTACCACCGTGCAGGCGGCGGTTCCTCGTTTTTTGAAGCTCGTGACGCCGTGTCCGCAAAAGTCGCAGTCCGCTGCATCGCCCTTGCGTCTGCGCTCGCGCTCGCCGCGTGCGCGGGTGCCGCGCGCGAGCGTCAAGGGATCTCCCCGGTTCATCGCGTCGTGACGCTCATGCCCTCGTTCGCGCAAGACCTGTGCGCGATGGGCAGCGGCGGCCTCATCGTCGGCGTCTCCGAATACGGAAACAGCGCCACGTGCGCGCCGCGTGCTCCCGCGATTGCGAATTTCTCCTCGGTGAACGTCGAGAAGATCATCGCGCTGCGTCCGGATCTCGTCGTCGGCATCCCGGCGCAGCGGCGCCTGACCGCGCCGCTCGAACGCGCGGGAATTCGGACGGTGTTTCTGAGCGACGATTCGTACGGCGACCTGTTTCGCAACATCGCCGAGATAGGCAGACTGACCGGCAGCACGCAATCGGCGAGCGACCTGATCGCGCGCCTGCGTTCGCGCACGAACCGGCTGCGCGCGTCGGAGCACTTCACGAAACGTCCGTCGGTCTTCGTCGTGCTGCAGGCACAGCCGGTGTGGACCGTCGGCCCGCAGTCGTACATTTCGACGCTGCTCGAACTCGCCGGTGCGCGCAACGCGGTGACGCGCTTGCCGCGTGCCTACGCCCAGTACAACACCGAGGCGCTCGTCGATCTTCAGCCGGATGCGATCGTCGCCGGCAGCGATACGCAGCTCACCGCGCTGCTCGATCGCGAGCCGTGGCGCTCGCTGCGCGCGGTGCGGCAAAAACACGTGTACGTCTTACAAGATCCCGGCGTCCTCGAACGCCCGGGACCGAATTATAACGAGGGACTATCCTGGCTCATCGAACATTTGCGGCCGTTGAGCAAGTAGCGCCGCCGCGCGCACTCGTCGTCGCCGTCGATACGGGCGACCCGAAACGTCCGATCGAACCCGAACTGGCCGAATTCGAGGCGCTCGCGCACGCGTCCGGCGCGCAGATTCTGGAGCGCGTCGTACAGAAGCGCATGCACGTGGACCCGGCAACGCTCGTCGGCAGCGGGAAAGCGCGCGAGATCGCCGATCTGGCGAAGGAACTCGACGCCAATCTCTTGCTTGTGCTCAACGATTTGCGACCGCGCCAGCGCAAGAATTTGGAAAAGATCGTACCGTTGCCGATCGTCGACCGCACGATGCTCATTCTCGACGTCTTCGCGCGGCACGCGCGCAGCCGCGAAGGCAAACTTCAAGTGGAACTCGCGCAGCTGCGCTACCGGCAGTCGAATCTCATCGGTGTCGGCGCGGATCTTTCTCGTTTGGGCGGCGGTATCGGCACGCGCGGTCCCGGTGAGACGAAGCTCGAAGTCGATCGCCGGCGCATCCAGCAGCGCATCAGCGTGCTGGGCCGTCAGCTCGAAGACGTGCGCCGCCAGCGTGCGACGCGCCGGTCGGCGCCGCATCGCGAGCCGCTTGTGGCGCTCGTCGGCTACACGAACGCCGGCAAGTCCTCGCTGCTCAACCGGCTCGCGCGATCCGACGCATTCGTGGCGGACCAGCCGTTCGCAACGCTCGATCCGACGATGCGCCGCGTGTGGCTCGCCGGCGATCGCTACGTGCGCGTCGTCGACACGGTCGGCTTCATCACCGATCTGCCCAAGGACTTGGTCAACGCGTTTCGCGGAACGCTCGAAGAACTCGAACAAGCGGATCTGCTCGTGCACGTCGCGGATGCGGCGAATCCCGACTGGCCGCGCCAGATGCAGGCGGTAGAAGGCACGCTGCACGATCTGCATCTGGAAACCAAGCCGCGCTTGCTCGTGTTCAACAAGTGCGATGCGCTGGACGGCGAACCGCCGCATTCGCCGGGCGCGCTTTGTGTAAGCGCGCGAACCGGAAGCGGCATCGGCGATCTGCGCGCGGCGCTCGAAAAGGTTTGAACGTGGAACTGCAGCAAGGCATCGATCGCGAACATATAGCGAACGTCGCATCCGTCATTGCGCCGCACGTTCGCCGCACGCCGGTCATCGATCTGGACGGCATCTCGCTCAAACTGGAAGTACTGCAGCACGCGGCTTCCTTCAAAACGCGCGGCGCATTCGCGAATCTGCTGCTGCGAACGGTGCCGCAGGCCGGCGTCGTCGCGGCCTCCGGCGGCAACCACGGCGCCGCCGTTGCGTACGCCGCCATGCGTTTGGGCATCCCGGCGAAAATCTTCGTGCCCGGCATCTCTTCGCCGATGAAGATCGAGCGCATCCGCAGCTACGGTGCGCCGTTGGTCGTCGGGGGCGAGCGGTACGCCGACGCGCTTGCCGCAAGCGAAGAATGGATCGCGCAATCCGGTGCGGCGCCGGTGCACGCGTTCGATCAGCTCGAGACGCTGCTCGGTCAAGGGACGCTCGGCATGGAGATCGCGCAACAGCTTCCCGACGTCGATACCGTGCTGGTCGCTGTGGGCGGCGGCGGTCTCATCGGGGGTATCGCGGCGTGGTTCGCGGGCAGCGCAAAGATCGTGGCGGTGGAACCGCAGGGCGCTCCGACGCTCTCCATGGCGCTGCAAGCGGGCAAGCCGGTGGACGCTCCGACGGGGAGCATCGCGGCCGACTCGCTTGCGCCGCGCCGGGTCGGCGAGTTGATGTTTCCAATCGCGCAGCGGTACGTCGATAGCGTCGTGCTGGTATCCGACGAGGCGATCCTCGCGGCCCAAAAAGCGCTATGGCACGGCGTCACCATCGTAACAGAGCCCGGCGGCGCCGCCGCGTATGCCGCGATCCTTTCCGGCGCCTATCGTCCCCGGCCGGGCGAACGCGTGTGCGTCGTCCTGAGCGGCGGGAATAGCGCCGCCGTTTCACTATAAATGCCTGCGATGTCTCTGCGCTGCGTCGGGGTCGTTCTCGGTTTGCTGGTGCTGTGTGCCGGCTGCGGCGCCAAGCACTACGCGGACGACGATTTTGTGTCGTACGCCGCGCGGCTTCGGCCCTCGGTCGTGCTGCTCTCCATGGACGTGCCGCCGGAGAATCCCAAAGATGCGCCGGACACGGAGTACGCGACCGGAACGGTCGTGGCGAGCGGTGCGTGGGGCAGCGATATTTTGACCGTCGAGCACGCGATAGAAGGCGCGTGGAATTTGAAAGTCACGATCGGCAACAAGCAAAAAGTGCCCGGCACGATCGTCGCCAAGGACGCGGATCTCGACGTTGCGATCGTGCGTACGAAGCGCGCGCATTTACCGGTCGTGCGGCTCGGCAACTCGGCGGACGCGCAGCCCGGCCGCACCGTCGGTCTGGTGGGATACCCGATACCGGATCAATTCGACGACGAGGGTTTGGGCCTGGCGACCTCGCTCAATTCCGGCCGCGTCTCCTCGCTGCGCGAAGACGCCATCGAAGTCACGCTGCCGATCGTTCCCGGCGAGAGCGGCTCGCCGGTCTTTCTGGCGGATACCGGCGAGATCGTCGGGATGGCGGAGTCGCGCTTCGATGAAGAGCGATCGATCGGATTCGCGCTGCCCATCGAAGACGCCAAGAAGTTTCTGCACAAGTACGACGCCAAGCGCGGCCTCTAAGACATCATCACCTCTGCTGATGTGCTTGAACGCGGCACGGACGTATAATGAGTGGACCTTATCGCCCCTCTGGAGTGACATATGGACACACGTCAGCATTGGGAACGTCCTGATTTCGAAGAGCATCCGCTCGGCGCTGAAGTCACTGCCTATCTGACCACGCCGGTGCCGAAACCAACGCTCTAGGTGAACGAGCCGGTGCGCGAGGCAGCGCACCGGCTTACTTTTCTATGCAAGCGAGCATTGACACGCTGGTCGCGCGCCTTTACGCGGCCGGCGAGCGTTATCACGACAAGCATCCGTTTCACCGGCGTTTAGTCGCCGGAGAACTCACGCGCGAACAAGTTCGATCGTGGGTCGCGAATCGCTATTATTACCAAAAGGCGATTCCGATCAAGGACGCCGCGATTCTTTCGAACTTACCGGATGCGCAGCATCGGCGCGCGTGGATCTCGCGCATCTACGATCACGACGGCACCGAAGGAGAAGAAGGCGGTACGCAGATGTGGCTCGCGCTCGCGCGCGCCGTCGGCCTGGACGAGGAGGTCGTCAAATCCGAGCGGCTCGTTGCCCCCGGAAGCCGGTTTGCCGTCGACGCGTACGTGACGTTTGCGCGCACGCGTCCATGGATCGAAGCGGTGGCCTCGTCGCTGACGGAATTGTTCGGTCCGCCGGTCATGGCGCATCGCGTCGAGGCGATCGTCGCAAACTATCCGTGGATCGATCCCGAAGGCCTTGCGTATTTCCGCAAGCGCATCACGCTCGCAACGCGCGATGCCGATATCGCGCTCTCCTGGGTTCTGCAAGAGGCGACGACGCCGCAGCTGCAGGACGCATGCGTGAACGCGCTGCGCTTCAAGTGCGAGGTGCTCTGGTCGCTCTTCGATGCCACCGCGCTGCAGTGCGGCGTCTTCGCATGACGTCTACGGTTCGTCCCGCGTTCGGCAAAGGCGTGCGGCTGCGCCGCGAGCCGGACGGCAGTGCCATGCTGCTCGTACCGGAGGGCGCGCTGGTGCTCAACAGCGCCGCGGCTGCGGCGCTCTCGCTCATCGACGGTACGCGCAGCATCGACGAGATCGTCGCGGTGCTCGTTACGCAGTTTGCCGTTGCTCCCGAAGAGGCGCGCGCCGGCGTCGACGCGCTCTTCGAGCGTCTCTCGCAGCGCCGGCTCCTGGTGACGGTATGAACGCCGGCACGCCGCGGCCGCTCTCCGTTCTTTGCGAGCTGACGTACCGCTGCAACCTGCAGTGCCCGTACTGCTACAATCCGACGGATTTGGATACGTACCGCGACGAACTCGATACGCAGCAGTGGAAGCGCGTTCTTGCGGACGCGGCGCAGATGGGCGTGGTGCAGGCGCACTTTTCCGGCGGCGAGCCGACACTGCGGCGGGATCTTCCGGAACTTATCGCGCACGCATGCGGCGCCGGTTTATACACGAACCTCATTACTCAGGGAACGTTTCTCTCGGATGACGTGCTCGACTCGCTGCTCGAGCGCGGGCTCGACCACATTCAAATCAGCATTCAAGCGCCGGAAGAAGAACTCGGCGACCGCATCGCCGGCACGAAGGTGCACGCGCGCAAATTCGAGGTGCTGGAGCGCGTGCTGCAGCGCGATGTTGCGGTCACGCTCAACTGCGTCGTGCACCGGCTCAATCACGATTGCATTGCGGACGTCATTGCGCTCGCCGAGCGCCTGGGCGTTCGGCGCTTGGAACTGGCGAACGTGCAGTTCTACGGTTGGGCGTACCGCAATCGAACGGCGCTGATGCCCACGCGCGAGCAGGTTGAATCCGGCGAGCGGATCGTCTCGAGCGCGCGGGAGCGCCTGCGCGGCGTGATGGAGATCACGTACGTCCTGCCCGATTATTTCGCAGACTTTCCGAAACCGTGCATGAACGGTTGGGGCAGTACGTTCCTCACCGTGACGCCGAACGGACGCGTGCTCCCGTGCCCGGCCGCCGCCGCGATTCGCACGCTTGAGTTTGAAAACGTGCGCGATCGCGGCTTGCGTGAGATTTGGACCGACGGCGCGGCGTTCAACGCGTATCGCGGCACGCAGTGGATGCCCGAGCCGTGCAAGTCGTGCGCGCGCCGCGAAGTCGATTGGGGCGGATGCCGCTGCCAGGCGTATCTCATCGCCGGCGACGCGGCCCGGACGGATCCCGCGTGCGCGCTCAGCCCGCATCACGATCGCATCGTCGCACTGCGCGAAGCGCAAACGGATGCGGACTTTGCGCCGCGACGCATGCGAGAGACCGGCTCCGCAGCGCACGCGTGATCGTTCGCGTTCTCGGATCCGCAGCGGGCGGCGGCGTTCCGCAGTGGAATTGCGCGTGCGCGAATTGCACGGCGGCGCGTCGAGGCGAGCAGCCGCGGCGCACGGAATCGTGCGTCGCGATCGGCTCTGCAGGCAGATGGCTGCTCTTGAATTGCTCGCCGGACATCGCCTCGCAGATCGAAGCGTTTGCTCCGCTGCAGCCGCAAAGCACGCGCGGAACGCCGATTGCCGGTATGCTCTTTACGGATGCGAACGTCGATCACGTTGGGGGCCTTGCGGTCTTGCGGCAAACCGGGATGCATCGCTTCGTGCTGCGCTCGACGTCTATCGTGCGCGAAATAGCGACGGCGCAGCCGGCATTCGCGCCGTTCGCAAGCCCGCCTCATCACTGGATCGACGTCGCTGCGAACGCTTTTTGCGAACCGGTTGACACGGGCGATCTCGTCGGACACGCACTCGACGTACGCCCTATTCCGGTGAGCGGCAGCACGCCCGGGTACGCCGGACGTCTGCACATCCCGGGCGCCGTCGTCGCGTACGAAATTCGCGATCGGCAGAGCGGAAGAACGCTGCTTTTCGCTCCCGTCTTTGCCGCGATAGACGACGAATTGCGCGCGGCCGTCGAACGCGCGGACCTCGCGTTTCTCGACGGGTCGTTCTACAGCGACGACGAGTTGCAGCGAGCGCAGTTGATGGACAAGACGGCGAGCCATCTGGGGCACCAGCCCGTCGGCGGCGAGGACGGCACGCTCGCGCAGCTGCGCGAGGCCGCAGAAAAAATCGTTTTCACGCACCTGAACAACTCGAACCCCATGCTCGATCCTTCGTCCGAGGCCGCGCAGCGCGTGCGCAGTTTCGGCGCGCAGATCGCTCACGACGGCATGGAACGTATGCTCTGATTGACGGGGAGACTAGATGAGCATCGCCTCTGCCACGGCTTGATCTTCGCTCCAGGCGCCGCCCTCCGCCATGAGTTTTGCGAGTTCGTCTGTGCCGAGCGCGTCGCGCAGTACGGGCAGCATCGCGTCGTATTCCCGTCGTTCGGTCTGTTCGCGCAGCGCTTCGAGCGCTGCGAGGCACGCGTCGACGTAGCCGATGGTACGCGCCGCTCGGCGCAGGTCATCGAGCCGCCCGTCACCGGCGTCCGCGCGCAACGCTGCAATCGCCGCGAGATGCTGCAGGGTGAATGCGAGCATCACGGCGTGTTGCGTATCGCGCACGGCCGTAAGCGCCTGATGTGCCGCGGTGCGCGCCTCATCGTACCGTTGCAAGGCCACTAGATACGCGGCCATGTTGCCCAGCACGACCCCAACCGCACGGGTGCCGCGAAGCGTACGGTAGGCGTGGACTGCCTCGTCCGCGAGTTGCAGCGCCCTCGCCGCGTCCCCGCCTACAAACTCCGTCTCGGCCAGATTGAGAGCAACCAGTGCTGCGAGACGCTCCGCCCCGGCGGTTCGCGCGGCCGCAATCGCCAGCGCCGAGCAGTCCCGCGCTCCTGCGACGTCGCCGGCAATTTGGCGCGCCGTAGCAAGACTCCCGAGCGTCGAGGCGGCCAGCTTGCGTGCACCGTGCGTGCGGGCTTCTTCCAGCGCGTGCTGCAGCAGCCCCTCGCCCTCTGCGATATTGCCCGCATACAGCAGCGAGTTGCCGGCGATCCGCTCCGCCTCCGCGAGACGCCGAGGATCGTGAAGCACGCGATATCGTGCCACCGCGCGCTCTGCCGGCGTCAAGGCGGCCTTGTGCTGGTTAAGGGCTGAGGCGCAATGCGCTTCGGTGAGATCGAGACCTGCCACGACCGTTTCGGGCGTGTCGTCGGTGATCCGTTCCTGCGCGGCCTGCACCCAGCGCCGCCCCTCTGCCGACCTCAGTTGCCACCACGCAAAACGCAGGGCGCTCACCGCACGCTGCCCGAGCAGCACCTCACCCTGGCCGCCGAACGACCAGGCCAGCGCTGCGCGAAAATTCTCGAGCTCCGCTTCGGCTTGCGCATACCAAAGGCGATCCGGCGTCGTCTCGTACGTTTCGTCGAGCTGCTCCGCCAAGGCGACGAACGCGAGAGCGTGCGCCTTGGCAACCGTGGCTTCCTCACCGGCCTCGCGTAGTTTCTCGCGCGCGTACTGCTGCGTCGATTCGAGCAGCCGGTAGTGCGTCGCGCTCCCCGCGTCTTCCGCTTGTACCAGCGACTTGTCCACGAGCGAGGAGAGCAGGTCCAGTACCACGATCTCGTCCAACTCGCCGTCGCTGCACACCGCCGCCGCGGTTTCGAGCGTGAAGCCGCCCGCGAAGATCGCGAGTTTGCGGAACAGCGCGCGTTCGTCGTTCGAAAGGAGATCGTAACTCCAATCGATCAGCGCGCGCATCGTCTGCTGGCGCGGCAGCGCGCTGCGATCGCCGCCGGTCAGCACGCGAAAGCGTTCGTCCAGCTTTTGCGCGAGCTGCTGCGGAGAAAGCACCTTCACCCGTGCAGCTGCTAACTCGATCGCCAGCGGAATGCCGTCCAGCCGCCTGCAAATCTCCGCAACGTGCGGCGCATTCTCTTCCGTCAAGCCGAACCGATTGTTGCTCAAAAGCGCACGCTCGACGAAGAGCTGCACCGCGCCGAAACGCGATGCCTCCTCCGCGCGCAGCAATTCGGCGGTATCGGGAACGGCGAGCGAAGGCATCCGATACGTCGCCTCACCCGAGACGTTCAGCGGTTCGCGGCTCGTTGCAAGCATATGGACGTCGCCACAGGTAGAGAGCAGCGCGGAAACGACGGTGCGCACGGGGGCCATCACGTGCTCGCAGTTGTCCAAAACGAGCAGTAGACGCTTGCGTTTCAGATACGCCACCAGTGTATCGAGCAGCGAACGATCGGGCTGCTCTTGCACGTTCAACACTTGCGCGATCGCATTGACAACAAAGTCCGGATCCGAGACCGGCGCGAGTTCGACCAGCCACACGCCGTCGCCCGAGCCGTCGAGCAATTCCGCAGCCACTTGTATCGCGCAGCGCGTTTTACCAGCGCCGCCGCTGCCTACGACCGTGACGAGCCGGTGCGATGCAATCAAAGATTTGATCTCGGATACGACGTGCTCGCGCCCGACGAAGGACGTGGCCTGCAGCGGCAAATTGTTCGGCAATACGTCGAGCGAGCGCAATGCGGGAAACTCTTGCGGCAAATCACTCGCTACGAGTTGATAGACATGTTCGGGCTGCGCCAGATCTTTGAGCCGGTGCTCACCCAGATCGCGCAAACCGCTTTGGGCAGGGAGCTCGCTTTGCAGCAATTCCGCGGCAGCGCCGGAGACTAACACTTGGCCGCCGTGACCGATGGCGAGCAACCGCGCAACGCGATTCACGGCGGGACCGAAGTAATCGCCGTCGCGTTCCTCGACGCTTCCCGTATGCAGCGCCATGCGTATACGCAGGCCGCCGACTCCCGAAAAATCTTCAGAGCTAAGGGCGCGCTGTGCGTCGAGAGCGGCGGCAACCGCCTCACCGGCCATCGCAAAGGCCGTACAAAATGCATCGCCGACCGTCTTGAAGACGTAGCCGCCGTGCGCTTCCAGCGCCGCGCGCATCACCGCATCGTGCCGCGCCAACGCGGCCGACATCGCCTTGCGATCGGCGTCCCAACGCGACGTGCTGCCTTCAATATCTGAAAACAGAAACGTGATGGTGCCGGTCGGGCGAGCCGAAGACGGCATACCTCGCTCCGCCTGCGTTGCCATTGCCGGACGCTTCGCGCCGGACGAAGCCGGGTCCGCCCTAGCCGCCGCTAAGAAGGTGGGGTTTCCGGCTCACGATGATCGAACGATCGCCGACCCATCTGATCGGCGGGGTTTCCAGCCATCGCGCGAGTTGGTTCAGATGCAATCCGTAGTTCGAACGCAATTTGGAGAATTCGGCCCAGGCGAGATCGCGATCGGCGAGCGCGTAGCCGGCCTCATCCAGCGCCGCGTACGCGTTGTCGAACTCGCTGCGCTCGATGCCGGGGCCTGCGAGCGGCGCGCCACCTTTTTCCATATTGAAGTACGATCCGAAGTCGTGCGTGAGATGACGTCCGATTTCGTACATGATGAGCGCCTGTCCGTGCAGCGGCGTGCGCCCGCGCGCCGCATCGAACGTACTTACTATCAGGGCGCTCGCGTCGAGCAGCGCGCCGAGCGTTCCAACCCACGATTCATAATCGTGGCTCGATCGGAAATACATCAGCATCGGGTATGCCAGATGCGTTTCCATCACGTGCGCCGTCCAGCTTTGCCCGTCGCGCAACACCTGCGCGAGATCGTCGCGCAGTCCCACGTCCGCATGCACGACCAGCAATCCCAGTCCGCTCGGCGGCATTCCCGCGCGCGCTGCAAGCGTGACGACGAACCGCTCGCGCTCCTGAAACGCAGCGAACGTCGCGAAGAGGAATGACGTCACGATGGCGACCGTGCCCAGGCCCGACGCCGCTGCGACAAGGGACATGATGCGAGCGAAGGCCGTGTGCGCGACGATGTCGCCGTAGCCGATCGTCAGCAGCGACGAGCCCGCGTAATAGACGGCCGCAGCGAACGTCATGTCCGCGGGATGCACTTGTGCGCGAATTCCGTAAAAGAACAATCCCCAGCCGGCGATGAGCGCCGCGACCCAAACGCCGAGCACGAGTACGAGATCGAACGGTGCGTACGTCCCAAGAAAATCTTCGCGCGCGCGTTCGTTGCGCGGGTGGATGCGGTATGCGATCCGCGGCCAGGCTCGCCACGTGTATCGCGTGACGAACCGGCTCAATCGCAGCGTCGAATTGGCGGCGCGCGGCACGATCACGACCTGAAATACGTCGCGCAGCGTCAGCGCGACGATGAACAGGCCGCCTGCCGCGGCCGCGAGGTCTTGCGCGCTTACTGCTCTGCGCCGGCCGAAGCGGTTGCGTTCGGCGTCGGAGTCTCCGCCGGGATCGGCGTCGCGGGGCCGGCCGTCGGCGTCGGCGTTGCCGGCGGCGGTGCCGTGGGACCGCCCGTCAGCGGCATGATTCGCAGATATCCGACGTCGGTCGTCTTGTTTTCATGCACGGCAGCACTCGCGCCGTTGCGCTCGTATCCGGGGGCGCTTGCAGTGACCTGCTGGTGTCCGATCGGGATGTTCGAGAGCGTGAAGGCGCCGTTCGGATCGGAATACGCCGTGTAGACGGAGCCGACCGAGACCAGGACGTTCCCGACCGGCCGATTGTTGGTCGCGTCGAGAATGCGCCCGACGATCGTGCCGTACTGCTGCACGCCGACGGCATTGGGATTGCTGCAGCCGCCGCCGTTGGCGCCCAGGCTGAGCAAGAAGACGAAACCCAGAACCCACAATTTCCGCATGATTGCTTCCTTCGCGATCAACGCTGCGCCCCACTCGCGCGTTTCCGTGCCACCTAAGTAGCACCCTGGGGCTCCCTTGCGCGAGTAGGGGTTCGTTAACGCTTGTGAAAAATTTCACAAGCGATGACTCCCTATGGTCCCGTAGCAATATTCGTGGCCGTCGCGTTCGTGGCGGCCCTCGGCTTTAGCGCGTTGCCCGGCCTTTTGGCGCAGCGCAAGCCGAATCCGGAGAAAGAGCAGGCCTACGAGTGCGGCGTCGAGCCGACCTCGAGCGTGGCCGGCCGCTTTCCCGTGAAGTTTTACCTCATTGCGATGCTCTTCGTCGTGCTCGACGTCGAGGCTGCCTCGTTCTATCCGTGGGCCGTTCAAATGCACGCGCTGCGCGTATTCGGGCTGCTCGAAATGATCGTCTTCGTCGTCGTACTCGCGATCGGGTACGCGTACGTTTGGAAAAAACGCGGTTTTGAATGGAGATAAAATACCTGTTATTCACTTCTAACGTGTTGCCACTGGGGGCCGAAGGCCGGGGGACCCCGGCGGCTCTGCCGACGGGGGGCGCGCAGCGCGTAGCGCGGATGCGCCGGGTAAATCCATGGAGATAGGGCCGGGGCAATTCTTCCTCGCCAAACTCGACGACGTCGCGCGCTGGGCCCAGAGCTCCAGCGTGTGGCCGCTCACGATGGGGCTGGCGTGCTGCGCGATCGAGATGATGTCGGTGACGTCCTCGGAGTACGACATCGCGCGGCTGGGCTCCGAAGTCTTCCGTCCGTCTCCGCGTCAGGCCGATCTGATGATCGTCTCGGGACGCGTTGCGCAGAAGATGGGCCCGGTCGTCAAACGGCTCTACGATCAGATGGCCGATCCCAAATGGGTCATTTCGATGGGCGCGTGCGCGAGTTCGGGCGGCGTCTTCGATAATTACGCAGTCGTGCAGGGTGTCGACACCATCATTCCGGTGGACGTGTACGTTCCCGGTTGTCCGCCCACGCCCGACGGTTTGCTCTACGCCGTCAACCTGATTCAACAGCAGATCCGCGAAGGCGGCCGCGGCGGCCTTCTCGCGCGAGCATAAAGAAGAACAAGCGAGTTTATAGATGCCTAGTACGCAATCACCGCCGCTTCTCGGCGGCGCGATTGACCCGACCGCCGTGCGTCCGGAGATCGACGATGCGATCGTCGAACGCGTCGAACCCGAACGCGTGCACGACCGCCTGGCGGAGCTCAAAGCCGAAGGCTATACAATGCTGCTGGACCTCGGCGCCGCCGATTATCCGCAGCGTACGCCGCGTTTCGACGTCGTGTATCACCTGCTGAAGATGCCCCTGCGCAAAGCGAGCGTGAGCGAAGTCGGCACGCCGCAGCGCCTGCGGCTGTTGTGCGGCGTCCCCGCCGATAAAACGACGCTGCCCACCGCGACCGATCTGTGGAAATCGGCGGATTGGGCCGAACGCGAGGTCTACGATCTCTTTGGCATCACGTTCGACGGTCACCCCGACATGCGGCGCATTCAAATGCCGAACGACTGGGAAGGCTATCCGCTGCGAAAAGATTACCCGATGCGCGGACCCGCGCGCGAACGTTCGCCGCGTCCCGCGTTCGCGCTCAAGACCAACGTCAACGCCGGCACGCCGCCGTCGGGCCGCACGCTCGAAGCGCTGCAAAAACAGATCGCAAAAGCAAGATCCAATGCGCCAGGCGCCCACGGGGAGGATTCGTAGTGGCAGCATCTTCAGGCGCCTTGAGATCGTGGGGGCCCCACGAAGTGGGGGGCGCGGAGTCTAGGACGGAGCGCCTTTCAAAATGAGCATTTCCGCAACACCGCTGACGCCGGAAGTCATCTCCAAAGACGGAAATGCCATGGTTCTTTCGATGGGACCGCAGCATCCGTCCACGCACGGCGTGCTGCAGATCATGCTGGAGATCGAAGGCGAGAGCATCGTCAAAGCCGAGCCGGAGATCGGCTATCTGCACACCGGCATCGAAAAGAACTGCGAAGGCCAGTTCTGGTCGACCGCGCAGACCAACGTCGAGCGCATGGATTATCTCGCGCCCAGCAACAACGCGTTCTGCTACGCGCTGGCCGTCGAGAAACTGCTCGGCATCACCGATCAGATTCCCGAGCGCGCGCAGCTGATTCGCGTGCTGAACGCCGAGCTCACGCGCATCGCGTCGCACTGCGTGTGGTTGGGCACGGGCGGCATCGACCTCGGCGCGCTCTCGGTGTTTTTCTACACGTTCGATCTGCGCGAGAACATTCTGGACATGCAAGAAGCCAGCGGCGGCGCGCGCATGCATCCGAACTACATTCGCGTGGGCGGCGTGAACGGCGATTTGCCGGACGGCTACCTCGAACGCCTGGATGCGTTTATCGGGAAATTGCCCGGCCGCATGCGCGATCTGCGCGCGCTCCTGCAGGCGAATCCGATTCTGCAGGACCGCATGATCGACGTCGGCATCATGACGCCGGAAGAAGCGGTGCAGTGGAACGTTACGGGTCCGAGCCTGCGCGCGAGCGGCGTTGCGTACGACGTGCGCAAAGCCTATCCGTACTCCGGCTACGAGCAGTTCCAATTCGACGTGCCGACGCGCGAAGAAGGCGATTCGTACGCGCGCTTCTTGGTGCGTCTGGACGAGATGGACGAGTCGCTTCGCATCATCAAGCAGGTGCGCGACAGAATCGTCAAAACCGGCGGACCGGTGATGATCGACGATACGAAGGTCGCGCCGCCGCCCAAAGAAACTATCGCGCTTTCGATGGAAGCGCTCATCCACCACTTCAAGTACATGACCGAGGGCTTCCGCGTTCCGCCGGGCGACGTGTATCAAGCGACGGAGAGCCCGCGCGGCGAACTGGCGTACTACATTGTCTCCGACGGCGGAAACCGTCCGTACCGCGTGCGCACGCGCCCGCCGTCGATGTATAACCTGCAAGCGTTAAAAGGCATGGCGCCGGGCAATCTCATCGCGGACTTGGTCGTCATGATCGGCTCGCTCGACCCCGTCTTCGGCGAGGTCGACCGATGAGCGCGCGCGCGCAAGAGTTTCCGGCCCTGCTCGAACGGCTGCGTCCGCAGTGTGAAGAGATCATCGGGCGTTACGAGTATTCGCGCTCGGCGCTGCTTCCGCTGATTCATCTCTTCCAATCGCATGAGGGGTATGCGAGCCCGCAGGCGCAGCGCGCGGTTGCGGAAATGCTCGATCTCACGCCCGCGGTCGTCGAGTCTACGGTGTCGTTCTATACGCTATTCTTCCGCAAGCCGGTCGGCAAGTACGTGCTGCAGGTTTGCCGCGGACTTGCGTGCTCCATCAACGGTGCGGAAGACATCATGGCGTACTTCCGCGAGAAACTCGGCATCGGTCATCTGCAGACCACCGACGACGGCGTCTTCTCGTATGAAGAGGTCGAGTGTCTGGCCGCGTGCGATCGCGCGACGTGCATGCAGGTCAATCTCGAATTCGTCTACGATCTCACGCCGCAGATGATCGACGAAATGCTGGACGCGATGCGCGCGGGCACGTACTCCACTGCGCCGATGGTGCAGACCGAGGCACCCGAGCGCACCTGGAAAGTGGTGCAGGATACGCAAGTTTCGCACGGCGGCAAATCGATCGGCGCGGTGGATCAGCCGAATCCCAACAACGGTTCGGGCGTCGACAAGGACGGCGTCATCATGATCGATCGAATCCTGGCGCAGCAGCCGCGCTTCCAAGGCCGCACGAAAGAACGTCTCGCCAATGTCGAGCCGGCGATTACGACCGTGCTCGAACACGAGGATCTCCAGTAATGCCCGTCACCAAAGTGCTCACCGCCGGAATCGGCGAGGCGAATCTGCGCGACATCGACGTCTACCGCCGGCGCGGCGGCTACAAGCAGCTCGAGCGCGCGTTCAAGGCGATGAAGCCCGCCGACGTGCTCGAAGCGGCGGATAAATCCGGACTGCGGGGCCGCGGCGGCGCCGGGTTTCCCACAGGCCGCAAGTGGTCGTTTCTGCCGGCCAACGACCGGCCGCGTTATCTCGTCTGCAACTGCGACGAAGCCGAGCCCGGTACGTTCAAAGACCACCAGTTGCTCGAGGAGGCGCCGCACCTGGTGCTCGAGGGAATTCTGCTCGGCGCCTACGGCATCGGCTCCCATCACGCCTACATCTATATACGCGGCGAATTCCGCCGCGGCGCCGAGATTTTCAACCAGACCATCGAGCAGGCGCGCAAGGCCGGCTTCGTCGGCAAGAATCTCTTCGGCACGGGCTACGATTTGGAAGTGACCGTCCATCGGGGCGCGGGCGCGTATATTTGCGGTGAGGAGACCGCGCTGCTCAACTCGCTCGAAGGCAAACGCGGCGAGCCGCGCCTCAAACCGCCGTTTCCCGCGGTCGCCGGTCTCTACGGTATGCCGACGGTCGTCAACAACGTTGAGACGCTCGCATATCTCGTACCGATTCTCGAGAAAGGTGCGCAGTGGTTTGCGGCGGTCGGCACCGAGCGCAGCAAAGGCTACAAGATCATTTCGATCAGCGGACACGTGCAGAAGCCCGGCAACTACGAAGTGGCGCTGGGCACGCCGGTTCGCGAACTGATCGAGATCGCGGGCGGTTTGCGTCCCGGACGCAAACTGATGGCGATTCAGCCCGGCGGCGGTTCGTCCGCGTGCATCTTCGAGGAGCACCTCGATCTGCCGTACGATTATGAATCGCTCGCAAAGGCGGGCACGATGCTCGGCTCGGGTGCGATGGTCGTGATGGACGACACCACCGATTTCGTGAAGGCGGCCCACAACATGGTGCGCTTCTTCGCGCACGAGTCGTGCGGTCAGTGCACGCCGTGCCGCGAGGGCGGCGATTGGCTCGAAACCGTGCTGCATCGCCTGGTCGAGAACCGCGGCGTTCCGTCCGACATCGAGATGCTGCGCCGCGTCGGCCATCAAATCACGGGCATCAATCTGTGCCCGCTCGGTGATTCCATCGAGCCGTTCCTGCTCGCCGTGCTCAAGCGCTTCCCCGAACAATTCGAAGCGCGCGTCATCAAAGAAACGGTATCCGCGTAATGGCCGATACGGCGCAAGAAAATCTCGTAACGCTCACCATCGACGGCGTGCAGCTGCAGGTACCCAAAGGCACGCTGCTCGTTGAAGCGGCGAAGCAAATCAAGCGCGAGATCCCGGTGTACTGCTACCACACGAAGATGGGACCGGCCGGACTCTGCCGCATCTGTCTCGTGGAAGTCGAAGGCATGCCGAAGCTGCAGATCGGCTGCAACACCGTTGCGACCGACGGCATGGTCGTGCACACGCAGAGCGCGAACGCCAGCGAAGGCCGCCGTTCCGTGCTCGAGTTCTACCTCAAAAATCACCCGCTGGACTGTCCGATTTGCGATAAGGGCGGCGAGTGCGATCTGCAAGATTACTCGATGGCCTACGGACAAGGCTTTTCTTCGAGCATCGATCCGAAGGTGCCCAAACCGAAAGCCGTCGATCTCGGCCCCACGATCGTACTGGACGAAGAGCGCTGCGTGGTCTGCCAGCGCTGCGTGCGCTTCGACGACATGATCGTCGGCGAGCGTCAGCTGATTCTCAAAGATCGCGGCGTGAAGAACATCATCGCGACGGCGACGGGCGAAGCCTACCGTCACAATTTCACGGGCAACGTGACCGAACTCTGTCCCGTCGGTGCGCTGACGTCCAAGCAGTACCGGTTCAAGGCGCGTCCGTGGGATCTGCGCCGCACGACGACCTCGTGCACGCAGTGCTCGGTCGGCTGCCAGATGCACGTCGACGTGCGTCACGGCAAAACGCAGCGAACGATGACGGTCACGAACGACGACGCCATCTCGGATTGGTGGCTGTGCGATCGCGGACGGTATAACATCAATTTCTACGACAACACCTCGCGTCTCACGCAGCCGCTCTATAAACAGAACGGCGAATGGGTGCAGATCGGGTGGGACGACGCGCTTCAGCTGTGGGCGACCGCCGTCAACGAAGCCGTCAAGGCGAACCCCAGCGCGGCCGGCGCGATCGGCGGGGGGCGCTTGACGAATGAAGAGGCGTATCTGCTCGCGCACGTGCATCGCGCGAAGGGCGTGCAGAACCTCGACTGGCGCGCGGGCCGTCAGCGGCAGGCGACGCCCGGGCGCGGCAGCGGCAAACTCGTCGATCTGGAAAACGTGGACGCGATCGTCATCGTCGGTGAATCGCCGGCGGAGCGCGCGCCGATCATGGATCTGCGCGTGCGCAAGGCCGCATTCCAGAAGCGCGTGAAACTCATCCGCGTCGGCTCCTTCGAAGAACCGTATCCGCCGCCGATTCCGTGCCGGGACGTTGCGAGTATCGCCGATGCGGTCAAAGCGCTGCCGCAAAACGCAAAACGGATTGCGCTGATTTGGGACGGCGTCGATCTGTCGCTCGGCAAAGCGGCAATCGAAGCGATGCCGCAGGGTGCGCAGGTACTCACGTACATCACCGGCGAGCAGCCCAACGCGCGCGGCGCGGAAGTGATGGGTATGCTGCCGCAGGCAGGCGCAATGGATACCAGCGCCATGCTCGCGGCCGCACGCGACGGCAACCTGGCCGTGCTCTCGATTTTCGGCGCGAACCCGATGCTGCACTATCCCGATGCAGCGTTCGCGCGCGAGGCGCTCTCCAAGGTGCCGTTCTTGGTCGTGAGCGATCTGTTCATGACCGAGACGGCGCAGCTCGCAACGCTCGTGCTGCCGGCGAGGGCGGCGTTCGAGAAAACCGGCACGACGACCAATCTCGCGGGCGACGTGCTGCCGGTGAATGCGGCCAAGTCGCTTAACTCGCCGGACGGCGTGCTTGCCGATTTGGAGATGATCGTCGGATTGGCAGGGCATCTGGGCGTCGAGCTGCCGTCGGCGGAAGAGCTCGACGAGCGCGTCATCAAACGCCTGGCCGCGCAGCCGGAAACGTTTACGTTCGGCGACGAGCGGTATGCGCGGATCGCCGCAACTGCGCCAAGCGGCGAAGGCTTGCGGATCGTGCTGCAGACGAAGATCTTTTCGGGCGGCGGGACGAGCGCGCATGACGATCGGCTGGCGGAATTGCGTCCGCTTCCCGAAGCGGCACTTTCGCAAGACGACGCAGCTGCGCTTGGATTGAAGACGGGGGATTACGTCGACCTGGAGTGCGGCGGCACGCTCATTCACGATCTGCTCGTCGACGTGCGCGCGACTATGCCGCGCGGCTACGTGGCGCTCATCGACGGCTTGCCGGACGATCCGGCCAACTGCTTCCCCGAAGGCGCGATGGTACAAATTACAAATATCCGCATGGCTCACCATGACGAGACGATGGCGGGGGCGACTCCGTGAGCAACGCGTGGTGGACGCCCGCCGCCAGCATTTGGTGGATCGTGCTCGTGAAGTGCGTGGTGCTGCTGTTCGTCGTCATCACGACGTTCGCGTACGCCATGCTCTTCGAGCGCAAGGTGATGGGCTGGATGCAACTGCGTCCCGGTCCGAATCGTGTGGGTCCGTGGGGATTGCTGCAGCCTGCCGTCGACGCGGTGAAGCTGATCCTCAAAGAAGATCTCACGCCGAAAACCGCCGACCCGCTCATCTACCGCCTCGCGCCGTTCATCTCGCTGATCACGGCGTTTTCCGTGTATGCGGTGATTCCGTTCTCGCAGCCGGCGCCCGGAAACGTGTGGGCGATCAGCGACGTGAACGCCGGCATTCTCTTCATTCTCGCGCTCACGTCGATCGCGGTTTACGGCGTGACGCTGGGCGGCTGGGCGTCGGGCTCGAAGTATCCGCTGCTCGGCAGCGTGCGCGCAACGGCACAGATGATCAGCTACGAACTGGCGATGTCGATGTCGCTCGTCGGCGTGCTGATTCTCGCCGGCACCACCTCGCTCGTCGGCATCGTGGACGGACAGGCAAAACTCTGGTACTTCATCCCGCAGTTCGTCGGGTTTTTAATCTACGTCGTTACGGCGGTGGCTGAAACCAATCGCGCGCCGTTCGACCTGGTGGAGGCCGACGCCGAACTCGTGGGCGGATTCAACACCGAGTACTCGGGCTTGCGCTTCGGCTTGTTCTTCATCGCCGAGTACATCAACATGCTCACGGTCTCGTGCATCGCGACGCTGGTCTTTCTCGGCGGCTGGATCGCACCGTTCGGCTGGACGGTTGTTCCGGGAATCGTGTGGTTCCTCATCAAGGTCGCGCTGTTCATGTTCTTTTACATCTGGTTGCGCTCGACGTTCCCGCGCTTGCGGTACGATCGCCTGATGGCGTTCGGCTGGAAGGTGCTGCTCCCGATCGCAACGCTCAACCTGGTCGTGACGGCGATCGCCGTCGCGGTCTGGGGCTAGGTTTCATGGCAAAAAAACGTCTGTATAACGTCGGTGCGCTGCTCGCGGGTCTGGGCGTGACCTTCAAATACATGTTCCAAAAGAAGCCGACGATTCAGTATCCGTCGGAGAAGAAGAAGCACGCGCCGCGTTTTCACGGTCTGCACGAACTGCGCCGGTATGCGGACGGTAAAGAGCGCTGCATCGGCTGCGAACTCTGCTCGAGCGTCTGTCCCGCGAACGCGATTACGGTCGTCGGCGCGGAGAACACGCCCGAAGATCGCCGTTCGCCCGGCGAACGCTACGCCGCGCGGTACGAGATCGACGAGCTGCGCTGCATCTTCTGCGGCATGTGCGAAGAGGCGTGTCCGACCGACGCGATCGTACTCACGCCGCGCTTCGAGATGTCGGATTACCGCCGCGGCTCGCTGATTTACGCCAAAGATCGTCTGCTCGTGCCGCCGGAAGCCGGCGTCGGCGTACCGCCCGACGATCGCCCCGGCGGCATCCCCGCCGACCTCGGGCGCGTCGCGGAGAAGAAATCGACGGCGGAGTGGCAGCAAGGCTACGACGCCACCTGGCGCGGCCACGTGCTCAAAACGCAGAAGAAGGGGCTCGCGGAATCATGAGCAGAGAGTCGGCGGCGCCCACGGGGAGCGTGCAAGTCAGCAAGATGTTTAGGCACCATGAATTCGTGGGGGCTCCACGCTTAGCGTGGGGGGCGCGCAGCCTAGGGCGGAGCGCCTTTTAACATGATCGAGTTTTATATACTTGCGTTTGTTCTGATCGCGAGCGCGATCTTCGTCATTACGGCGCAGAAGGCAGTGTACAGCGTCGTCGGCCTGCTGCTTCATTTTGCGGCGCTGGCGATCATGTATTTCACGCTCGCCGCAGAATTTTTGGCCGTCATTCAGATCATCGTGTACAGCGGCGCGATTCTGATGCTGTTTCTGTTCGTCATCGCACTGCTCTCGAGCGGCGTCGCGCCGTTCAGCGTGGGGCCGAATCGCCTGCCGAAGATCGCCGGGCCGGCGCTGCTGGGCGTCGTCGTTATTCTGGGCTTCCTTATCTACGCGGTCGCGCACGTGCCGGCGGTTGCGGCGCATCCGTACACGGCGGCGAGTTCAATCGCCGGGCCGGTCGGCGCGGCGAACGTGTTCGGCTCGGTCGCCGATTTCGGCAGGGCGCTGTTCACGACGGATCTGCTGCCGTTCGAAATCACCGCGTTTATTCTGATGGTTGCGGTCATCGGCGTGATTCTGCTCGCAGGTGAATCCGCGCCGTACGTGCAGTCGCGCCGGCGCGCGCGCATCGTCGAGCAAGAAATGCGCGAGGCGATCCTGCGCGCGGGTGAGGAGTAGAGATGCCGCACGAAGCGCTGCTGCCCGTCGCCCTCGTCAACTACATCAGCCTCTCGCTGGTGATCTTCGTCATCGGCGTCGCAGGCGTCGTGCTGCGCCGCAATCCGCTCGTGATGCTGATGAGCATCGAACTGATGTGGAACGCGGCGAACCTGCTCTTTCTGGCGTTCGCACGTGCGTGGCTCAATAACGCCGGACACATCTTTGCATTTTTGGTGATCACCGTGGCCGCGGCGGAAGCCGCTATCGGGCTTGCGATTGTGGTCGTCGTGTTTAGGGCGCGCGCAAACGTCGACGTGGACGAAGTCGCGATTATGAAAGGCTAGGAATGCTGCAGCATCAGATGGGCATCGGAGGCTCGTATCCGGTTCTGTTCGTCGTTTGGCTGTTGCCGCTGCTCGGAGCGATTGCGATTTGGGCGTTCGGACCGCAGCTCAAACGCTTCGCCGGCGTCCTCGGCAGCGCGGCCGTCGCGGCCTCGTTCGTCGCCGCGGTTGCATCGTGGGGCATCGCGACGCAAGGTTCCGGTTCGCAAATCGGTGCGCAGCAGCCGCTCTTCAGCTGGCTGCAAGGCTTCGACTTCGGCTTGCTGCTGGATCCGCTCTCGCTGATTTGGGTGCTCATCATCACGGGCGTCGGCTTCCTGATCCACTTGTACTCGGTCGGCTACATGTGGAACGACAACGCCGTCGCGCGGTTCTTCGCCTACTTGAATTTCTTCGTCTTCGCGATGCTCACGCTCGTGCTCTCCGACAACTTCGTCGGACTGCTCGTCGGCTGGGGCCTCGTGGGCTTGGCCTCATATTTCCTCATCGGCTTTTGGTTTTTCAAGCCGTCCGCCGTGGCGGCCGCGCGCAAAGCGTTCGTCATCAACGTCGTCGGCGACGTCGGCATCATGTTCGCGATCTTCATCATCGTGACGAAGGTCGGTTCGATTCGCTTCGCCGATGTCTTCGCGAACCCGCACGCGCTCGATCCGTGGCTCTTCTGGACGTGCGTGTTTCTGTTCATCGGCGCTGCGGCCAAATCGGCCCAGCTGCCGCTGCACACGTGGCTTCCCGATGCGATGGAAGGTCCGACGCCGGTCTCTGCACTCATCCACGCCGCAACAATGGTTACCGCGGGCGTGTATCTGGTCGCGCGCTGCGCGCCGCTCTGGAGCGCGTCGCACGACGCGCAGACGCTGGTGGGCGCGGTCGGCGCTCTCACGGCGCTTGCCGGCGCGCTGCTCGGCGTCGCGCAATGGGACATCAAACGCATTCTCGCCTATTCCACCATGTCGCAGATCGGCTACATGATCATGGGCGTCGGCGTCGGCGCGTTCAGCGCGGGCGTCGCGCACTTCTTTACGCACGCGTTTTTCAAGGCGTGCTTGTTTCTAGGGTCCGGCATCATCATTCACGAGCTCGCTGACGAGCAAGACATCCGTTTGATGGGCGGCATGCGCAAACGCACGCCGGTCGCGTTCTGGGCGATGGGATCGGCGGTGCTCGCGATCAGCGGCGTGCCGCTCTTTTCCGGATACTTCAGCAAAGACCAAGTCATTTACGGCGCGCTGGAGCACGGCTATGCGTGGATGTGGGCGGTCGGACTGCTTACCGCGGGCATCACGGCGTATTACATGTTCCGCCTGTTCTTCGTCACGTTCTTCGGCGCGTATCGCGGCGGCATGAATCCCTCGGACGTCGGCATTCAAAGCGAAGTCGCGGGCTCCACCGCGGCGATCGCGCATGAAACGCACGAGCCGCACGCGGAGGATCACGGTCACGCGCCCGCGTGGATCATGGCGCTGCCGGTTGCGATTCTGGGATTCTTTTCGTTCGCCGCGGGCTACATTATGCTCCCCGGCAATTCGCCGTGGGCACAGTTTTTCGATCGCTCGTTCCCGCGCGAAGCGCTGCCGGCACCTTCCGTCAGCGAGGCCGCGACGACCGTTCTTGCGGTGCTCATGCTGATCGTCGGCGCTGCGATCGCGTGGCGCCGCTACGCAACGCGGGAAGCGCTCGAAAACGCGCCGGCGCGTCTGAAGCGCGAGAGCGAGACGCTGCCGGCGATTCTCGTGCGTCTCTACTACTGGGACGATCTCATCGAGTGGCTGTTCGTCAAACCCTCGCAGGCGCTCGGCGCGTTCTTCGGCCGCTGGTTCGACCCGCATTTCGTCGACGGCGTCGTGCGCGAGGTCGTATTCGCGAACCGCTTCCTCGGAACGCTGGTCCGCAGCTTCCAAACCGGCTTGCTGCGCGCGTACGCGCTGATCATTGTTTTCGGTGCCGCATGCTTCGCGGTGTACTACGCGCTGGAAGGAGCGATGCGCTAGATGTCACTCGTTGAAATACTGCTGCCGATTCTCGCGGGATGCGCGCTGTTCGTCGTCTCGCGCAGCGATCGGACGATCAGCCGCGTGACGGGCTGCGTCGTAGCGGCGATCACATTCTTCCTGCCGCTCGTCGCCGGCACCGACGGCACGTTCGACGCGCGCTGGCTCTCGCGACCGTTCACCGCGTCGCTGCACTGGTCGTGGGGCGGCCTCGCGTTCTGGATAGTGCTGCTGCTCGCGCTCTGCACGTTCTGCGCGATTTTGGCGACCAATATGGCGCAAACGCGCACGATGGTCGCGCTGCTCCTGATGCTCGAAGGCACGATGATGGGCGTCTTCATGGCGCGCGATATTCTGGCGTTCGCGCTGTTCTGGGATCTCATGCTCATCCCGCCGTTCTTCGCGCTGGTCGGCTGGGGCGAGCACCGCGAGACGGCTTGGCGTTACCTGATGTACAACTTCTCGGGCGGTTTACTGCTCTTGCTCGCGACCGCGGCATTCGGCATCCTATACGGTTCGACCGACGTCATCGGCACGACGCATCAGCTCGTGGGCGACTGGGCGCCGTGGATTTTCGCGGGATTCGCGATTGCGTTCGCCGTGAAGACGCCGCTCTTTCCGCTGCACACCTGGATGCCCGCGACGTACGCCGATACGCCGCCGGCAATGGTCTCGCTCGTCAGCTCGCTGCAATCCAAGGCGGGCCTCTTCGGATTTTTGGTGATCGGTCTGCCGTTCTTCGCCGACGCGATGGGCGCGTGGAAGTGGATCTTCATCGTCGCCAGTTTGCTCTCGCTGCTCTACGGTGCCTACATCGCGCTCGTGCAAACCGACATGAAGCGCATCGTTGCGTACTCGTCGCTCTCGCACTTGGGCCTCATCGTTCTGGCGATCTTCTCTCAGAATCCGATTGCGATCCAAGGCGCCTTCATCTATATCGTCGCGCACTCGCTCTTCAGCGCGGCGCTGTTCCTGATTCTCGGATATATCGAAGATCGTGAGAGTACGCGTTCGCTCGCGCGTCTCGGCGGCCTCGGGAAAGCCAATCCCAAGCTCGCCGGCGCGTTTACGATTGCCGCGCTGGCCGCGCTCGGACTGCCGGGCCTCGCAGGCTTCGTCGGCGAGCTCGTCATTCTGACCGGCGTGTTCAAAAACGGCTATTTCTGGCCCGCGCTGATCGCGCTGATTCCGATCGTGCTCGCATCGGCGTACATGCTGCGCTTGCTGCAGGACGTCATCAACGGTCCCGTGCGCGAAGATTTGCCGGAGCGCCGAGACCTGACATGGGTCGAAGGCCTCGCGGTCGCGCCGCTGCTGGCTGCGCTCGTCATCTTAGGCGTGTATCCGCATGCCGTGCTTAGCTCCGCAGCAAATGTGGCGCCCTCGGGGAGAGCTCAAGTGAGTAGTATGTTTATGCGCCATGAATTCTTGGGGGCCCCATCGCTTGCGATGGGGGGCGCGGAGTCTAGGACGAAGCGCCTTTCAAACGGAGTAGCTCGATGATCCAGAATCCGTATACGTGGGCCGATTGGAGTGCGGTGCTGCCGCTCTTTATCGTCGGCGGCGCAGCGGTCGTGATACTGTTTGCGGATCTCGTGATGCGCAAAGCGAACGGCTGGGTCTCGATCGTGCTCGGGCTTGCCGGACTCATCGCCGCTGCGGTTTACGCGGCGCAGAACTACGGACAGGCGCACGACGCGTTCGACGGCGGCTTCGTGCAAGGCGGATTTGCGGTCGTGCTGCAAGAGGTCATTCTGATCTCCGCAGTCTTCTCGCTGGTCCTGTTCAACGCGACGCGCCGCCCGGATCGCATGGGCGGCGTCACGGCGCTCGTGCTGTGGGCGACGAGCGGCGCGATGCTCATGGCGGGCGCGGCAAACTTGATGACCGTGTTTCTCGGCCTGGAATTGCTTTCGCTTGCGCTGTACTGCCTGTGCGCGCTTTCGGATCGGCCGACCTCGCGCGAATCGGGCCTGAAGTATTTGATGCTCTCGTCGACCGCATCGGGCTTCTTGCTCTTCGGCATGGCGATGCTCTTCGGTTCCTCGGGCAGCGTCACGATTGCATCGCTTGCGAATCCCGTGCTGGCGGCGAGTCCGCTTTACTGGATCGGCGGGGGTCTGTTCCTCATCGGCCTCGCCTTTAAGCTCAGTCTCGTGCCGTTCCACGTGTGGTCGCCGGACGTGTACGAAGGTGCGCCGCTGCCGATTACGGCGTTCATGAGCGTCGTGACCAAGGCCGGTGCGCTTGCCGTCTTCGCCCGATTTGCCTACGCGATTCCGGCGGAAGCTTCGCACGCATTGCTGATGCCGTTCTTCATCATCGCGGGCATATCGATGATTGCCGGAAATCTCGGCATGCTCGCGCAGACCGACATGAAGCGTCTGCTCGCATACTCGGGTATCGCGCAGATCGGGTACATCGTCGCCGCGCTCGCCGGTTCGACCGCGCTCGGCGTGCGCTACGCAATCTATTATCTGGTCGCGTATATGTTCATGAACCTGGGCGCGTTCGCGGTCGTCGCGCTGCTCAGCCCGACCTCGTCGGACGAAGGTTCGCGCATCGAAGCGTTCCACGGGCTGGCGTTGCGGCGTCCCGCGCTGGCAGCGGCGATGACGTTCTTTCTGCTCGCGCTCGCCGGTTTTCCGCCGACGGCAGGCTTCCTCGGCAAGATTCTGATCCTCTCGACCAACGTGTTCGCGGGCTTTCCGTGGCTTGCGGGACTGCTGATTGCCGGTACGGCGATCTCGCTGTACGCGTACTTCAAGGTCATTCGCCTCATGTACGACCGCCACGCAAAACCCGCGGAGACCGCGCTCGCGCCGCTTCCGCTTGCGTACGTGACGGTCGCGATTTGCGTGGCGCTGGTCGTCATCATGACGTTTTATCCGCTCACGCCCAGCAACGTTCTTCCCCTCGTGAAGTAAGCGCGCAGACAAACAGCGTAGGCACAAAGACCCAAAAAACGGCTGCGAATGCAGCCGTTTTTTTTCGTTCGCGTTTAGCCCTCATGTTTTTTTGGTCAAACGCCTGCTTTCCACTGGACAGACCGCTTGCCTGCATGGTAACAACGAGGTAACGAACGGGCAGGGTGCGTGTTCGGATTTGCGTTGGGAGAAAATTGATGAAGTTGGGACGTGCGCTGCTTAGCAGCAGCGCGGTTTTTCTGTTGCTCGGCGGTCTCGCGTTCGCGCGTCCGGCCGTGGACCTGCACTTGCGCGGAGCGCTGGTTCAAAAGATCGACGGAAAAGTCACGCGCAAACCGGTGCAAGGTTTGACGCTGCGCGCAGGCGACGTCGTCGAGTATTCCATCGATGCGACCAACACCGGGGATCAGGCCGCGATCGGTTTTAGCAGCGTCGGTCCGGTTCCCGCGCATATGGAATACGTTTCGGGGAGCGCGCACGCCGCGCAGGCCGCCGCGATCGAGTACTCGATCGACGGAAAAACGTGGTCGGCGCATCCGTTCCAAATCGTGAAAACCCCGCAAGGCGAACGGCGTAAACCAGCTGCGCCCGGCTCGTACGTATCGGTGCGCTTCACCGCAAAGAGCGCGCTCGCGCCGAAAGCCACGTTTCACTACACGTACGAGGTGGTGGTGAAATGAAACACATCACCGCATGGCTTCTGAGCCTCGGGTTTCTCGTCTCACTCGCCGGTGCGCAGCGGCCGCTGACGGTCTCCGCGGCGGACGCTCCGGGCACGCAGATCACGAACAGCGCATCTGCAACCTATAAAGATGCGAACGGAAATTCGTACACGACGACCTCCAACGTCGTGACGACCGTCGTGCAAAATGCCCCCAGTTTAACGAACACCGCCGGAACGGGAACGAATTATGCGCCGGCGCAGCAGGTCACCGACACATTCGTTCTCGCGAACACCGGCAATGCGAGCGGATATCTGCAGTTGACCGGCGATGCGACGCTCGGCGGAACCGATGCGGCCTCCGCGACGCTGGGCAACGGCGCGTCCACCTGCACGACGCCGGCCGGATCGCAGCCCGCGGCATGCAAATATGCGGCAACGGTCGGCGCTACGACGTATTATTTCACCAGTTATAATTCGACCACCGACAACAACGCCCTCAACTACTGGCTCAAGAATACGAATCCGCTCACCGCGAGCGGCTCGAGCGTAACGATCTCCGTGTACTACACGCTGGCGAGCAACGCCGCAACGGGATCGTCCAACACCGTCACCTCGTCGATCACCGCCAATATCACGTACGCCGCGGCTGCAAGCGCGCCGAGCGAAACCTCGGCGAATCAATCGGGAACGCAAACCAATACCGTCCAGGCTGACGCGCGCCTCGATCTGTACAAGAGCAGTTCGCAGAACGGCACGACGGGCGACATCACCTACACGATCTCCGCGCACAACGGCGGCGCGTTCGGTGCAAAAGATCTGCAGTCCGTCAAGACGCTGCTCGGCGCCGCCGCGGCCGGTGTGCTCGTCAGCGATAGAGTGCCCCAGTTCGGCGGTTCGCCGCTCAAACTGAGCAACACCGGCGCGGTCACGGTCACCACCAACGCGACGTACGGATTTGCGAGCGCCGCGGTCGCGGATACGTACTATACGACCTCTGCAACCGGCACGACCGGCTGGACGAAAGCCACGGGAAATCTGCCGACTGACGGCAGCGTCACCTACATCGCCATCTTCATTCACGGCGGCAGCTGCAGCAGCGTGAGCGGCTTCGAACTGTGTGCCGATACGGCGCACGCCACGAATCCCGGAAACGTGAACGTCGCAAGCGCCGCGGCGCTGCAGTTCTCGTTCGTCGTCGCTGCGCCGAGCGGATCGGGCTCGGGCAACGCCGGCGCGGTAACGAATATCGGGAACGGCGTCATCGGCGACAACCAGCCGACGGAGCATATTCTGGGCCCGGGGATTCCGGGGGCGACGGCCGACAGCACGTCTTCGAGCGCGCTCACGACCTCCGGCCAAGGCATCAACAACACGACGAACACGTCGACGGGCGGCGCTTCGAATCAAACCAGCGACAAAGCCCTCGCGGCGTACAACGTGCAGAACGGCCCCTCCGGACAGCCGGCGTCGTCCGGTTCGTACGACGGCTCGGCTGCGGCGAACGCGAGCGACGACTTCACGGCCGTCTCGTTCGGCATCAGCACCGATTCCATCACCAATACCGGTACGACGGCGGGTACGCCGGTAACGGCCGCGACGACGGGCAGCGCCACAACCCTGTGCGTCGCCGGCACGATCAAGAACAGCGGCAACAAAGACGACAGCTACAACATCACGGCGTATGCGCCGACGGCCTTCGCGATTCCGGGCACCGGCGGGCAGAGCTTCGCCGGTACGTTCAGCGCCGGCGGCACGCAGCTCGCGACGTGGACGGTCGGCGTGTACTCGAACAACACGTGCAGCTCGGCCCTCGGCGGTGCAGCCGCAGCGAGTTCGAGCTCGACGGCTGCGAACGTTGCGGTCACCTCGGGTTCGACGCTGACCTACTACATCGGCTACACCGCTCCGTCGGGGACGGCGTACTTTACGCGTTTCGACTCGCTCGTTCACGCGGTCAGCGTGGGCGATGCCACCAAGTCCGACGATACGCACGACGAATTGTACTCGAGCTTCGTCGCGCTCACGAAGTCGCAGAGCATCACGTCGACGAATTGTCCGAGCGGCGCGTCCCCGGCGTACGGCGCGGGGACGGTCTGCACCGGCGATTCGATCGGATACACTCTGGATTATCGCAACCTCGTGCTCGGCACGAGCGATACCAACGTATCGTTCGCGGCCTGCACGACGCAGACCGGCAGCGGCAACGCGCTCGTCATCACGGATGACGGCACGGTGAGCAGTTCGAGCAGTTCGACGACGCAAAACAACTGGGGCTACTTCACGACGGGTCTGCAATCGGCGCCCGCGGACAAGAGCAGCAGCGCATCCGCGCGCACCGGAACGGCGTTCCAGTACGCGACCGGTACGCCGCACGGGACGTTCGGCGCGACGTTCGGCGCCGGCTCAACCGCGTTCCAAGTAACTCCCGGCGGCACGTCGTTTTCCCTCGTGCCGAAGAACTACAACAGCCCCTCGAGCAGCCAAGATTGGCAAGGTACGATTACGTTCTCTCTCACCGTGAAGTAATCGCACTGGCATTCGCCGCGCTTCTTTGCCTTGCGGCAGGGGAGCGCGGCGTTGCCGCTTCATCCGGTGGGACGACGATCGACAACTCCGTGAGCGCTGCGTACACGGATGCAAGCGGCCGCGCGTATTCGACGCGCTCAAATACGGTCGTCGCAACCGTCGCGGAAATTGCGGCAATCGCCGTCTCACCAAAGGAAAGCAAAGCCGACGCTTTGGCGGAGACCGTGCCGGTGGGGCAAGCCGCCACGCGAACATTCGCGGTCTTTAACGGCAGCAATATTTCCGACGCGTATCGCATCACGGCGCTCTCCGCGGGCTCGCTCGCCGTCACGTCCGTGAAATGGGTGAACGCGGGCGGCGCGAGTACGGACGCGAGCGGCGGCGCGCTCTCGCCCGTGGTTGCGCCCGGAGGATCGATTTCGATTATCGCAACGATTGCGACGAGCGGGCTGAGCGCCGGCGCGCAAGTTCCGGTCAATCTGACCGTTCAGACGACGGCATCCGGTACGGTGAACGGACTGCAGAGCGATACCGGTCAAGAATGGATCGTCGGAGGATCCGCGCCGACGCTCAGCGGTCCCGGCGGTTCGGGAACGCAGGTATCGAAAAGCGTCGACAAGGTCACGGTCGTGCAGAGCCGGCCCGGTGCAACGGTAACGTTCGACATCATCGCGGTGAACAGCGGCGGCTCGCCCGCGCAAAACGTCGTCGTTAGCGATACGGTTCCGAGCGGGCTCACGATCGACGCATCGAGCGCGAAGATCGACGGACGTCCCGCCGGCATTGCAGCGAGCGTGCAAGGTCAAGTGCTCAGCGTCAACGCAGGCACGCTGAACGCGGGCGCGACGCTCGACGTGTCGTTCGACGCAGCGGTGCCTTCGGCGCTCGCCCTTGGCCTCAGTTTCGTCAACATCGCGAACATTTCGGCAACCGGCGTCCCACAGCAGCAGACGACGGCCGCGAGCGTCTTCACGGGTTCCGCGAACATCGTTTTCGACGGGTTCTCGGGAGCGAATCACCCCATCGGCGGCGCAGTCGTGTCGCTGCTGGATGAAAATGGAACGCCCGTACCGCTGCGCGCGCGTACGTCTGCGTCGGCCCCGCTCGGCACGTTCGCCGGCAGCGGCACAAGCAATCCGGTGGTTACCGGACCGGACGGAACGTACGGGTTTGCGCTGCCGCCCTCGCAGATCGCGCCCGCGGGGTCGCGGTTTTTTCTTACGATCGACGCACCGGGATACCTCAACCGGAAGATCGCGATCGACGTCACGCCCGGCGCCGAAAACCAGCTCTACGACGTCAAAGCCTCTTCGTTGGATGGGCAGCCGCTCGCAGCGGCCGGCGGATTCACGCTGACGAATACGTCCGTGCAATTGCAGAATGTCTTCGGATTGTTCGGCAATCTGCCGGTCTTTCAGTCCAATCCGCTCACCGTGAGCAAAACGGCGGATCGCGGATCGGCCGAACCCGGCGATCGCATCGTCTATACCGTGCAGTTCACGAACGCATCGCCGCTCGCACTGAGCAACGTGGCCGTTCTCGACACGCTCGATGCGGGGTTGGTGTACGCGCCGGGCAGTTCGCGTTTGGACGGCAACGCGGATTTCGAACCGGTGATTGCCGGACGTACGCTGACGTGGCGTTTGCCCGCGCTTGGTGCCGGCGCCGGACATACGCTCACGTATGCAGCGGTGGTGTTTCCCTCAACGCCGTCCGGCACGACCCTGCTCAACAACGTGAGCGTGAGCGGTGCCGCGGGCGCTTCGGGCCTGAGCGAAGGCGGATCTGCAAGCGCGTCGGTGCTCGTCGTGGGCGGCATGTTCTCGGATCGGCGCGTGGTAACGGGCCGGGTCTTCGTCGACGTGCGCGGCAGCGATCGTTTCAGCCGCGGCGATCGCGGCGTCGCCGGCGTTCGAATCTATTTGGAAGACGGCAGTTACGTCACGACCGATGCGCAAGGGCTCTTTTCGTTCCCGGCGGTTCGCCCGGGCATGCACGTGCTGCGCATCGACCCGTCGACGCTTCCGGACGGCCTGCGAGCGCGCTCGCCGCAACGTCTGCTTCACGGCATTCTCGATGGTTCCACGATGGAGGACGTCGAGTTCCCGCTGCAAGGGGGCGCCCGATGAACCGCAGTGTGCGACGCACGATCGCGACGACGCTTCGCCGGGCGGGAAGCGCGTGCACCGCGCTGGCACTGACGATGTCCGTGACGTGCGCGTCGATCGCGCAGGAAAAACCGCCGGCGACGTTCGGCGATCTCACGCATCTGCAGTTCACCGCTACGAGCGGACTGCGCGCGGCGTTCGTCTCCCCGCGCCCGCAAGAGGCTTCGCCGATCGGCGCAACGCAGGTCGTCGCCTCGACCGTTGCCGGCGCCGGGATCGAACTGCAAGCGAACGGCAGCGTGATTCCGTATCAGCAGCTCGGCAAGCGTACCATCAACGCGAAAACGGGTGAGACGCAGTACTTCTTTTACGGCGTCCGGCTGCAGCCGGGGCCGAACACGCTGACGATCGTTCCGCTCGGCGCGGACGGCTTGCGCGGTACGCCCGTGAACGAAACGGTCTTCGGCCCGGGCGAACCGGCGTCGATCTACGCCGATTTTGCCTCCGCGCCCATCGCAGACGGCAAGACGGTCGTGCCGGTGCGCATCTGGATTCGCGATCGGTACGGCAACGCAGCCGATCCCGGATCGAAGCTGCAGCTGACGATCTTGCGCGGCGACGCGCGAATCTGCGATCGCGTCGCAACCGCGCCGCAGGCGACGCCCGATCCCGGCAATCCGCTTACACCGAACGTGCGCGCCACCGGCGAGGACGCAAATCCGCCGAGCGCGCAGACCGTCGAAGAACCCATAGAGGCGGGCGCCTACGCGCAGATCGAGATTCTTCCCGGCACGCGCTCGGGCGCGCTCGAACTGCAGATCGACGCGGGTGCGGCGCATTTGCGCAAGACGTTTTACATCGAACCCTTCGTGCGCGCCCCATTCGTCAACGGGGTCGTCTCGCTCGGTACCGGAGCCGTCGTGGACGGCGTCGACGGTGACGGCATTGCGGATAGCGGCGGTGCGCGGCGCGTGCGCGCGGCGATCTACGCGAGCGGCAAGGTCGGCAGAAACTCGCTGTTTACCGCTGCGTATGAATCGCAGAACCGTCTCTCGCCGGTCTCTTCGTACGGTCCGTTCGTCCAAGATCCGAACGAGCGCCCGTATCAAACCTACGGCGACGCTTCGTCCGTATCGTCCCCGCTTCACTCGGCCGATCGCGTGTACGCGCGCCTGGAAAACGGACGCAACAGTTTGACGTGGGGGCAGTTCAACGCGCAGGTCGGTTCCGGTGATGCGGGCGCGTACCGGCAACTGCTCAGCGGCGCGAAGGCGGAGTTGCACGATAAGAACGATCGCGTTGCGCTCGCGGCGTTCACGGCGCGTAACGACATGGCGTTTGTTTCACAAGTCTTTCCCGTCGCGGGCCTCGCGACGCTCATGCAGCAGTTGCACGCCGGTATCGTCGTAGGCTCCGAGTACCTGCAACTCGTGGCGCTCGACCGGCACAGCGGAGCGGTGATTTCCGAACTGCCGCTCGTGCGCAACGTGGATTATACGATCGATTATGCGACGGGCGTGCTGCGCTTTCTCAACGTCCCGCTGCCCTACGACGCCGCGTTTAACCCGCAAGTCATCCAGCTGCAGTATCAGTACGAAGGTCCGGGTGTCGTCTCACAAACGACCGGAGCCAGTCTGGACGTCAATCTCGGGCAAGATCGCGCGACGCAGCTGCATATGGGATACGTCAACGACGCCACCGGAACTCAGAACTTTGCGATCCTCTCGCAGGCGCTTTCGCGCCGGTGGAACGGCGGGACGTGGGAAGTCTCGCACGCGTCGTCTTACGGGTTTTTGCCGAACCCGGGTAATCCGTTTCCGGCGCAGCGCGGCGGCGACGCGCTCGCGCTGCGCGTGAACGCGCACACGGCGCTTGATAGCGTCGAGATGGATCTGCAAAGCACCGGCGCCGGTTTCTCCAATCCCTTCGGCGGTCTCTCGATGGCCGGTTTGCTCGCTTATCACGCATCGCTGACGCATACCGTTCCGCGCCGCGTTTCCGTCACGCTCACCGCCGACGGTCAAAGCAACAACGGTTCGGGAATTTCGGACGCCGAAGGTAATCAGAGCATGACCGCGCGATGGTTCGCCACCCCGCAGCTCGCACTTCTCGGCGGCCTCGTGCGGCACTGGCAGCATAGCGGCGCCGCGGCATCGCCGCAACCGGGCAGCCCGCCCGCGATTTCGACGTTGACGCAGACGCAAGCGCAGCTCGGCGTGGAATATAAAGCGGGCAAACGCGTCGGCATCACGGTAACGCAGTTTCAAACGCTCAGCGGCAGCGACGCGGGCTCCACGCAGCCCTCGCAGACGCTCGCGCAGCTCAGTTACGACATGAGCGGACGCGGACGCGCGTACCTGCGAGAACTCTGGAGCGCGGCGCCGACCACGACCTTCGCGAACGCGAGCAGCGGCATCACGTACGGCACCGGCGCCACACATTCCATGCAGCTCGGCATTGAGCGCGCGCTCTCGCCCGCGACGACGGTGAGCAGCGACTACGTCGTAAGCGGCACCGGCAGCGCAACGAACGTCTACAGCGCACTCGGCGTGCAGGAGCGCTTCCGGCTCTCGAAATACGTCGGCGGCAATCTGCTCGCGCAGTCGGCGAACGCGATCGGTGCGGGAGCGCAGGGGTTCACCGTACTCGGCGGCGCCCTGCATTACGCAAACGCGCAGACGCTGCAGGCCTCGCTCGCGTATCAAGCGCGTACGGGATTTGCCGGCGGTGCGACGCTTTCCGCAGGAATTGCCGGACACGCGACGCCGGACCTCGCAGTCGTCGGCGTCGTGCAGCGCGCGTACAGTGCGAGCGCGCGCTCCATCGACGACAAAGTATCGCTGGCATATCGTCCGCTCGAAAACGATCGCTTCATCTCGCTCGTCTCGTACGAGCGCTCCAACGGCGGATTCTGGAACGGCGGAGCCGCAAGCGTCGTCTCGCTCGAAGAACTGCTGCGCCCGTCGACGCGTCTGGAGATCGGCGGCCGCTTTGCCTACAAACTGGACGGCGACGAGTATTACCGAGCGCACACGTCTCTTACGGGAGTGCGGCTGCGGCAAACGATCGGCTCGCGCTTGGACGCGGGCGCGGAGGTTCGCTTCATGCAGGTACCCGGCGTGAGCGGTGCGCGTTCCACGGACTTTGCAACCGAGGCCGGCTACTCCGCCGGACAAACGCGTTTTGCGCTCGGTTATAATTTCTCCGGGAGCGCGGACCCGACGCTTACGGGAAAGCCGCAGCGCCGCGGTGTGTATTTCACGGTGACGACCCTCGTCGACCGGATCTTCGGATGGGGCAAGCCGCAGCGATGAAGCGATTCGTACGCCGCATCATGCGTAAAACGTTCATCGGCGTGCTCGCGTTCGCGCTCGCGCAAAGTTCGACGAGTTTACGCATCGGTCCGGTGCACCAGCAATACGCGCTCGCAGCGACCACGCCGCCCTGTCCGACGGGAAACATGAATTTTCAAGCGGGCGGCACGCTCAGTGCGCCGGCGAACACGTACTATCAGCCGCCCGCGGGAACGCTCGGCGCCGCAGCTACGTCGGTGACGCTCGGAACGATGGACACCGGCAACGGCGGCGCGACGAACGCCGTTGCCGCCGGCGACGAACTGCTGATCCTCCAGATGCAAGACGGCGGAAACGGATCGTTCAACGCGTCGAACTCCTCGTCGTACGGCGACGGCAGCGGAACGGGCAGCGGCTACACGTCGATCGGCAACGCGGGTTTGTACGAGTACGTGTACGTGTCGAGCGTCGCCGGCGGCGTTGCGAGCATCCAAGGCGCGGGAACGGGCGGCGGTCTGCTCAATTCGTACTACGAAAACACCGCGAACAATCAGCGGTATCAGATCGTGCGCGTGCCCGAATACACCACCGCAACGCTCTCCTCGAATTTTACCGCTGCGTACTGGGACGGCAAAACCGGCGGCGTTGCGGCACTGGATATTTCGTCCACGCTGAATTTGGGCGGCGCTTCGATCTACGCGACCGGCGACGGTTTCCGCGGCGGCGGCGTCACCGTCGCTTCGACCACGCCGACGGCGGTGCTCAACAACTACTACGCGGCTTCCTCGACGATGAACGGCACCGGCAAACCCGGATTCGGAAGCAAAGGCGAAGGCATTTTGGGCACGCCGAACTACGTCTTTTCGTACACGAATTTTTCGACGCCGTCGAATCCGACGACGCCGACGGTGACGAGCAGCGGCGCCGACGGATACAGCGGCGGCGACCAAGGCATGGGCGCCCCGGGTAATGCCGGCGGCGGCGGTACGGACGACGATCCCGCTTCCAATGATCAAAATACGGGCGGCGGAGGCGGCGGCAACGGCGGCGTGGGCGGTAAGGGCGGGTATCCGTGGACGCCGCAGTACACCGGCAACACCTCGATGTATTCCGTCCTGGGCGTGCACGCCGCAACCGGTTTTAGTTCGTCGAACAGCGGGGATCTCGGCGGACGCGGGGGCGGCGCGGTAAGCGCGTCGATCGGACGCGCGTTCATGGG
>DATEHZ010000157.1:0-20246 GCA_035279385.1 Vulcanimicrobiaceae bacterium | reverse complement strand
ACTTCGCAGCTGTACGTTTTTGGTGCAGGGAAGTGACACTAGCCACCGAACAGCAGGAAGGGCGCCGCGGCATCGGCGCCCTTCTGCTTATGTCGTTGGTACGGCGCGTGCTATAAGCGGCTCAGGATTGAAAGTATCTGGTTCAAGAGGTGCGTTATCGACGTCAGCGGCGCGCCGCCGTTGAGCAGATTCGTTATTGCGCACAGCAGGTTGCCGAGCAGATTGCCGGGGCCTTGCTGTGCCGTGATCGTCAAAACGACTTGATTGAGATGCACCATCAGCCCGAGCAGGTTGAGGTCGAGCGGGCCGAGTGTCAGCGTCAGAATCGTGCACGACGGATCTACCGAGGTGACGGGAATTTGAACGGCCTGATTCACCGTTTGCGTGACACCCGTCGCGGTGTTCGTAAGCGTTCCGGCCAAGGTACCGGCTGCATATAACACGCCGCGCTGGGATACGAATCTCGAAATGCTAAAAGTACCGCTGAATGTGCTATTCGGAGCGGTACCGGTAATTGGAATATTTTGTGTGGGATTCGTCGAGGCGTGCGGAGTTACGGCCTGCGCCGTTCGGGTCTGTGCGGTTTGCGGGATGGCGGACGGTCCGGATCGTGAAGCACCCGAACACCCCACGGCAGTAAAGGTGAACGCGACCAGAGCGAACGCGCAAGTGACACGTGAGGCCATGTGAGTCTCCTTCGGCATAAGTAGACTTGGCGAGCGAACTGGATTATGTTTCGCAGGAATTCCCGCTCGCTTCAGCGCTAAAACGCGCTCGCTCGTAAAGCACGAGTTCATGCTTCTGGTCGAGTCCTACTCAGTTTGGAGTATGGTTCTCGATTTGCTCGACTCGTATGCTCGGGGAGCAATGAGAACCACGAGCATCCTCAGGTGGCTTCTTTGTATTGTGGCCGCCCTAACTGCGTCGTCTTGCGCCGGCCGCGGAGGAATGACTCCGCCTGCGAGCGGTTTTGGAGGCGGGAGAACCACGGCAAGTTCTTCATCCGTCGGCGGCTGGCAAATGCAAATTCCGGCCACCCTCTCGGATCGCGAGGGCGCGGCGATGGCCTACGATTCCGGCCGGCATGTCCTGGTTCTCTTCGGCGGCAATAACAGCGCCGGCGTTCAGCAAGACACGTGGACGTGGGATGCAAGCCGTTGGAGCCGGCAATTTCCGCACAGCGCGCCATCGCCGCGCACGGGTGCCGCGATGGCCTACGATCCGGCGTCCGGAAACATCGTGCTCTTTGGCGGAGATCCGTCCAGCACCATCGGTTATTTGAACGACACGTGGACGTGGAACGGGTCGCGCTGGACGCTCGTGCAAACGCCGGTGGCCCCGCCGCCGCGCACGCGCGCGTCGCTCGAATACGATCCCGTCACCGGAACCCTCATTTTATTCGGCGGCCTTGGAACGACCGATTTCTTAGCAGACACGTGGAGCTGGAACGGTACGGCTTGGCGGCAGATCGCGACGACGGCTAGCCCGCCGGGCCGTTACGATGCATCTCTTGCCTATTACGGTCCGGGCAAACAGCTGGTGCTTTTCGGCGGTCTGACGATGGGTGCAGCGCTCGTCGGCGACACATGGACGTTCGACGGCTCGAATTGGCAGCAAGTTTCCACCGTTGGACCGACTGCGCGGCAAGGTGCTGCGCTGGAACCGCAGAGCAACGGAACCCTCGTGCTGTTCGGCGGTTACACGAATAACACGCTGGTGGGGCTTCTTCCGCATCAAGCCATCGTGCCGGGCGGAGAAGCGCTGAACGACACGTGGACGTGGAACGGAACGTCGTGGTCGGCGGTTGCGCTTCCCGCGTCGAGCCCGGCGGCGCGATACGACATGGCGTCGGCGTATGACGGCGCGATCTCGGCACCGGTCCTCATGGGCGGCTGCTGCAACAATTATCCGTCGGGCGGATTCCTCGACGACACCTGGAGCTGGAACGGCGCGTCGTGGGATCGACACGATACGCCGGGATTGCCGCAACCGCGCTCGGGCGCGTCATTCGTCGCGGCGTCCTCACACGGATTGCTGCTCTTCGGCGGATATGGCGGAGACGGATTTTTGTCCGACACGTGGGTGTACTCGGCAGCAAATTGGAGCGAACAGTCTGGGAGCGGTTCGCCGCCGGCGCGATTCGCCGCCGCATCCGCGTACGATTCTTCGCGCGGCGTCGTCGTGGTGTACGGCGGCCAGGGCACCTCGCCCACGAGCTGCACGAGCTCGCTGAATCCGCCGAGCAATCCCAATCATCTCTGCGACGACACGTGGACGTGGAACGGTACGTGGACGCACGCGCTTACTTCGACATTTCCGTCGCGGCGATCGCTCGCGACGATGGCCGACGATCCGTCCAACGGTCGCGTGATTCTGTACGGCGGTTTCGCCGATCTCAACACGCTCGAGGATACGTGGGCGTGGAACGGTCAAACCTGGACGCAGCTCCAGCCGGCGACGACGCCGGGTCCGCGATACGGTGCGGTTTCCATCTACGATCCCGACTTGCACGAACCGGTGCTGTTCGGAGGCGAAGGCTACGATAGCGCTGGAAATCCGATCTATCTTTCGGACACGTGGGCGTGGAACGGCTCGACGTGGATCGATCTTCACCCTTCCGCATCTCCACCGGCGCGTTACGAGGCAAGCATGACCTACGATCCCGCGTTGGGCGGGGTGCTGCTGTACGGCGGTCTGAGCAGTAACGGAACGCTGTCCGACAGCTGGCTTTTCGCCGGAGGAACGTGGCGCCGCCTGAGTGCATCGGGACCGCCGTCACGCGACTTTGCCGCGCTTTCGTTCGATCAAACTTCAGGCGCGGCGGTGCTATTCGGCGGAAGCGGCAGCGACGGGTACTTGAACGACACGTGGACGCGTTAATCGTAACGAAACGCGCTCTCCTGGCGCTTGCCGTTGCGGCGATGTGTTCCTCTTGCGGCGGCCGGCATGAATCGTCACTTCCATTCACTCGCTTTTCAACGTCAACCGCCGCGTCCCAAAGTTTTACCGAAACGTATGACGACGGGACGGATGTCGGCAAATGGATCGCAAGTTTTAGCGTTCCCCGCACCATCGAACCCGCCGGCGGCAGTCCGCTCGGCGGCGGAATACCGTTCGGCGCGTATCTGCAGCAGGGCGGGTTTCCGTCGTCGATTCCAACGTGGGGCACGGCGTCCGCGCGCTTTCAGCCCGGCTACAACGACACGTACAAAGAAAACAGCGTCTTTGTCGGCGACTGGACGGCCGCGGGCGTAACCACGTTCGGCGTCGATCTCGACATTCTGCAATCGGGAAGTTGGCCTTCCACGGGGCGGCCGGTTACAATGCAGCTTCTGCAGATGGATAGCACGGGCTTCTCCGTCACCTATTCCGCGACGTACACGACGCCTATTATTGCCAAACCGCCCGTCGGCTGGACCCGCTATACGTTTGCGATCGATGCTCGCGGCGGCGTCATTCCGCCCGGCTGGGTCTTCAGACACGGGGACGGTACGCCCGCAACCGATGCGGAATGGGCAACGTTCCTCTCGCAAGTTGACGCGACGAGCGTCGGCTACTACGCACCCGGAACGTTTTATCCCAGCTATGGTTCGTGGACGCTCGGCATCGACAACATCACGATTCAAACGTCGACTGCGGCCGCAGCGTCTTGCAGCGGCACGATGGTCGAGGACGACGACTCGCACATCGCTTATTCCAACGGCTGGCATTCGATCGACGACTCCGACGCGAGCGCGGGTCACTTCCGTCTGAACGAGGGCGGAAACAATCAACACACCGCCATCGTGAACTTCAGTACGCCGGCCGCGCAGACCGGAACGATCCGCTATTTCTACGCGACCAGCACGAAAGGCGGCAGCGCTGAAGTCTTTGTGGACGGCCAAGACATGGGACCGGTGAACTACAACGGATCATCAGGCTCGGACCGCTCGCCGGTATTCGGTGCATCGAAGAGCTACAGTTATGGAATAACTACGAACGGTCAGCACACGCTCGAGATTCAGCCGCTGCACGACGGCGTGTATATCGACGGCTTCTGTCTCGATAATGCAACGCCGGTCGGAACGCCGTCCGCGTATCCCGGCAGCACGTCCAAAATGAATTTCAACCTGTCACAAGGTCAAGCGGCCGTTAACAGCATCGCGCTCGGAGCGGGAACTCAGGCCATCTCGATTGTGGCCGAGTCGAACATCGCCGCGCCGATTCAATTGCTGTTGATCGACCCGAGCGGTGCGGTCGTTCAAACAGTAAATACGTCTACCGGAGTCGCCGTACTCGACGCGCCGATAACCCAAAGCGGCGTTTACGCGATCAAGGTCGTGAACGTGGGTCTCGGTCCGCTGCAAATCTGGTCGGTAGCGACTGCGCTGGTCTCAAATTTCTAGCACTCACGGCTCAGACGACGGCGTGCCCGTTTTGGTCGTTTCCGGGTCCCTCGGCAAGCCGACCGGATAGAACGAGGAACCGCCACGGCGTTCACGGTATCGACGCTGTGTCATCGCGAGCGCTTCAAACATCTCGTAAAGCCGTATGTCGTTTCCCCTACGCTCCCGTTCGAGCCGAACGAATCGTCGCGCATCGTTCCATGCATATTCGAAATCGAAGCAGCGCATGACGATATCAAGGTCGATCGCTTTTGTGAAGACGAGACCACCGACTTCTTCAAAGAAATCGCTGTAGGGTGCGGCCCGTCCAATCGGACCGCGATCGCCGTCAAGTGGCTGAAGATACCGTTGCCGCAGCGCTTTGTCTTCTATATCCTTGCGAAGTTGTCCATGAACGTAACGGCGCGACTCTTCATACTGATGCGTGTTTGCGGCTTTATTTAGCTCCAAAAGCGCGAGAGTTTCATTCGCAGCACGCAGGTGGCGGATCTGACGAAGCGCCGCGTACGCGGTGACGGCTACCACAAGCAACGTGATGACCGGAACGATTGTCGGCACCCATTCTGACAGCGGCATCTTCTGTCCAACCTCCGCATCTCGGCACCGAGACGAGTACCTTATTCGCTGACGGCGGAAGGTTTCTCTCCGAACGTCCAAATGAGAATCCCCGGCGCCTGCATCGGGGCTTCTTCTCGATGGCTTTAGCAAAATGACGGATAACGCCAAAAGACCTGAGCGGCCGCGAACAGTTCTTGAATCGTTACGCCGTCGAAGTCTACGGGAGTCGGCAGAACAGGACGCCGGCTCCTCAGACCGTACAAGTATGCAATGCCGTCACCAACTCCGACCCCTGAGCCGGTTGTGGCCTACGGCGTTTCGGTACAACTGCTTGTCATCGTCGGCCTGATCGTAGTCGCAGGCGTCGTCGCAGTCGTGCTTTCGCTTTCGCGTGAACGCCGACGACGCTCGGATTAACGGCCTAAGCCGGACCGGCTCAGGAAAAACCGCGGGGAACCTCATCGCCGAAACGCGAGCACCGGTACGACCTGCCGGCGCATTCGCTTTATTGCAAGAAGACGACAATAAAAAAAGCCCCGACAAAATCAGGGCTTTTTTCTTTATCCCCGTAGAGGTAGCACTCTCGAGGGAAAAATGGCGACGCTGATGGGGCTCGAACCCACGACCTCCGCCGTGACAGGGCGGCGCTCTAACCAACTGAGCTACAGCGCCATCGCCATTGGACCGGCGACCACTATTGGCAGTCGGCCGGGTTTGGACCTCCAAGACAAAATGGTGGGCACGGTTGGGATTGAACCAACGACCCCCCGCGTGTGAAGCGGATGCTCTCCCACTGAGCTACGCGCCCATTTGTGTCCGGGGACCGGGGTATTTTACGCTATCCGCCTGGTCCCTGTCCAGCGACGAACGCACACCTTGCTCGCCTGGGCAGCTGCGACGGCGAAGACTGGCGGCATGCTGGAAGACTTTCCCCTCATCTCGCGCTTCAGCGTGCCGTTCGCGGACGTGGATATGATGCGCCATGTGAACAACGTCGCGTACATCCGCTGGACGGAAACGATGCGCTCGGAATACTTCGCGCAGGTCATGAAGGTGCCGATCAACGGCGACCACGGCATGATTCAGGCGACGATTAACTTTACGTACGAGCGGCAACTGCTCTACCGCGAACAGATCGCCGTCGGCTGCCGCATCCCGCGCATCGGCACCAAGTCGTTCGACTTCTACTACGAGATCTGGAGCGAGACGCACGGCCGGCGCGCCGCGCACGGCATTACGACAATGGTCGCTTTCGACTTCGTCGCCAACCAGACGATTGCCGTTCCGCAAGCCTGGCGAGACGCCATCGCGGAGTATGAAAGCGGCGGCCAGCGGATATACAGATAGGGTGGAACTTTTTACCTTCGGGCACGGCACGCTCACGCAGGACGAGATCGCCGGGCTGATCGAGCGGGCTGCAATCGCACGCGTGGTTGACGTTCGCACCGTCCCGAAGAGTCGCGCGCACCCGTGGGTGTGGGGCGACAAGATGGCGATCTGGGTTCCCGCGGAAGCGGGCGCGGAGTACGTCTGGGAGCGCGATCTCGGCGGATTCCGCACCCCGCAACCGACCTCGCACCACACGGCGCTGCGCAATCCGTCGTTTCGCGGCTACGCGGATTATATGGAAACGGAGCGGTTTTTGAGTGCGCTGGGGGCGCTGGTCGATTCACTGCCGCAGCGCAAAACCGCGATCATGTGTTCCGAAACGCTGTGGTGGCGCTGCCATCGCCGTTTAATCTCAGATGCGGCGGTACTGCTGCACGGCGTCGAGGTGCAGCATCTCATGCCGAACGGGCGCACGCAGGCGCATGCGCTCACGCAAGGCGTGCGTCGTGCGAACGGCACGCTGCGCTACGACGGTCAGGCCGCATGAGCGGTGCGGACACCCGCAGCGATCCCGTCGCTTCCGCAAAGGCGGCGGGGCTTCGTTACGTCACGGACGAGATTCCCGGCATCACGCGGATCGAACGCGGAAAACAGTTTGCTTATATCGGACCCCACGGCAAAGAGATAACGGACGAAAAGGAACTCTCGCGCATCCGATCGCTGGCCGTTCCACCCGCCTATACCGACGTGTGGATTTGCCCGATACCGAACGGCCATCTTCAAGCGACGGGACGCGACGCCCGCAGACGCAAGCAATACCGGTATCACAAGCGCTGGCGCGAGATTCGCGACGAAACCAAATACGGGCGGATGATCGCGTTCGCTCAAGCGTTGCCGGCGATTCGCAAGCGTATCGAAGCCGATCTCGCGCTGGGCGGTTTGCCGCGGGAAAAAGTGCTCGCTACGGTGGTGCAACTCTTGGCGACCACGGCGATTCGCGTGGGGAACGACGAGTACGCGAAGGACAACGGCTCCTTCGGCCTGACTACTCTGCGGAATACGCACGCGAAGGTGAGCGGCTCGACGGTTCGCTTCGGCTTTCGCGGCAAGAGCGGCGTGCGCCACGCAATCGACTTGCGCGACCGGCGCTTGGCGCGCATCATTCGCAGGTGCCAAGACTTGCCGGGGCAGCAGCTCTTTGAATACGTGGACGACGACGGAAGCTCGCGCGCCATCGACTCGGCGGACGTCAACGAATATATCCGCGAAATCTCCGGAGAGGATTTTTCCGCCAAAGACTTTCGCACGTGGCTCGGCACGGTGACGTGCGCCGCGCTTCTGTGCGAGCGAGACGAAGCCGAAACGCAAACCGAACGCAAGGCGTGCCTGAACGGCGTCATCAAAGACGTGGCACAGCGCCTTGGGAATACGCCGGCGGTATGCCGCAAATGCTACGTGCATCCGCACCTGGTTGAGGCGTATCTCGAGCGCGGCGCGCTTCGTACGCCGCAGAACATGCGCCACACCGGCGGGCTGCTCCCGGAGGAGTCGTTCGTCCTTGCTCTGCTGCGCGAGCGAGCGAATGAAACGGACGACTCACGGACCGCCCGCCAATTGAAGCAATCTTTGAAGGCGCGCAAGAAGAAAGCGGCGTGATAGCCGCACTCACGCTGGTTGCCGCGCTGGGCTTTGCCCCAAGCGTGCATCACGCCGTATCAACGACCGATGCACGAGCGCAAGCCGCATTCGATCGCGGACTGCGGCTGCTGTACGCGTACAACGGCGAGGCTGCGAGCCGGGCATTCGCGCAGGCGCTGCAAGACGACCCGCACCTCGCCATGGCCGCCTGGGGCGAGGCGCTGGCCGCCGGCAGCGATCTCAATACGCCGCTCGACGCGTCGCGTTTGGCGCGAGCGCACGATGCGGCGCTGCGCGCGCAGGCGCTGGAAACGTTCGCGTCGCCGCAGGAGCGGCTCTACGTCGACGCCGTCGTCCAGCGTTACGGCGGGACCTACGAACGGCGTGACGCCGGTGACGCGCGCTATCGCGGCGCAATGGCGGCGCTGGTCGCGGCGTATCCGCTCGATGACGACGCGGCGACGCTCGACGCGGAGGCGCTGCTCGAACACAGCGGCGTCGAGCATGCCGATCCGCAAGCGATCGCGCTTATTGCACGCGTTCTCGCGCGCGATTCGAACCATCTGTTCGCGAATCATTTGTGTATCCACGCCTACGATTTCGCCGCGAACCGCGCACCGGCCGTCGTGTGCGCGGATCGCATGGCGGCCTGGACGTTCACGCCGCCGGAAGAGCACCTCGCGCACATGCCGGCCCACACGTATACCGAGGTCGGAGATTATGCAAAGGCGCTCGCCGCAAGCGAGACCGCCTGGCGCCTTCGCGAAGAGTGGAACGCGCAGGCGAACCCGCCGTTCAAACTGCGATACGGCGCCCACGACGCCTACACCGGCTGGACGAACGCGCTGATGCTGGGAGATCTGCAGGTTGCGCAGACGTGGGCCGCTCGCGTGGGGCGCGAGTACGAAGGCAGCGACCTCTGGGCAACGTGGGCGCGCTTCGGCCGCTGGCAATGGATCGCTTCTTCCACCGCGACGAACGAGTTCTACGCGCCGCTCGCGCGCGGACTGACCGACGTACACCTGGGTGCGGTCGAGGATGCGCGCAAGATGCTTGCGCTCTACGGAAACATCGACGCCGATTATCGCTGGCTGCTGACGGCGGCAATCGACGAGCACGACGGCAACATCGCATCGGCCGTCGCGGCGCTCGATCGCGCGATCGCCTACCAGCAGCGCGAAGACGGGGCGGAACAACTTCCGGTGTTTCCCGCCGGCGAAGCGCTGGGTGCGCTCTACTACCGCCAAAAGAACTACGAAAAAGCGCAAGACGCCTTCACGCAAACGCTCGCGCGTTATCCGAATGACCCAAGAGCACTATATGGTTTAGCGCTCGCGCAGCGCGCCCTCGGGCAAGCAGTAAGTTCGGCGCAAACGCTGAAGACGTTTACGACGATATGGACAGAACCAACGCCACCGGACCTCGCGGATCTGTAAGCGAACCGCCCCGCATCACGGCAGCGCTCGTCGACTTCTGCCTGCACGTCGACGAGCATACCGAAGTGCGGCTGCTTCGCGCCGACGACGCCGATTCATTGTATGACGTGACGATCCGCAATCGCGAATCGCTCGCTCCGTGGATGACTTGGACGGACCGCGTCATCGACGCGTCCGACACGTACGCGTTCCTGCGCGCCGCGGAGAAAGAGGCCTACGAGCATACGTCCTTCAAGGCCGGCATCTGGCGGCACGGCACGCTCATCGGCTGCATCGATCTGCACGAGATCGATTGGGCGAACGCAAACGCGCGCATCGGCTACTGGCTCGACAAGGACCATACCGGTCACGGCATCATGACGCGCGCGGTGCATCTGCTCGTGGAATACGCATTTGAAGCGCTCGACCTGCACCGCGTCGAGATTCGCGTCGCTACGGAAAATCAGCGCAGCCGCCGCGTCCCCGAGCGCTTGGGCTTCACGCTCGAAGGCGTGCTGCGCCAAGTGCAGCGGTTACGCGGCGACTACAACGATCACGCGCTGTACGCGCTATTACGCGACGAAGAGCGCTAGCAATTGTGCGATGCGGCCGCGAATGCCGCGACTTCGGCCGCTCTCGAGCATCCTGATGATGCGGGCGCGAGCAGCTTCGGCATGCAGTTCTTCGCGGCGCTTTTCGATGTGAACACCAATCCAGTGGTCCATTTCAAACGCCTCATTCGAGAAAAAAAAGTAAGTAAAAAAGCCTCCGGAGTCGCGGAGGCTTTCGAACGGTCGATTGCGGCGGCGACTAGGGCGCCGAACCTCGATTCGAAACGACTCCGCGGAGCGTACCCGCGCCGGTCGGATTGACGGCGCAACCCACGGGTGAAAACCCGCGCGTTCCTTGCGATTGAAGACTCATCGATTGAATCGAGAACATAACTGCCGTCACTCCTTTCTTCGCATTTGTACGTCTGATGACAAGAAAAGTTTTCTTACGATATCACGCGCTCGCTCCTATTGTCAAACAACGCGCGGATCGGCGTGCGACCGCTATTTAACGCGAAATGCGTATGGGAATTACTTTAAGAAGCCGCGCGTCGCGCCGCGCGGCAAGAAAAAAAGTGAGGTAGTTCTCGTGAACAATTCATCAACGCTGACCCGCCCGCCGCAGCAGCAGTGGACGGAGGGCGGACCGGTCAAAACGGTCATAGAGAGCACCGAAGTGCAGCGCCAGGAAGCCACCAGTGAGGCACGCATCGGTGACCCCGGCGCGATGGGGCTCTTCGGATTTTGCGTCGGTACCGTTGTCATCGCCTGGGTGCTTTCGGGTTGGGCGGCCATGCCGGCGTCGCTCATTGCGGCGGTCCCTTCGCTGCTCGTTTTCGCGGGCATCGGACAATTCATCGCCGGCTTGTACGCGTTTTCGCGCACGAACTCGTGGGCGGGAACGGCGATGTGCTCGTACGGCGCGAACAACGTCATCGTCGCAATGTTCGTTTGGATGCAGGTCGGCGGATTGATTCCGCGCACGCCGAGCAACATGCTGCTGCTCGCCGTCGATCTCTTCTGCATGGGGTACATTTCGCTCGCGCTCACGATCGGCGCGCTGCGCATGAACGCAATCTACGCGCTGATCGCGGGATGCCTGGCCGTGGGATACACGCTGCCGGGAATCCAGTTCCTCGGCTCCGCGCGCGAACTCGGAATCCTCGGCGGATACTTCCTGCTGGCAGCCTCGTTCTTCGCTTTCTACGCCGCAACGGCGCTAATCGTGAACAGCTCGTGGAAGCGCGAGGTCGTGCCGCTCTTCTCGCTGCGCCGGTAAGCGCTCTATAACCCGAAAGCCCGTCGAAGGGCGATACCATGCAGGGCCCCGCGCCGTCCAGGCAAAATCGTTTGACGGCCGCGGGGCCCTTTGCTATACTCTGCCGGTTCGCCCCGGACCGGGGCAGCGGCACGCGCGCGGTTAGCTCAGTGGGAGAGCATCACCTTGACACGGTGGGGGCCGCTGGTTCAATCCCAGCACCGCGCACCATTTTTCAAAAACGCCGGGTTCACTCGGCGTTTTTTTGATGTTCTTCCAGCGCTGCGCGCAGGGCGTCGCGCACGTGCGCGTTCGGAACGACGCTCTCGCCGTTGAGCATCTCGATCTCCGCGATCGCCAGCGCTTCCGCTATGGCAAGCGCCGCTCCAGGCGAGCGCGAAAGCCCCGCGTGACAGTGAACGAAGAGCGTGTCGATGCGCTGCGCGTTCGCATGCACGAAACGCGCTACTTGCTTCGCTTGCGCGGCCGATAGCGGCCGCAGCGCGCGTCCGTTGAAGGGCGGATCGAGCGGCGTGCAATCGTCCGCTGAGATGACCAGCCGTTCGATAAGCCCTTCCCGGCGCTCGATGTGCGGCACTTCCACGCCCACGTCGACGAAGGACAGCACGGCATAGCGTTCGCCCGGCTGCGGACAATACGCCTGCGCGTGCGAGATCGAACCCACGACGATTCGTTTCACGATCTTCGGAAGTATGCGTTGTCCAGTTCGTCGCGACCTCGTCGAGGGTAAGAATTGCAGACCCCTCGGAGGTTAACCATGCAAGGCAAAGCCACCTTAGCGGAGCACCCGATTCACCCGATGCTGATCGGTTTCCCGATCGGATTTTTCGGCGCCGTGCTGGTAAGCGACGTCATTTCGATTTGGGGCAACCCGGCGTTCTGGCCGCAGATGAGCACCTGGCTCATCGCGTTCGGCGTCGTCGGCACGCTCCTGGCCGCAGTGTTCGGCTTCATCGATTATCTCACCGCACCGATGTCCGCAGCGGTGAAGCGCACGGCGACGACGCATATGATCCTGAATCTCATCGTCGTCGCGATCTACATTGCGGCGTTCTTCGTCCGGTACGGCAATCCGGTCAGCACGCTCGGCTACGTCCTCACATACGTCGGCCTGGGTCTGCTCGTCATTTCCGGCTGGTACGGCGGACATCTCGTGTACGTCGGCCTAGTCGGAACAAAACCTGCGCGAGAGACGGGCGTGGAGGGACGCGTCACCGAAAGCACGCGAACGCCGGTTCAAACCCGCTAAGCACGAAAGAGCGGCGCGAAAAGCGCCGCTCTTTTTGCCGAAACACGGGATATGACGTCCCGTTCGGCATTCGCCTTCGTCCTCGTCTCACTGCTCGCGGCTTGCGGCGGCGGCGGTTCGACGTCCGGCCCAGCCGCGGGGTTGCCGCCGGTGCCGACGCCTGCGCCGGCGTCTTCGCCCTCAACGCCGTTCGTCGGGTTCTGGCAATCGTGGAGCGACACGAGCGGCGGACCGTTCTCCGATTTATCGACGGTGCCCAAATCCGTAAACACCGTCGACGTCGCATTCAGCGTGCCGACGAGCAACGCCATCGCCGATCCGCAAAACACGAATTCGCTCGTGCCCGGCATCGCCGCGATTCACGCGAACGGCGGAAAAGTGCTGCTCTCGTTCGGCGGCGGCGCAAGCCCGTTCAACATTTCCGACGACGCAGCGTTTACGGCGAATCTCGGCGCATATTTCGCCGCGCATTCCGGTTACTACGACGGTGTGGACTTCGACGACGAGCAGGTTCCCTGGGACGGGCAGGCGCAGCTCGTCAACGTTATCAACGCAACCCGCAGCGCGTTTCCGAATATCGTCATCACGTACGACGCGTTCCAGTCCGGCGCCTACGCGCCGTTCGTTCCGGGAAATTACGACGGCGAAGACGTCGCGATTCTGCAGCAAGCCGGTGCGTCGATCGATTGGGTGAACGTCATGGACTACAACGCATTCACGTGGATGCCGCCGGATCACCCGGCGTGCTTGTGGTCGGCGACGGCGGCCGACAGTTGCTACGAAGACGCGATGACCTCATTCGCAGCAATCTTTCCGAAAAACAAAATCGTCATGGGACTGCTCGTCGGCAAAGCCGATGACGGCCGCGTCATCACGCCCTCGGACGCCGCTACGCTCACGGCATGGGCGAAAGCGAGCGGGTACCGCGGCGTGATGATTTGGAGCCTCAATCACGACGGCGCCTACGCGGGCGTGCAGCCCGGCACGTACGTGAACGCGATCGCGAACGCGCTCTAAACCAAAACGCCCTTCTCTGCGGGTTTGGGGGCTTTCGAAGGCACCAGTTCGACTTTGAGCCAGCCCTGTTCGTGTTTGTCGAAGGCTTTGTAAGCATCGATTGCGTCGCCGAACTGCAACGAATGTCGCCGATGCCGTGAAAAACGATCGCCTTCATGCGCACCTTGTTCCCGAGCTGCTGCGCCCTGCCGCCTAGAGCAGCGAAATTTCCCGCGGCATCGTGAAGATAATCTCGGGCTCGGGTACGCCGAATTCCTCGATGGCGAACGTGCCGAATTCACGAAGCCGCGCGACGATTGCTTGCGTGAGATCCTCCGGCGACGATGCGCCTGCCGTCACGCCGACGCGCCCGGCCTTCTCCACCCACTCGCGCTGCACCTGATCGGGATCGTCCACCAAGTACGCGCTCGCGCCGAGTTGCTCCGCGAGTTCGCGCAGCCGCAGCGAATTGGAACTGTTGTGCGAGCCGACGACGATCATCACGTCGCATCCGCTTGCCAAATCGCGAACGGCGTCTTGCCGGTTCTGCGTGGCGTAGCAAATATCGTCGCGCGCAGGCGTTCGCACGTTCGGGAATTTGCGCCGCACCGCGTCCATGATATCCCGCGTTTCGTCCACGCTCAGCGTCGTCTGCGTAATAACCGCGACGCGATCGGGGTCGGGAACCGTGACGCGATCGACCGCTTCCACATCTTCGACCAGCGTGATCTGGTCCGGAATCTCGCCCATCGTACCGATCACTTCGTCGTGATCGGCATGACCGATGAGCAGCACGTGCAGCCCGGCCTTGGCGAACTTCGTCGCTTCGTAATGCACTTTGGAAACGAGCGGGCAGGTCGCGTCCACGACGCGCAGCTTTCGCTGCGCCGCTTTGCGCCGCACTTCGGGCGAGATGCCGTGCGCGCTGAAGACCAGAATCGCTCCCTCGGGCGCCTCGTCGACTTCCTCGACGAACACCGCGCCGCGCGCGCGAAGACGCTCCACGACCTGCCGGTTGTGAACGATCTCCTTACGCACGTAAACCGGGCCGCCGTGCTGGTCGAGCAACTGATCGACCACGGCGATGGCGCGATCCACGCCGGCGCAAAATCCGCGCGGATTCGCCAGAAGCATATTTTTGGTGCTCACGGACGAGCGTGTTCGTCGCCCGACGTCTAGCGCGCCTGCAATCTCCAGCGGCGGATGCCCTGCTCGCGGAGCACGTCGCTCGACCGGTCTTCCTGCCATTCGCTCGAAAACGCCGCGCCCGAGCTCTGCGGGCGGCGTTCCGCCGGCAGTTCGTCCATGCGAATGCGGACCGGCAGCCGCACGCCTTCGCCGGAAACCAGGGCTTGCTGCGTAGGCATGCTCGGCAGCGCCGCGAGCATCGCCTGCGCGGCGTCCGGCACCGCGCGCGCAACAAATTGCTGATCGACCTCGCTGCCCATACGCAGCGCGAAAATCGTTCCGCATTGGGAGAGCGCGTCGGGCGAAAGTTCCGAGGGGCGCTGCGAGAGGAGCGCGAGCGAGAGCCCGTACTTGCGTCCTTCTTTCGCGATGCGCGTAATCACGCGCTGCGTTGCATCGAATCCGCTCTCTTGCAGCGCGGGAACGTACCGCTGCGCTTCCTCGCAGACGATGAGCATCGGCGGCATGGATTCGCGTTTCGACCAGAGCGCAAAATCGAAGATCAGGCGGCAGCAGAGCGAGACGACGACGTCGGTTACCTCGGAAGGCATGCCGGAAAGATCCATAATCGCGATCGGCTTGCCGTTCACGGGAATGCGCATGAGCCGTCCCAGCACGTCCGCAAGAGTGTCCGGAACGTCGAGCCCTTCGGAGAACATGAAACCGTAGCGCTTGTCGGCACGCAGCGATTCAATGCGCGTACGCAGGCGCAGGTAGGGCAGCGACGTGTCCGGTTTGTCCAGACGCCCCATCGATTCGTTCAAAAACCGGATCAGATCGGCAACGCGGTATGGAACGGGCGTATCGACGGTGATGGAACCCCCGCCGGAGGTGTCGGTTGCATAGTGGCGGCGCGCCCGCGCGATGGTATCGCGCAAGATCATCGCCTGCGTTTCGCGCTCGGCGGACGAGCCGCCCACGACGAGCACGCGCACTGCCTCTTCGGAGTCGAGCATCCAGAGCGGCAACTGAAGATTATCGACGTTCAACAGTTCGGCTTTATCGCCGAACGCGGTCGCGTACTCGTTGTGCGGATCGAGCATCAGCACGTGCGCGTTCGGATGAGCGTTCAGAATCGAATCGAGAATGAGGGCGACGGTGCACGATTTGCCCGATCCGGTCGAACCGACGACCGCGAAATGCTTTCCGAGTAAATCGTCGATCTGCACGAACGCCGGCTGATCCGGATCGTCGTACACCGCGCCGATACGCAAATCGCGCAACGACGGCTGATTGTAGATGACGCGCAGATCGTCTTCGGTGGTCGCATACGCGGCCGCGTTCGACACGGGATGGCGCGACACGCCGCGATGGAATCTGCCGCCCGCAATCTCGCCGACCAAATCGACGACCAGCACGTCGCGGCCGGTGATCTCTTCCAATTGCGAGGAGCTTACCCGTCCAATAATCTCGCTCTCGCCCTCGGCGACCTTGACCAGGCCGCCGATGCGCGCGGCCCTGGCGTTGCGCTCGTCGGCGCCCGGCTCGTCCGATAACCGGACGCGCATCTGCGACCCTGTGACGGCAATGACCGTGCCAAGCACAGCCGTGGGCATGGCGTTCGAGCGGCTTTCAATCATGTTCTCAGCCTACCGGGAGGCTGGGAACGTTCTTTGAAGATCTTCGGAAACTTCCCCGCGCCGGCTGCCCACGGCGGCCTGGGGGGGCCGCAGCCGTTCCTCGTTGGCCCGGGTGATCTCCGCGCCGAAGAGCATCAGCTGCGCCGAGTAGTAGACCCAAAGGAGGAGGATGATGATGCCGCCGGCCGCCCCGTACGGCGTCGCCGGGTGGAATCTCGTGAAGTACATCGAGAGCGCGGCTTCGCCGGCGATCAAGATGACCGCGGTCACCAGTGCCCCCGTGAACGCGCTGCGCCACTCGATGGAGCGTTGGGGCAGCACGCGGTAGACCACCGCAAGGAAGACCGTCATCGCGACCACGTTGATGATGCCGGTGCCCACGATCAGCAACGGCCCGGAGAAATTGGCCCCGAGCGCCGTCTGCATCACACCGCCGATCACGTTCACAAGCGCGAGTGCGACGATCGCGATAACTGCAAGGGCCGCGATCACGAGAAGCGCGTGCAGCCGCAGCACGACGAGCTGCATGAAGCCGCCTTTGCTGTCCTGACGTACTTCGAAGACTTCGTCGAGTGCGTTCTGCAGCGCGAGGAACATGCCGATTGCAGAAAAGAGCATCAGGGTGCCGCCGACGATCAGCGCGATCGTTCCGCTGGCTCGATGATTCGCGCCGGCGATTAGCGCGCCGATCATCTGCGTGCCGTTCGGGCCGACGACTTGGTGCAGCTGCCCTTGGACTTGCGTTTGCGCGTTGTGCGGACCCAGGAATAAGCCGAGCAGCGCGATCACGATGAGCAAAAGCGGCGCGAGTGAAAATACCGCGTAGTACGCGAGCGCTGCGGCTAGACGCCCATCCTGATGGCACTGCCATCCCGAGTACGCATCACGCAGCACCTGCCAGGCGATTTTCATGCCGCGCTTGTACCCGCGTGCCGAGCCACAGAATCGCGCAGAACGAAATGGTGCTGCCGATCACGATCGTGTGCGGCACGCCGTACGTCGTCGCGAAAACCCCGCCGAGCAACGAGCCGACTGGTAACGTGGCCCACGTCAAAGCCCGAAACGCCGCGGCAACGCGGCCCATCAACGGTTCCGGAATAAATGCGACGCGGTACGTGCTTTGCGTCACGTCATACATCGGACCGGCGAAGGTAATGAGTAAGCGGCCGAACAGGACCGCGCCGAGCGGCGAAAGATTCGCCGCGACGTACAGCAATTTTCCGATGCCGGAGATCAGCACCGCACTGCCCATGGTACCGCGCTCGCCGAAGAGTTTCTGCAGCGGTTTCGCGCTGAACGCGCCGACCATCCCCACGTTCGCAACGCCCATCACGATGCCCAGCGCCTCCGGCGGCAAATGCAATTGGCGATACACGAGCAGCGGAAAGACCGCGGTAACGATCGAGCCGCCCAGATAATTTGTCGCGGTCATCATTGCGACCATGCGCAGTGCGGGCTTCTCCCATACTTCGCGGAAACCGGCGAGCGTCTCGTGTGCGAAGCCGCGCAGCACGTGTTCTTGCCGCCCCTCGGGGCTCTCATCCGGGGCGTGCTTGGGTTCGTCGTGCCGCATGCGCCACAGCGTCGTGAGCGACACCACGAACGTGAGCGCGTCCGCGAGCATCGCAAACGGCGCGCCGAGCATCTGCACGAGCGCTCCGCCGGTCGACTGCCCTACAGCCTCGGCGACCGAGCCGCTCATCGAGAGCTTCGCGTTGCCGTCGGCCAAGCGATCGCTGCCGACAAGCGAAGGCACCAGCGCCTGATATGCGACGTCAAACATTACCGAGGCCGCGCTCGCAATGATGCCGCAAATAAACAGCTGCGCGATCGTCAGTTTCCCGAGGCCGTATGCTATGGGGATCGTCAGCATCGTCACCAGACGCACCGCGTTCGTGACCATCATGAGGTAGCGGCGGCGATGGCGGTCGGCGAGCGCGCCGGCGACGATCGCGACGACCGAGATCGTTGCGAACTCGACGCTCTGCAGCGTCGCGACCTGCAGCGCGGTAGCGTGCAGTACTAAAATGGCAACAACCGGCAGTGCAAAAATCGAGAGTTGACTGCCGAAATCACTGATGAACTGACCGGACCACAATAGCAGGAAATTGCGGTCTCGCATAAGCGATCCCGTGGCTTTCATTCCATTATATAAATCGTCGCCGGTTCAAAATTCGTTACGTGCGCGGCGTAAAGCTTGAGTTGCGGTTCTCCGGCAATCCGGGGTAATGTCGGAGAGCATGAAAAAACCGCGCGAGCCCTGGTGGCGGCTGCTGGGTCCGGGCATCATTTCCGGCGCGTCGGACAACGATCCGACAACAGTCGCAACGCTCGCCGTCATCGGCAGCACCACGGTTTACGCGCTCGGATGGCTCGTGATTCTGGTCATTCCGATGCTTGCGGCGGTGCAGGCGATCAGCGGGCGCGTCGGCGCGGTCTGCGGCGAAGGGCTCGAGACGATCCTCAAAAACCGGTATGGCCGGATCGTGGCGCTCGTCGTGCTCGTTGCGGTCTTCGTCGTCGACCAGCTCACGCTCGCGGCCGATTTAGAGGGCGGGGGCGCCGCGCTGCAGCTGCTTTCCGGCATCGATTACCGCTGGTTCATCGTGCCGCTCGCGGCGGCTACGGCCGCGACGCTCACGTTCGCGAACTATCACGCCGTCCGGCGATTTCTCATCTACATCCCGCTCGTGTTTCTCTCGTACGTCGCGGCGGCATTCATGGCGCATCCGCAATGGCGCGCGGTGCTCTACGACACGTTCGTTCCGCATTTCTCGTTCGACCGCACGTTCACCGCGGGAGTGATCGCTCTGCTCGGCACGACGCTGACCGCGTACGCGTATGTCTGGGAAACCATCGAAATGTCGGAAGAACGCCCCAAACTCATGCATCTGGGGCTCGTGCAGGCGGATGCGGCGCTGGGCACCGTGATCGCCGGGTTCGTGTTTTGGTTCATCGTCATTGCCACGGGCGCGACGCTCGGATTGCAGCATCACCAAGTGCAGACCGCGCAGGACGCAGCGAATGCGCTCGCACCGCTGGCAGGCCGGTGGGCGTCCGCGGTATTCGGTATCGGTCTGCTCGGCTCGAGCATCATCGCCCTGCCGGTGCTTGCGGGAACGAGTGCGTACGTCGTCGCGGAGATGTTCGACTGGCGCAAAGGCATCGACGCGAAGTTTCAGCAAGCGCCGTTTTTCTATGCCGTCGTCATCGCGACGCTTGCGATCGGGGTGGGTATCACGTTTGCGGGCGTGCAGCCGATCCCGCTCCTCTTTGCCGCCTCCATCGCGGGCGGTCTGGCGACGCCGATCACGCTGTTCTTCGTTTTATTAGCTGCAGGCAGCACGCAGCTGATGGGCGCGTTCCGTCCGCCTCTCTGGCTGCGAGTCGCCGGGTGGATCGTGTTCGCCATCGTGAGCGCCGCAGCAATCTTGTACCTCCGGCAAGTGGTTTGAGAGGCGGCGGCGAAGACCCACGCCCCAGCCATGAACGACGAGCACCAAGTGAACGAGCACCCCGAATTGGAAGCGCCGCAAGCGCCGCAAGCGCCGGAACCCCAAGCACCAGAATTGCACGCGCAAGAGCATCAAGAGCCGCAAGTTCAAGAGCAGCAAGCGCAAGAACAGCCGCAGGTGCAAGAAGCACAAGCGACGGACGCGCAAGCGCCGGACGCACAAGCGCCCGAAGCGCAAGCTGCGGCAAAAGCCGCGTCCGACGAACGTCGCAAGGCCGCACAAGCGAACTGGCAGCGTTTGGTCGATGCGAAGAGCAACGGCGCGACCGTCGAGGGCGTCGTGAAGACCCCGGTCAAGGGCGGTCTGCTTGTGGATATCTCGGGATACCGCGGATTCTTGCCGGCTTCGCAGACGGGCGTTGCGAAGGGCACGCCGCTCGAAACGCTGGTCAAGTCCACCGTTCCCCTCAAAGTCCTCGACGTCGACGAAGGCCGCAAGCGCGTGGTCGTATCGCATCGCCGCGCCGTACAAGAACAGCGCCGCGGCGAGCGCGCGGACCTCATCCGTTCGCTCAAAGTCGGCGAAGAGCGTGAGTCGACCGTTGTTCGTCTCACGGATTTCGG
>DATEHZ010000156.1:0-3165 GCA_035279385.1 Vulcanimicrobiaceae bacterium | reverse complement strand
ATGCCGTTACCGGCATCGACGGCAATTTTGAACGGCTTGATTTTGGAGCGGTCGATGAAGGAGAGGCAATGCTCGGCAAAATCATCGAGAATGTTCGCGTGCGCGATCGACCCCGGTTTGACCGCTTTGGGCGGCAGCGTTCCCGAGAGGATGCGATCGCGAATCTCTGCAAGCCCCGTCTCGAGCGAGATCGCTTGAGCCTGACCGCGCGTGAACTTCATCCCGTTGTACTCGGCCGGATTGTGGGAAGCGGTGATCATCACGCCGCCGTCGTAACCGAATTTCCCGACGGCGAAGTAGAGCGCGTCGGTGGAGACCAGGCCCACGTCGATGACGTCGGCGCCCGCTTCGCTCGCGCCGCGTGCAAACGCTTCGAACAGGCTTTTGCCCGACGGGCGCATATCGCGGCCTACGGCGACGGTCTTGGCGCCGAGCAGCGGGACGAAGCACCGGCCGATCTGATATGCTACGTCTTCGTTAAGCTGGGCCGGATAAATGCCGCGAACGTCGTAGCTCTTGAATATAGCGGTGTTCAGTTGCGTTTGCATCGTTTTTTCGTTCGGAGGTTTGGTTGCCTAGACCTAGGAGCCTGCCCGGTCGTATATACCCGGTGAGCGGCCCCGTATGATACGGCTTCCGCGGCTTCCGCGCCCCGTGCTGCGCGGCGCCGGCACGCTGACCGCGACGGCCATTCTCGGCTTTGCGCTGGTCATCGCGGTGACCGGGGCGCTCGTCACGCGCACGGCCATCAACGTCTCGTTCTCCGAACAGATGCAGATCGAGCGCGCGCAGCTGACCCTCGAGCGGATGCTGAAGATCCAGCTCGACGAGGAAAATTACGTTCGCGCCTACGTCATCACGCGGGACGCATCGGATATCGACTCGTACCGCGTGGTCAGCGCGCAGTTCGAGAGCGAACGCGACACGCTCTCGCAGATTCTGCAGCACGAGCACCTCGCGGACGCGCTGGGCGCGCTCGAAGACTATGAAATGGCGCACCGGGATTGGCATACGGAAGTCGCGGACCGTATGCTCTCGCATCCCGGCGCGGCCGTGCGCGAGCTCGAAAAACGCGGAAAAACGCTGATCGAATCGCAGACCGACGCCGCGCGATTCATCGAAGAGCGGCTCGACCGCCGCAATCACGAAGTGCTCACTTCGACGCAAGAGCAGATCGACAACACGCTCTATCAGCGCATGATCTGGCTCGTGCTCTTCGGCCTCATCGCGATCTTGCTCAACGGGTGGCGCTCGCGTCTTACCAGCGCGCTGGAAGACGAGCGCCTCACGACGCAAACGCTGCAGCGCGCGTTTCGCAGCGAGCACGTGCCGCTTCCGAATTGCCGCATCGGAAGCGCCTACGGAGCGGCAAGCAGCCACCTGGCCGTCGGCGGCGACGTCTTCGACGTACACCGCCTCTCGGATCGTCTCGGCCTCATCGTCATCGCCGACGTAAGCGGTAAAGGTGTGGACGCGGCCGTCCTGACCGCGTTCATCAAGTTTACAATCCGCGGTATCGCGCTGCGCCGCCGGGATCCCGGCTTCATTCTGCAAGAGTTCAACCGGGCGTTCCCTCGCACGGTCGGCAATCCGTATTTGTTCGTGTCGATGTTCGTCGGCATATTGGACACCTGGACGCTCCGGCTCGATTACGCAAGCGCCGGACACGACATCGCATTCCTCAAACGCCGCTCGAACGTCGAGCAGCTGGCCGTCACGGGCCCGGTCCTGGGCGTGATGGAAGAACCGTTCGAAGTCAAAACGCAGTACTTGGAAGACGGCGACATGATCGTGCTTTCCACGGACGGTTTGACCGAGGCGCGCGACGCGGACGGCAATTTGCTGGAAGCCTCGGGCGCGATGAAATGGATCGCCGAGGAAGGCAACGATCCCGCGCAGCTCGCGGCGCACCTCATCGAACGCGCGCGCCGGCGCTCCAACAACAAGATGCGCGACGACGTTGCCGTGCTGGCGATCGGCGTGCAGCGGCCAAGCGCTCTTGCGTCCAAGGGCGATGCCGAGACGGGCTCTGCCGATTCCGGCGTCGAGGCAATCGCGGATGTGTAGGTCCGCACTGCTCGCCGCAGCGCTCTTCGCGTGCGCGATTGCGTGCGCGGGAGCCGCGCAGCAGTGCCATGCCACGCGCGGCATGCAAGTCACGCTCTTCGGCGGCGTGGACGATCCCGACGTGCTCGTGTGGGATTCGCGCGATCGGTTGATCAGCTTCGGCGCGGGCTCAACGGACGCGCGCAAGTTCTTACTGCCGCACGCGCTGCTCAACCGTCCGGGAACGCGCGCCACGGTGCAGTCGTGCATCGGCGGCGTCGTGCATTCGAAATTCCGCATGGATGCCGACGATGCCATCGGCGTGCTCATTGTCACGGGCAAATATCGCGGCCGCTACGGCTGGGTCAGCTCCGCCGACATCCGCGGCCAGGGCATCCCCGAAGCGCAAGAACCGTGGTAGTCACGACGAGAGTGACGGCTCTGCGCTATTCGACGGATAGACGCGCAAAATGCCGGAAGGCGTTTCCAGCGTTTCCATGCGGATGCCGTAGGCGCGTTCCAACAGGGCCGGCGTAAGCGCTTCGCGCGGGGGCGCAAATTTTAGCACCTCGGCGCAGCCGAGCAAAAGAATTCTATCCGCGAACTCTGCCGCTTCGTTGAGATCGTGCAGCGCGCAAATGACGATTTTCCCCGTTTGAACTTGCGCGCGGAGCAGGTGCAGAATTTCGCGGGCGACGCGCACGTCGAGATGGCTCGTCGGTTCGTCGAGCAGCAGCAGCGGCGCTTCCTGCGCCAGCGCGAGCGCCAACCAAACGCGCTGCCGTTCGCCGCTCGAAAGCGTGTCGAAGCGGCGATCTGCGAGCGTCTCCGCGTGCACCGCGCGCATGGCATGCGCAACCGCGCTGTTGTCGCGCGCCTCTTCGTGCCATTGCCACCAGCGGTGATGCGGATAACGCCCCATCGCCACGACGTCTCGCACGAGGAGATGATCGAGAAACAGATCGTCGCTCGTGATGTGCGCGATGCGTTGCGCGCGCGTGCCCGCGGACAAGCGCGAGACCTCCTGCCCTTCGAGCAGCACCGTTCCGCCGTCCGCCGCGCGTACGCCCGCAAGCGTGCGCAGCAGCGTGGTCTTGCCGACGCCGTTGGCGCCGAGCA
>DATEHZ010000155.1:0-11458 GCA_035279385.1 Vulcanimicrobiaceae bacterium | reverse complement strand
TCGGGATAGAGCGTGCCTTGCACGAGATATTTCACGCCCGGAATCTTCGCGGCTTCCTCTTCGAAGACGCGAATGAACTCGTGGCCGATGATGATACGTTTCTGCTCGGGGTCGCTCACCCCGGCAAGTTTGTCCAAGAAGCGTTTGCGCGCGTCGACCGCGACGACGTTCAGATGCATGACGTCCCGGAACGCTTCGGTAACGCGCTCCGCTTCGTTCTTGCGCAGCAGGCCGTGATCGACGAAGATGCAGGTGAGTTGTTCGCCGATCGCGCGCGAGACCAGGGTTGCGGCAACGGCGGAATCGACGCCTCCGGAGAGCGCGCAGATGACCTTGTCGCCGCCGACCTTCTCGCGTATCTCCGCAATCGCGCGATCCACGAACGACTCCATGTGCCAGTCGGACGTAATGCCCGCGACGCGATGCAGGAAATTATTGATGATCGCTTTGCCGAAATCGGTGTGCACGACTTCGGGGTGGAACTGGACGCCGTAAATTTTGCGCTCGTCGTTCGCCATCGCTGCGACCGCGCAGCGTTCCGTCGATCCGGCCTTCTTGAACCCGTCGGGCATGCGCACGACCGAGTCGCCATGCGACATCCACACGCGCGATTCCGTCGGAACCCCTTCGAAGAGCGGCGTTTCGGGATGCACGACCAGGAGCGTCGCCGGTCCGTACTCCGCGTGATCGAGTTTGACCAGTTCCGCGCCGCACTCGCGCGCGACGAGCTGCATGCCGTAGCAGATGCCCAGCACCGGTACGCCGCTGCGGATGATCTCCGGATCCATTTGCGGCGCTCCGGGCACGAGCGTGCTCTCGGGACCGCCGCTCAGGATGATCGCGGCGGGTTTGCGCGGCGCCAGAGCGCTCCAGGGCGTATCGTACGGCACGATCTCGCAGTACACGTTCAATTCACGCGTGCGCCGCGCGATGAGCTGGCTGTACTGCGCGCCGAAATCCAAAATGAATACGGTAGCGGGCTGCGTGGCGGCCGCGCCGGGAGCGTCCAAGGTGTCGGGAACGGTCATCGCCTACCCCTTCGGCTCACCGGCGCCGGCTTCATTGTGGAAAGGTCAGGCGTTCACCGCCGAGGTCGTCGTCGACGCTGCTGCGATAACGTCTTCGTAGTTCGGCTCCTGGCCGATTTCCGGCACGACCTGCTTGTACTTGATGGTTTTGTCTTTGCCGATGATGAAAATCGATCGCGCGAGCAGGCCCAGTTCCTTGACCAGCACGCCGTACGCCGGCCCGAAACTGTGGTCCCGGTAGTCGGAGAGCAGTTGCAGTTTGACGTCGCCCTCTTCCTTTGCCCAGCGCGCCTGCGCGAACGGCAGATCGCGGCTTACGACATAAGCCGCAACGTCCGGCGGCAATTCGCCGATGCGCGTGTTGAATTTCTGCGATTCGAGCGAACAGACGCCCGTGTCGAGCGAGGGCACGACGATGAGCAGCGCGTTGCGTTTTCCGCCTTGCGTCACGTCGTCCAACGTCACGGTCTTGAGTTCGCCGTCGGTTAGCGTGAAGGCGGGGGCCTTATCTCCGACGCGCAGATTCGGTCCCTCGAGGGTCACGGGCTGGCCTTTGAAAGTTACGTTCATTCGATGCCTCCGCCCGAGCACTTCGAAGAACGGTGCGCGCATCTTTGGGTTCGGGCGCCCGCTCGTCCGCTACGTGACGACTTCTTCCAAGCGGTTCGCGTCGCGCGCGAAGACGATCTCCATTGCGATGCGCTCGCCGACGGAAACGTCGCGGCCCCAGCGGTACGCGGAATATGGCGTGTAGCGCGTTCCCGGCGAGCCCGGGATGCGCAGGGAAACGTCGTAGCAGACGAACTCTTTCGGCGGCCCGGCAACGATGATGCATTGCAGCGCGAACGGGCCGATGACGCCCGGTGGATTGACTTCGCGCGCCACGCTGACGAAACGTTCGCCCATCTCGAACGCTTTCTCGAGCGTCGACTCGGTCAGCGTCGTCGCGATATGTCCGGCTTCTTCCAAACGCATCGGCACGTTTCGTAAACTTTCGAGCGCGGCGGGCGGCACGTTGCGAAAACCTTCGAGATTCGTTTGCCGCCGCGTGTCGGTGCCGGAGAGTTCCAATTCACCCAAAATCGGCGAATAAAAGAAGTTGAGGTTCACCGACGGACCGAGCGCGTACTCCTCGATCACGGCGCTTGCGAGGCCTTCTTCCGTGAGCATGCCCTCGCGAATGAGACGGCCCGAGACCTCCCGATACTCTTGGGGCGAAGAGCACAAGAAAAACGCGCGCTCGAAACGCACTTTCGCGTGCGGCGCCTTCACCATGACCAGACGGTCGATCTCATCGGGCGTGCGGAATTGCAGCGGATGCCGAATGCCGGCGCGCTGCATGAGGGCGTATTGATTGTGCTCCTCGTCGCGTTCTTCCGCGCGCAGCAGGCGGCGGTTGCCGAACATCGGCACCTTCATCCCCGCTTCAATCTCGTCGTAACTGTACTTCTGATGGAGATAGACTTCGAACGAGCGGTTCGCCAAAAAAACGACGCTGCGCTTGCGCAGTTCCTGCTGCACCTCGTCGTTCAGCAGATCCGCAAACGACGGTAATTCGAGCGTTTCGTCCACGCATCCGCGCGGCGGATCGGATCGGCGCGAGTAATAGCGCGCGTACGTTTTCTCGCGGCCCTTGGCCGTCACGACGAGATTGCGAAGGCCCTGGCAGCGCGCACCGTATGCCACTTCGAGGGCCGAGTGGCTGCCGATGGAGCAAAGGGTCAGCGCGGAGCGGTCGTAGCCCGCAAGCAAGTCGCCGGTATTCACGCGCGCGAGGTTAGACGCATCAAAGGACGGCGCCTGTGCGGGGTGGCATTCCAGCAGCATGGACGTCCGCAAGAAGAACGCCGAGAGAGCGAAAGAACACCTGTTTGCCGCGCAGGTGCCGTATTACGAACAGCCGCTGACCATCACGTCGGGTGAAGGCACGCGACTTCGCGACGACGCCGGCAAGGAGTATTTGGACGCCTACGGCGGCATCGCAACCAACACGCTCGGCTACGGCGATACGGACGTCGCACGCGCCGTTGCGGAGCAGGCCAAGAAATTGATGCACGTCTCGACGCTCTATCTCACCGACGAAATGCTCGATCTGGCCGAGACGATCGCGAACGCCGCGCCCGAAGGCATGACGAAGAGTTTCTTCGCGAACTCCGGCTCCGAAGCGAACGAGATGGCTGCGCTCGTCGCGCGCACGGCAAAGCACTCCGTCGACTTTATCGCACTCGAACACGCCTACCACGGACGCACGCTCTATACCGTTGCGCTTGCAGGTCTGGGCAACTGGCGCAACTTCGGCCCGCAGATGGCGCACGTCGCCTTCGCGCCGAGCCCGTACTGCTATCGCTGTCCGGCGCAGCTCTCCTATCCGTCCTGCGGCATTGCGTGCGCGAAGGCGGTGAAGCGCGTCATCGAAACGCAAACGGGCGGCGCGCCGGCGGCGATGATCGCCGAGACGATCGCGGGCGTCGGCGGCATCATCACGCCGCCCGAAGAGTACTTCAAGGTGCTCAAAGAAACGCTCGAGCCGTACGGCACGCTGCTGATCGCCGACGAAGTGCAGACGGCGTGGGGACGTATGGGCGACGGCATCTTCGGCATGCCCTCGACCTACGGTGTGGTTCCCGACATCATCACGTCCGCAAAAGGCTTGGCAAGCGGCGTTCCAATCGGTATCACGATCACGCGTCCCGAACTCGCGGACGTGTTCAAAGGCCCGCACATCAACACGTTCGGCGGCAACGCGCTCGCCGCTCGCGCCGCCCGCGTGACGCTCGACGTCATCGAAAAGCGCGCGCTGGTCGCAAACGCCAAGCGCCAAGGAGAAACGCTGCTTTCAGGATTGCGCGAACTCCAGTCGCGATTTCCGCTCATCGGCGAGGTTCGCGGGCGCGGACTCATGATCGGCGTGGAGTTGGTGAAGGATCCGCAGACCAAAGAACCCGCGCCCGCGCAAGCAAACCAGCTCCTGGAAGCGCTGCGCGAACGCGGCGTGCTCGTGGGTAAAGGCGGCCGCTTCAACAACGTCATGCGCATTCAGCCGCCGCTGATCTTCAGCGGTGACGACTGCGCGGAATTCTTGCGTGCCTTCGAGGAATCGCTGGGCGCGTTACACCGCTAGGCAAAAGCGCTATACGGCAGCGGAGCTGCGAATGTGATCGCGGACACGTTCGCGCAGCGCGGGCGTGTCTTCTTGCGCGTGCGTGAGGTGCGCGTGTTCGATGGCTGTTTCGATGAGTTCCTCGAGCGTGTCCGCCCCGATGACAACGCTGCAATCGCCGTCGTCGATATAATCGCGGCATGCGATAAATTGCTGCGCCACGTGTCCCCCCTTCACGAGTTTCCGGTAGATACGGCTGCTTCTTTTACCGGGCGGCCGATCAATGCCGAGCAAGCTGCTAGCTACCTAGCTGCCAAGGACGTCGCGGGCCTGCTTGGTATCCTGATACTCGACGGTCAGGATGCCGCGCACGTGCGCGCGCGCCGCCTTCGCCTCCGGGGTGTCGATTTTTTGAAGCGTCGAGTAGACCTCGAAGAGCAACTGCGGAAGATCGCGATCGCGCGGATAGACCTTATGCAGGTCGTCGATCGCGACGGCGACTTGCACGGCCATGCCGCTCTCCTGGCGCGCGTATCCGTAGCCGATCAGATAGTTCACCCGATTCAGTTCGTTGCGGATGCCCAAGATCGACATGCCCATCGGGCCGAAGTATTCGTCGGCGGGAGCGAGCGTCGACATGATGCGCGCGTGCGTCTGCGCGCTGATGCTCGCGATGGTCTTGAGCTGGGGCAACTGCGCGATGCGCTCTTCGAGCGCTTTCGCGTTCGCTTGATCGGCGTCGGTGTAGCCGGCGGCGCCGGCCGCAGCATTGCGGATCGCGTTCAAAAATTCCGGCCCCCACGTGGACGGCAGGTCTGCAAGCGGGAAGTCGGGCTTATTCGCGCGCTCGAGCGCGAGACTGCGCCACGATATGTCGTGTGTGAGCAGCCAGCCACGCCAATTGGCTTCAACGCGCAGCAGTTGCGCGTTGGCATCGTGCGGGTACTGCTTGAGGATCGAGGTCGCGTCCGCATCGGCGTATTGCGCCATCGCGGCGGGGTCCTCGAGCGCGTCGACACGCGCGAGCAGGTCTTTGGCTTTGGCTTGCTCGGCCGGATCGGCGCTGCTGCGAAGAACGTACGTCGCCGCTTCGCGCACGTACCACGGGACCGCCTCGTGATTGATCAGCGGATCGTAGTGCAGCGATGCCGCGATCTCGACCGTGGTTTGCTGGATCTGCGGATACGCCGGATCGCTTGCGCGCTGCAGCGAGTACGCACGTCCGGCATTGAAGATCGTCGAAAGGTAGAGTTCCTGATTGTAAAACGTCCAGCCCTGCGCGTTGCCCTTGTCGTAGGCGTCCTTCATCTCCGCGTAGAGCTTTGCGGGGTCGGCCATGAACGCCGCCCGCGAAGCGAGCGGAGTCAGCGTGAGAATCGCGCCCAAAAGCGCGGCCAATGTCTTACAAAACGCTCGTGTCATCCAATACGAAACGCAGATTGTTGGTCAAAAGTGCGGTGCGGATCTCCCGGGCGATGCGGCGGCCCGTCGACATCGGCTCGGAATAGTTGAGATATGAGTAGGCCGAGCCGTCGATGAACAAGTTCGTCCCCGCCACGATGCGAGCCGAAATCTCCATCACGTAGAACTGCATGTCGGGCGTGATGATCGTCTCGATGCAGAATGCCCCGAACAGTCCCTTCGGACCGCAGATTTCTTTACTGACCCGCACCACATCCTCGCCCATGCGGTACGCTTCGGCGAGCATCGACTCGCGCAGCGAGACCGGCGAGTTTCCGACGACCACGTAAGACGGACTCACGTCCATGCCTTCCTGCGCCTGGGCGGGGATGCGCCCGAGCGAATCGACGTTCGTCTCGTAGCGGCGATCCATGCTCATGATCTCGAGTTTGTCTTCGAGCGGCGAGTAGAAATAATGGATGTAGAGCGGTACGCCGACGATGTACTCCTGAATGATGTGCGCTTCTCTCAGATGCGCTGCGCGGTGCTCGAAATCGGCCGCATCGCGAATGAACATATAGCCCTTGCCGCCTGCCGCGCCGTAGAGCTTGACGATGACCGGCCGGTCGATCTCGCTCGGCGTTTTGAACTGCCGCGGGAGGGTGAGATTGGCGCGAGAGAGCCACTGACGCTGCAGTTCGCGGCTTGCCTCCCAATCGAGCACGGCTTTGTTGCCGAAGTACGGAATCGTCATGCGCTTGTGCTCTTCGAGCGAGAGGTACGCGACGAAGGAGCCGTGCGGCACCATGATGAGTTTGCGCTTTTCGAGCTGCGGCACGACTTCGCCGAAATCCTGATACCGCTCGATGCCGATGACCTCGTCCACGAAGCGAAAGGATCGGTAGAGACGCTCGGTGTCGCGGTTCGCGATGGCGAGCGTCTTGAACCCTTCGTCGTGCGCGCCTTTGAGAATCTGCAGCGCAGAATGCGAGCCGATCGTCGCAATAGTATATGGTCGGTTCATGCGGTGATTGCTCTTTCGATAGCGGGGTTGCAAAGTAACTGGTCGACGGCTGCGCGAACCGTCTGCGTGCCGGCGGGCGTGTGCCCTTGGGAGAATAGGCGCCAGCCGACGTAACGGCGCGCTCGCGTTACACCCGCGATTTTCACGGCGGCGTCTTGCGCGTCGAGCTGCTCGATCCACGCTTCGCCTTCGCGCGGGGAATCGGCGTCGAGAACCTGCAGCTCGTGTTTGTTCGGGTTGAACAGCGTTTCATTGCGCTCGACGCGTTGCGCGAAATCCGACGCGCTTCCGGTATCCTCGAACTGCCAAATCTCGGCACGCTCCAGGCGCCCGGCCTCGATACCCAGACGACGCAGCGCCGTAAGCGCGGTGTACGCCTCGTTGTCGGGAATCTTGAGTTTCACGGCTATGGTGCGACGGCTCATATGCGTTTGAGTGCCTGCGCGAATGCTTTAAAGAGCGTGACGCCGCCGGACGGCGCGAGTATCTCGCCGTCCTCGCGACGATCGGGATGGTTATAGTTCCACGCGTCGCGCTCGGGATGCGGCATGATGGCCAGCACGTTGCCTTCACGATTGGTCAGGCCGGCGCAACCCAGAGCCGAGCCGTTGGGAGCGGCCTGCGCGTCAACCGTTCCGTCCGCGTGCGCGTACACGAATGCCAAGTGTCCGCCGGCCGTAATTTCGTTCAAGTGATCGGCAGTTGCGGCCAGACGTCCTTCGCCGTGCGCCGCCCACGCCGGAATCAGCGCATCGGGCGGCAGCGATGCGGTGATCGCGCAGCGATCCGGCGCAATGGCGAGTTTGACGTAGACGTGCTTGCAGACGAAGTGCGGCACGGGACCGTTGCGGGTGAACGCAGCCGTCGGCTTTCGAATCGGTCCGGTACCCGGCACGAGGCCGGCTTCCAGTACGATCTGCGCGCCGTTGCAGACGCCGAGCACCAGTTTTCCGCGCTGCGCGCCGTCGATCACGTGGTCCATCATCGGATCGTGCGCCGGAATGGCTCCTGCGCGAACGCGATCTTCGTATGCAAAGCCGCCCGGCAGCACGTAGGCATCGTACTTCGGAAGCGTTTGCGCCTGACTCCAATGGACGACCTGCGCATCCAGACCGACGTCGCGGCAAATGCGCCACGTTTCGATCTCGCTATTCGTCCCCGGAAAAACCAGCACGGCGACTTTTGCGCTCACGGATAGACCTCCGCAAGCGGTTTGCGCCAGCGATCGTGCAATTCGCGCAGGTCGAACGACGTGTCGCCCGCGTGCAGAACGGCCTCGTTCGTCGTTTCGCCGATGGGAATCAAATCGACGTGCTCCGAGGCAATCGAACGCAGCGCCTCCGATTCTTCCGCCGCCGCTTCGAAGACGAAACCGCCGCATTCGCCAAAGTACGCTTCCATATCGCCGACCGCGCCGCCGGTCCACGTGCGTGCGGGCGCGAGGCGCACGCCGATCGGGCGCCGTCCCGGCTGCAGCGTTGCAAACGCCATCTCAGCAAGCGCCGCGAGCACGCCGCCGTTGCCGATGCTTCGCGCGCAGAGAATGAAACCGGCATCGGATGCCGCGCGAAAGAACGCAATCTCCGCGATCGCGCGCTCGTAGTCGATCGGCGGAACGGGACCGCCGGTCTGTTCGAGCAATTCGGCAAACGCCGCTCCGCCGCACGCGTTCTGCGGACGCCCCAGCAAAAAGAGCGCGGAACCGGCGCGCTTGAGGGGCGCGGTCACGACGTTCGAGACGTCGTCGATGCCGCCGACGCAAGCGATGATCGGCGAGGCGGGAATCGCATTCCCGGTCTTCGATTCGTTGTACAGGCTCACGTTGCCGGAAACGTACGGCGTACCGAGCTGCCGCGCCGCGGCGCCGATACCGTCGATCGCGTGCACGAGTTCGGAGTAATGCTCGATGTTTTGCGGATTGCCGAAATTCAGGCAATCGGTGAGGCCGAGCGGACGCGCGCCGACCGATACGGCTTTACGCACGGCTTCCAGCACCGCATACTGCGCGGCGAGATACGGATCCACTTTGCTCATGCGCGGATTGCCGGCAACCGACAGCGCCACGCCGAGCGGCGAGCCCGGCACCGGCGCGATGACCCCCGCGCTCGCCTGGCCGCGCGGAATGACGGTCGTGCCGCGAACGACGCCGTCGTACCGAACGTAGAGCGGCTCGCGCGAGCAGACGTCGCGATGTTCGAGAACGCGGGGCAGCACCTCGCGCAGATCGTGTTCGCCCACGAAATAACGCCGCGAGGAATCCGTGACTTTGCGTTCGCTCATCGGACGCACCGGCAATTCGTCGCGAATCGATCCCGTAAGAAATTCGATCGGCACGTCCATGACGATCTCTCCGCCGTGCCGAAGCACGTAGCGCTTTTCGCTCTGCACGACGCCGATCACGCTCGCGCACGCCCCTCGCGCGATGTCCGGCAGTGAAAACTCCTCGTTGTAGATGCGCAGCACGTCCGCCGTCACGTTGCCCGGAAGCACCCAGAGCAAACGCTCCTGCGTTTCACCGACCGCGATGACCTCCGGCTGCATATTCTTCACCGCGGTGTTCACGTCGTCGAGATCGATGATCGCACCGAAGCCGCCGCTGCTGCAGATCTCCGCGCTGCAGCCCATGATGCCGCCTGCGCCGAGGTCTTTGAATCCGGCGGTAATGCGCCGTTCGCGAAGATACTCGAAGACGCGATACGTCGCGCGCATGATCACGTTTTTGAGAAACGGATCCGGCACTTGGACCGCGCCCTTGTTCGCGTCTTCGTCGGCTTCGTCGAGCGTCACCGAGGAAAACGCCGCACCGCCGAAACCGCTGGTGTCGGTGGCTTTGCCGACGAGCACGATGTCCCAGCCGGCGGACCCGGGCGGCGCGGCGGAGTGGATGATGTCCTGCTCTTTTATCAGGCCGAGCGCGACGACGTTCACCAGGCAATTGTCGTCGAACCGTTCGTCGAAGTAGGCGTCGCCCGCAACGTTGGGAATGCCGATCGCATTGCCGTAGGCGGCTATGCCGTCGACGACCCCCTGCGCGACGTACCGCTGATGCGATTCGGAATTCTCGACGCGGCCGAAGCGCAGCGGATCCGCGATCGCAATCACCTCCGCACCCATGCAGAGCACGTCGCGAACGATGCCGCCGACGCCCGTCGCCGCACCTTCGAACGGTACGACTTGGGAAGGGTGATTGTGCGACTCGTGCGCGATAACGACGCCCCATTTCGAGCCGTGCGCCTCGCCGAGATGCAGAATTCCCGCATCTTCCGCCGGGCCTTGCATAACGGTCGAGCCGTCCGTGGGCAGCTTGCGCAGCAAATGGCGGCTGCTTTTGTACGAGCAATGCTCGCTCCACTGCGCGTCGAATGCATGCACTTCGACGATGCTCGGATCGCGCCCGAGCGTTTTGGCAATACGGCGCAATTCGTCTACGCGAAGCGCGAGGCCGGTTTTCGCGGCTTGCGCGCGCAGTTCGCCGTCCGAGAGGCCGCCGACCTGAAAACTACGCAAGAGCGCCGGACGCGGGAATCTGCTGCGCGTTGAGTTGAGCGTCGGCTTGCAGCACGGCGGAACGGGCGTTGGTCTGCACCAGCAGCGTGCGCCCGAACAGCACGGTATCTTCGAGCGCGAGTACCTTGGCGCAATGCAGCGCGATGGAATTGGGATCGCCGGCACCTTCGACGACCGGGTTGCTCGTCGCGTTGTCGATCACCGCGTGCAGCGCTCCGTCCAAACCCGAAAACGTGACGTACATCAGCCGCGCGAAGGTCGCATCGTGCTGCTGAATGAGTTGAAGCACGAATCCCGGCGTTTTGGCGGCGCTTGCGACGTGGCGCACGACCGGAAGACCGAGTTGGCCGAGCGCCTGCGCGACGCCGCTGAGCTGCGGAACGAAATCGTTGGACTCCGCGAAGAGCGCGATCATCCCGGGACGCATCACCGGAAACGCGCCGACCATGTCCGCCACTTCTTCGTAGGCGCCCTTCACGCGCGCCAGCGCCGCGTCGTCGACCGTTTCGAGATTGCGATAGATCTGCTTGTCCAACATGCGATCTTCGCGGCCTTGAGGCCAAATGCGCCACGAATCGTTGTCGATGACGTCGGCGATGACCAGTTGGCCTTTATTCTCACCGCCCGCCAAGCGCCCGAATTCGATCTTCAGATCCACCAGCAGCACGTCCCGCTTGCGCCAGGCGTGCGCGAGAATCTCGAACGTGAGGCGCGCGATCTCGGTCATCGCCGAGATCTCCGCGGCGTTTGCAATATTCTGCGCGACGACTTGGTCCGGCGTGATGAGCGGATCGTGCTGCGCGTCGTCTTTCAAAAAGAATTCGACCATGCGCGGCACGAGCAGCGAGCCGCGCTGCAGGCCGGGATTGCGCCGCACGAGCGAACCTGCGGCGACGCCGCGCACAACGACCTCGAGCGGAATCATGTTGCATCGGCGCACGAGCATCTCGTTGTCGTCGTCGTCCTCGCCGCCGTTCAGGTAATGCGTCGGCAGCCCGCACAGATTCAGCAGGCGGAAGACGCGCGCGGTGGTTTGCGCCGCCAAACGCCCTTTACCGGAAATCTCGTTGCGGCGCGCACCGTCGCCCGCCGAGATGGAATCCGTCTGCTGCACGACGAGCATGTCCGGCTGACCCGATGCCTCAAAGAGCACCTTGGTCTTGCCACGTGCTATTTCTATCCCCTTATTCACGCGATCACGACTTCTTTCTGTTGCGGGAATGGTTCGAGGGCGTCGATGCGGGCTGCGAGCGCGCGTGCGCGCTGCGCGGCGGTCCCGATATGCTTGCCCGGATCGAGCATGCGGCGGATCTCCGCGGGATCGACGCGGCTGGTGAGTTCGTGTTCTTCGGTCAGCAGATGGCCGAGCGGATTCGCTTTGCCTTGTGCGATCGCCGT
>DATEHZ010000154.1:0-2648 GCA_035279385.1 Vulcanimicrobiaceae bacterium | reverse complement strand
CACGACGCGCAGGATGCTGCCGCGCAGATAATCAGACGCTATGGAGATGACGGCTGCGAACTGCCCGTTCGCATCCGGCTGTACGTCGTGGCGGCTCACCACAACCGTTGGTAGATCTGGTGAGATGGTTGCCAGGAGGGTCAGGGTAACCGGTGCACCGGACGGCGCACGCCCGTTGACGCTCACCGCTTCACTGCCCTGAAGCTGGCGAGCGTCGACCGTAATCGGCCCCGAGGCCGTTGCCGGAGCCTCGGCGGAGCGTGCTCCGGACGAGGCGGGCCGGACGTAGGCCATTGAGGCTAGGCGTTTCAGACGAGACGCCAGCGACGCGGAGATCAGTAGATCGCCGTTTACGTACGCCGGCGGCGCGTCCGCGAATTCGACGCGAGAATTCACCTCGTATTCACGTTCGCCCGGTCGTATCACGATGACCAATCCTGGCCGATAAAGGGTGACGGCCCGCTCCGGAAGGAGCCATTGCAGATTGTACGCGCTGCGTGCCGCGGTCGTAGTCAGCGACACGCTCGAGCTCTGCGCATAGGCATTACTTCCCATGGCAAAAGTCCCAGTTGTTGCTAACGCAATCGCGATGATGTGTTTGTACATGCTGCCTCCGTCGTCTCTATCGGTGGCTGCATCATTGCACTCGCCGACGCACGTTTCAAGAGCAAAGCGGCGCGTTCACGGCTTTCTTGACCAAACGTCAATTGCCGTTAGCGGATTAACACCGGAGCGCTATGCCATAATCGCGACGGAGGATTACGCTACAATGGTCACTGGACGACTCTTTCGCTCGGTTGTCGCTCTGATAGCGCTTCTGGCAATACAATTCAGCATGTTGACGGGCGCACGCGCCGCTGAGCGCGTCTCGCTCGTATCTCTACAGTCGGGGCATTCCGTGATTCTGAGCACGCCCGGCATTACGCGCATCGCCGTGGGTGACGGGCGCATCGCCGGCGTCGTGCCGGTCGGAAGCTCGCAACTGGTGATCAACGGCAAGGCACCGGGACATACGACGGTGTTCGTATGGATGCCGCGCGGGCGCGCTACGTACGAAGTAACGGTAACCGCGCAGGACGTCGACGACTTGGCGCAGATGCTGCGCACGTCCGTCATCGATCCGAACGTCGAGATTGTCAGCTTCGGCCGCTCGATCGTCGTGCGCGGTACGGTGCGCGACGGAGCCGAGTACCAGCAGCTCAGCGATATTCTCGGACGCTTCGATAAAGTCGCCGGGTCTGAGAAGTACACGATCGTCAACGCGGTCGTCGTGGCGCATCCGCTTGGCGACCTGCAGAGCGAGATCAAGAATATCCCGGGCGCGAGCGACATTCGCGTCGATCCCGACGGCAAAGGCAACGTGATCGTGAGCGGTCGCGTGCACGACGCCGTTACGGAGCAAGCGGTTCTGCAGCGCGCTCGCGGCATGGCCGGTCAGTATCTCGCGAGCGAAGGTAAACTGATCGACCGTCTCTCGACGGATCTGACCAGCCAAATCGACATCAAGGTCTACGTTCTCGAAGTCGACAACACGGCTGCGAAGAATCTCGGCATTCAGTTGCAGTCGGCGATCTTCCAAAACAATGGAACGTACATCCTGGGCGGCCCCAACTTCCCGGCCGTCGAATCGCCGGTAGGTCCCGGCAAGGCCTTGACGGCGGGCGCGTTCTTCCGCACGATCACGCTCGCGCCCACGCTCAACCTTCTGCTTCAGGAGGGACACGCGCGCGTGCTGTCCGCCCCGGACCTGGTGACGACACCGGGCAACGCGGCCTCGTTCCTCGTCGGCGGTTCTTTCCCGGTTCCGTACTCGAGCGGCTTGGGCCAGGTCAGCATTCAGTACAAGGATTACGGCGTGCAGCTCAACGTAACGCCGACGCTCCTCGGCAACGGCGCCGTTGAAGCAAAAATCGCTCCCAACATCTCGGATCTCGATTTCAGCAATGCCGTCACGGAAAACGGGTTCGTCATTCCGGCGCTGCGCACGAGCCAACTCTCCACCGACGTCATCACGCAGCCGGGCGAGTCCATTATCATGGGCGGCATGCTGCGCCGGGTCGAACAGCGGACGATCAACAAGATTCCGCTGCTCGGCGACATTCCGATCCTCGGAAATCTCTTCCGCTCGACCAATTATCAGCACCAGCAGTCCGACGTCGTGTTCGTCATGACGCCGGAAGTCATCACGCGGTAAACGCACGATGATGCAGCTTGCCCCACGCACGCCGCCGGCAGTTCCGCAGACACTTGCTCAGTCGCTGACGGAACTGCCGTTCGGCTCGCAGACGCAGATTCGCGTCGGCGACGGACATCTGGCGGCGTTCTTGGCGTACGTCGGGTACGACCGCCGTCTGGGCGTGGTCAAGTATGCATTACGCGTGCTCAACAACACGCCGCTGGCCGCGCAAGCGCACCTGTACGTAGAAGCCGGGGGCGTGCAGCAAAGCGCGTATCCGATCGCGACCGAGATCGCGCCGTTCTCGATGCGGGATGAAATGATCCCGGTTCGCATGGACGTCACGGGCTGGTACGATCGCGCGATCGTGCACGTCGCAACCGAAGAGAGCGTCTTCACCGTCGAAGCGCCGCCGCCGCAGCGCGAACGTCCGCGCTGGACAAAATGGGTTGCGCTCGCCGCTATTCCGCTT
>DATEHZ010000153.1:0-4245 GCA_035279385.1 Vulcanimicrobiaceae bacterium | reverse complement strand
CCCTCTTCGACTGCCGCGGGAACCGGTGCCTCAACCGCTTGCGGCGTGCCGCCGCCGCGATTGTACGGACGGCCTTCGAGAATTGCTTTCACCTCGTCGGCCTCCACCGTTTCGTATTCGAGCAGCGAGGCCACCATGCGCTCGACCTTGTCCCAATTATCGCCGAGCAGTTTACGTCCGCGATCGTAGCAATTCTCGATGATACGGCGCACTTCCGCGTCGATCTTCGAGGCAATCTCTTCGGAGTAATTGCGTTCTTCGCCCAGATCGCGTCCGAGGAACACCTGATGGTTGCCGCGGCCGTATTGAATCGGGCCGAGCGTTTCCGACATGCCGTACTGCGTGACCATGCGCCGCGCAAGTTCGGTCGCCTTTTCGAAATCGTTGCTGGCGCCGGTCGTAACGTCTTTGAACTTGATCTCTTCGGACAAACGTCCGCCGAGCGCGCGCGTAATCGTCGCGAGCAGCTCTTCTTTGGTTTGGCTGTGGCGGTCGTCTTCGGGCAGCGACCACGTGATGCCGAGCGCCATGCCGCGCGGAATGATCGTCACCTTGTGAATCGGATCGCCCTTGTCGGTCAGACCGCCGATGATCGCGTGCCCCGATTCGTGGTACGCGGTGATCTCTTTCTCTTTCTGCGACATCACGATCGACTTGCGTTCCGGGCCGACCATCACGCGATCGATCGCTTCGTCGCAATCGTTCATCTCGATGACGGTCTTGTTGCGGCGCGCCGCGAGCAGCGCCGCCTCGTTGAGCAAGTTCTCGAGATCGGCGCCGGAGAAGCCCGGCGTGCGCTTCGCGAGAATCTCGAGCGAGACTTCTTTGCTGAGCGGTTTGTTGCGCGCGTGCACTTCGAGGATCTTCGCACGGCCTTTGACGTCCGCGCGGTCGACGACGATCTGACGGTCGAAGCGGCCCGGACGCAGGAGCGCCGGATCGAGCACGTCCGGCCGGTTCGTCGCGGCGATGAGAATCACGCCGGTATTTTGATCGAAGCCGTCCATTTCGACGAGCAGCTGGTTGAGCGTTTGCTCGCGCTCGTCGTGACCGCCGCCCAGGCCGGCGCCGCGCTGGCGGCCGACCGCGTCGATCTCGTCGATGAAGACGATGCACGGTGCGGATTTTTTCGCCTGATCGAAGAGGTCGCGCACGCGCGATGCGCCGACGCCGACGAACATTTCCACGAAGTCCGAACCGGAGATTGAGAAGAACGGCACGCCGGCCTCGCCCGCGATCGCGCGAGCGAGCAGCGTTTTGCCGGATCCCGGCGGCCCGAGCAGCAGCACGCCTTTGGGAATGCGTGCGCCGAGCGCCTGGAATTTCTTGGGATACTTCAAGAACTCGACGATCTCGCCGAGCTCCTCCTTTGCCTCATCGACGCCCGCTACGTCGTTGAACGTCACCTTCGGGCGATTCTCAGAGAGCATCTTTGCGCGCGAACGACCGAACGACAAGGCTTGACTTCCTCCGTTCTGCGCCTGCCTCAGGATAATGAAGAGGAACAGCGCCAGCACGATGAACGGCAGGAATCCGACAATCGACGTGACGAGCGAAGCGTTGTTGGGGCTTTCCCACGTGACCCCGCCCTTGACGTGCGCCATCACCTGATCGACGAAGGTTTGATCGCGATTGGGGATCGTCGTCGTGTAGTGATTGCCGCTCGTCAAGTCGCCGGTGACATCGTACCCGACGGCATGGAACGTCTGGATTTGATTGTGCTCGAGCTTTTGGTAGAAAGCCGAGTAATCCAGGCGCGTGCTGTCGGCCGTCGGCAGAACCAATTTCTGCACGATGAAGAAGACCGCGATACACGCGATGATGATGAGGACGATGCCCCGAAGATGCTTGCTCACGACTCTTTACATTAACCTTACTCTGAAAATACCCACGAACGGAGCTGCGCAAGGTATGGGAGATTCCGGTAGCTTTCCCGGTAATCCAATCCGTACCCTACGACGAACTCATCGGGCGTGACCAGGCCTACATAATCAATCGGTACGTCGACTCGCCGATTGTACGGCTTGTCGAAAAGTACACACGATTTCAGGCTCGCGGGACCCCGCCCACTGAGCAACGACCGAAGGTACTGCAGCGTGAGGCCGTTGTCGATGATATCCTCGACTACGAGCACGTTTTTTCCGGCGATGTTCTGGTCCACGTCTTTCAGCAGCCGGACCTCGCCGCTGGAACGCGTCGAATTCCCGTAACTCGAAACAACCAAAAAGTCCAGTTCAATGCCGCTCGGCCCGCCCGGTACGCGCGATAACGCCCGCACCAAGTCGACGGTCACGTACAGTGCCCCCTTTAACACCCCGAGTACCAGCAACGGTTTCCCGGCGAAATCGCCGGCTATCTGGGCGGCCAGCCTTTCGACTGCCGCTCGAATTTGCGCCTGCGAAAATAGCGTGCGCTCGATCGTCCCCTGGTAGGACTGGTTGGTCATCTCATCTCCCGATGTACCGTCAACTCACCGTTCTCAATCGTCACTTCGAGGCCGGGACCCATTGCAAACCGCCCGCTTCCCCCGCGCTCCAAAGCGCGAACCGCCGCCTCGATATGGTCGAAATCGACCCCGCGAAGCGCGTCGTGCTCGCGCAGCGTGTCGCGGACCCGGCGCCGCAACGCTGCCATAGGAGCCTCCGCCAATTCATCGCCGACGACCTGCGCGGCGCGTGCGACGGCGGCATCCAGACCCGGAAAGAGCGGCCGCAGCGCCGTAAGCGCCTCACGCACCGCGTTCCGCCGCAGCGCCGGATCGGCATTGGTCGGATCGATGCTATACGGAAGGCCCGCGTTCTGCACGTACTCGCGAATCTCTGCGCGCGGAAATCGCATCAGCGGCCGGACCAAGTCGACGCCGGCGGCCAGCGGCCGCCGCGCGGGCATGCCCGCCAGTCCCTGCAGGCCCGTGCCGCGAAAGAGCGCGAGCAAGACCGTCTCGGTCTGATCCTCCGCGTTGTGGCCGGTTGCGATGACGCTGCAGCCGCATTCGCGCGCCGTTTTCACGAGCGCATCGTAGCGCGCGTCGCGCAGCGTGGCTTCGTCCCGCCGTTCCGGCTGCAGCGCCACGATTTTTACGGGAACGCCGAGCGCCGCACTCGCCCGCAGCACAACGGCCTCGTCCTGCCATGCAGACGCGCGCACGCCGTGATTCACGTGCGCGAGCGTAAGCCGCAGCTCCATCGTTTTTTGGATTGCGTGCAAGATCGCCGCAACGCCGATGCTGTCGGAGCCGCCGCTGCATGCGACGAGTACGGCATCGCCTTTGCGGACAACGCCCTCGCGCTCGACGGCTTGCTCGATGGCCCGTTCGGGATGTGTGCCTCGCATTTACGCGTGCCTTGCGATCTCCCGCTCGACGTCGCGTTTGGTAACGGCCTCGCGTTTATCCCACAGCTTCTTGCCCTTCGCCAAACCGATCTCGATTTTGGCTTTGCCGCGCGTGAAATACAGACGAAGCGGGACGATGGTCAAGCCCTTCTCCGCGGCGCGGCTGCCCAAACGCACGATCTGCTCTTTGTGCAGCAGCAGTTTGCGCGGGCGGTTCGGATCCACGTTCGAGAAACTGCCCTGCTTATACGGCGGCACGTGCATGCCGAGCAGCCACAGTTCGCCGTCGCGCACGCGCGCGTACGACTCGCTCAAACTGATGCCGCCTTGACGAATCGATTTGATCTCTGTTCCCGTGAGCGCGATGCCCGCTTCCATTGACTCGAGAATGTGAAATTCGTGACGCGCGCGACGATTGTCGACGGCCGGCGAATTGTTCTTGCGCGCGTCTTCGGCTTTTGCCGCTTTGCGTTCGGTCTTTGACTTAGCCATAGGGATTGCGCCGGTCGGCGGCGTCTTGGATGCTTCCCTGCGAGACGAAACGTCCTTCGGCCTCTACGAGCACGGCGCCGCCGGGATCCGTTACGCTCGCCTGCAGTTCCAGAACGTTGCGGCGCGTCCATTTCACGCGGCCCTCGATCTCGAGCGGCACGCCGAGCGGCACGGGTTTGCGAAAACGCGCGTTCATGCTTGCGGTCACGCCGCGATGTCCGGCGGCGGCCGCCGCATGCGCCATCGCCTCGTCGAGCAGCGCCAGAGCGACGCCGCCGTGCGCGATGCCCTGCCAGCCTTGAAATTCCGGCCGCAGCGTCGTGCGAGCACGCACGCCGTCATCACCCAAACGCTCGAAGCGCAGCCGCAAGCCAATCTCATTCTCAGGCCCGCACGCAAAGCAGCGGCCATCGTCAATAG
>DATEHZ010000152.1:0-25329 GCA_035279385.1 Vulcanimicrobiaceae bacterium | reverse complement strand
AACTTCAAGGCCATGTCAATCCCCGTGTATACGACGTGGGGCTGCATGGTTCCGTTGCACCTACAGGCGGTGCAGCAGCGGGTTCGACGCCGGATCGAAGGCCGGCCGATCCCCATAGGATGCCTCGGACTGGCGCAGGCTCACGCCCTTGTCATCCACGTGCATCGCTTCATCGGCGGGAACGAGCGCTTCTTCCCCGCGCGCCCTCCAGTAGACCAGCAAGAATTCCGCCGTACGCGCGTCGCCCGAACCGTAGACCGCGCGCACTTCGCCGATAACCGCGTCGTTCTTGTCGCGTACCGGCGTTCCGGGCACCAGCTCTTCAAGCAACCTAGGCATCGCAGCGATTCTACCCGCGCGCGCTAGTTTTCAGTCAGGTAGTTCAGCAGCGCCAGCACGACGAGCGCCGCGGTCTCGGTGCGTAAGATACGGGTGCCGAGCGAGAGCAAGTGCGCCCCGGCGCTCTGCGCCGCATCGGCCTCTGCGTGCGAAAACCCGCCTTCCGGACCGACGAGCACGAGCACGCGCTTCGCGTCACGTACGAGTTGCGGCAGCCGCTCGCGCAGCACGGTGCGATCGGCAAGCTCCCACGGAAACAGCACGAGGTCGTAGTTCGGAAAGCTCCGGCAGAGATCCGAGAAACTCTGCGGGTCGCCGATGCGCGGAACGTTATCGCGACCGCATTGCTGTGCGGCGGTTTTCGCCAGACGACGCCAGCGCTCGATCTTCTTTGCGCTAACGTCCGTTACGACGGTTCGCTCCGACTGCAGCGGAACGATCTCCGCGGCGCCGAGCTCCGTAAGCTTCTCGACGACGAAGTCCATCTTCTGACCCTTGGGGACGCCTTGCGCGACCGTAACCTGCAGCGCCGGCGCGGTCTGCGATGCTTTCATCTGCTGCAGGGTCGCCGTCACCGCGCGCCCGTCGATCGCGATTGCGGCGAGAAAACGCTGCGCCGCCGAATCCACGATTTCGATTTCGTCGCCGTCGCGCATGCGCAGCACGCTGACGATCTTATGCGCGTCGCTGCCGCTCATGAGAACGGCGTCGCCGATTTCGTGCGTGCCTTCGACGAAGAACTTACTCAGGCTTGAACGCGTCCTTCACTTTGTCGAGGAACGAACGTTCCTCTACGCGATCGCCGCCTTGACGCGCGTACTCTTCCAGCAGTTCGCGCTGACGTTTGCTGACTTTCGCCGGTACGACGACGTGCACCGTGACGACGTGGTCGCCGCGATGCGTGCCGCGCACGGCCTGCATGCCGTGACCGCGCATGCGGAACGTCGTTCCGGTTTGCGTACCGGCCAGCATATTGAGCGAGAGTTCGCCTTCGAGCGACGGAACGGCGATCTGCGCGCCGAGCGCTGCTTGCGGAAACGACACCGGCACGTCGACGTACGTGTCGGGTCCTTCGCGTTTGAAGAGCGGATGCGGCGCGATGCTCAAGTAGACGTACAAATCGCCGGCCGGTCCGCCGCGAATCCCCGCTTCGCCGTTTCCGGTAATGCGGATGCGGCTGCCGTCGTCGACGCCGGCGGGAACTTTCACCGTGAGATGGCGTTCGACTTCGCGGCGTCCGCGCCCCGAACACGCCGGGCACGGTTCTTGAATGACCTGCCCTTCACCGCCGCATTTGCTGCACGTCGACTGCGTAACGAACTGTCCGAGCGGCGTTTGCCGCACCATGCGCTGCACGCCGCTGCCCCCGCAGCGATCGCACGGAACGACCAGCGTTCCCGGTGACGCTCCGCTGCCGTGGCAGGTATCGCATTGCGCGAGATGATTGAATTGAATTTCACGCGTGGCGCCGGCGAACGCCTCTTCGAGCGTAATCTCGAGATCGTAGCGAAGATCCGAACCGCGTGCGGGACCGCTGCGGCGCGCCTGCGTTTGCTGCGCGCCCATGCGGTCGCCGAAGAACATATCGAAGATGTCGCCGAAGCCGCCGCCGCCGAATCCCTGCCCGAATCCGAAGTCGCCGAACCCGCCCGCGGCGCCGTTGCCCACGCTGCCGTAGCGATCGTACTGCGCGCGCTTCTGCGGATCGGAGAGCACCTCGTACGCTTCGTTGATCTCTTTGAAGCGGTGCTCGGCTTCCGCTTTGTTCTCCGAAACGTCGGGATGATGCTTACGCGCAAGCGCGCGGTAGGCACGTTTTATATCATCTGCGCTCGCGGTGCGGTCCACCCCGAGCACTTCATAGAAGTCTTTGGTCGGCATGCTTTCCGGGTTACTTGATCTCGACGTCCGTCAATCGTTCGGAGAGTGATTCTGCCGTACCCGAAGCCAGCGCCATCAAACGTGCGTACGGCATCCGGCGAGGCCCCAGGATGGAAAGCATGCCGATTGCGTGCTGCCCAAAACGGTAGGGCACCGTTACGATACTGAAGTCGGTCATTTCCTCCACGCCAAGCTCGTGGCCGATCTTCACGGCCGGCGCCTCGCGGTTCATCGAGTCGGCAACCAGATCGTAGAGCGTCTTCTGCTCTTCCACGATGCGCAGAATCGAGCGCAGTTTGCGAAGGTCGTGGAACTCCGGCTGGTCGAGCAGATTCTGCGCGCCCGACGCGCTTAGCGTCGCGGGATCGGGCGACGACGCGCTGCGCAGTGCGGCGGTCACCGCATTCCTCAAATCGTCGCTCAAGCCGAGGTCTTGCGTGGCTGCGGCGACCTCAGATTCGGTAATCTCGCGCAGCGTGCGATTGCCCAGCCGTGCGTTGAGCGAATTGGAAAGGCGCGTCAGATCGTCCGGCGTTACGTCGGTCGCCAATTCGAAGAGGCTCTGGGCGGAGACGCCGATCGAGCTTACTACAATCGCGACGCCGGTGCGCGAACTCAGCCAGATGAGTTGAATGTGCTTGAACGTCGTCGTGTCGTTGACGGGCTTTGTGACGAAGGCCAAATTTTTCGAGAGTCGCCCGAGCAGACGCGTCGTGCCTTCGATGATGTCGTCAAGTTCGCGGCTCGCATCGCGAAGCTCGTCGCGAATGCGCTTGCGGTCGTCCGAAGCGAGCTGCTCCGGGTGCATGAGCTGATCGACGTACATGCGGTAGCCTGCATCCGACGGAACCCGGCCGGCGGACGTGTGCGGCTGCACCAAATAACCGCCCGCTTCGAGTTCGGCCATCTCGTTGCGCACCGTCGCACTGCTCACGCCCAAGTTATATTTTTGCGTGAGCGCCTGGGATGCGACAGGCTCCGCCGTGGCGATGTACTCGTACACCACCGTAGCCAAAATGTATGCCTTGCGCTTGTCGAGCCCGCCGCTGGGCGCGCCCTCGCCGTGGGAGCCGGTGCTCATAGCCTTATCCTAGCAGTCTCGGCAGCGGAGTGCCAAGACTTTACTTCAGCACGTCCTGGACGGCGCTATCGAGTTCCTTCCACGACAGTTCGCCCACCGACACGTACGTGACGTTGCCCTGTGCGTCCAGAACGACCGTATCCGGCACTTCCGAGAGCGAATACTCGCGATAGATCCGACTCTGCGTATCGCTCACCAGCGGCAGATCGATGCCGTGGCTGCGCAGGTAGGCTTCGGCGATGCCCGGCTGCTCGTTCCAATCGACCGTAACGATGGTCAGCCGGTCGCCGTACGTTTGCGAAAGACGCGCGAAATACGGCAATTCATCGGTGCACGGCGGGCACCAGGAGGCCCAAAAGTTGATGACGACCGGTTTGCCGCGCAGATCCGAGAGCCGCTCGCTTCCCTGCGGCGTGCGCACCGCGAAGTCCGGTGGCGGGGCTCCGTAGTGAACGGCGGCTAGGCCGGTAGCGGAAGCGGCCGCAAGCACGAGTACGGCGAGGAATTTCACGGCGACTTTTTCTACATTCCATCCATGAACACCGCCGAATCGATTGAGGCGCTCTCTCAAGAGAGCCGCCGTTTCCCGCCTTCCGCCGAATTTGCCGCCCGCGCCAATGCGCAGCCGGGAATCTACGAAGAGGCTGAAGCCGACTACCTGGAGTTCTGGGCGTCTTGGGCGCGCAAACTGGAGTGGATGAAGCCGTTTACCAGCGTGCTCGAGTGGAACGAACCGTTCGCTCGATGGTTCGCCGACGGCGAGCTCAACGTTTCGGTGAACTGCCTGGACCGGCACGTTCGCGCCGGCAAGGGCGAAAAGGTCGCGTACTATTACGAAGGCGAGCCGGGCGATCGCTGGACGATTACGTACAAGCAGCTGCTCGACGACGTCTGCCGGTTCGCGAACGGTCTGCGCAAACTCGGAATCAAAAAAGGCGATCGTGTCGCGATCTATATGCCGATGATTCCGCAGCTGCCGGTTGCGATGCTGGCTTGCGCGCGCATCGGCGCGCCGCATTCCGTAATCTTCGGCGGCTTTTCTCCCGATTCGATTATCGATCGCGTGAACGACGCCGAATGCGTCGCGCTGATCACCGCCGATCACGGCTGGCGCCGCGGCAACAAGATTGCGCTCAAGCGCAACTGCGATATCGCGATGGATCATACGCCGTCCATCAAGCACTGCGTCGTCGCCAAGCGCACGAAAGACTCCGTGCTCATGCACGAAGGGCGCGACATTTGGTGGGACGAGCTCGTCAAGGGTCAACCCGCCGAGTGCGAGCCGGAACGCATGAACGCCGAAGACCTGCTGTATCTGCTCTACACCAGCGGCACGACGGCAAAACCGAAGGGCATCAAGCACACGACGGGCGGCTATCTTACGCACTGCGCGATGACGCACAAACTGGTCTTTGATTTAAAAGAAGACGAAGACGTATATTGGTGCGCGGCCGACATCGGCTGGGTGACCGGACATTCGTACATCGTCTACGGTCCGCTCGCGAACGGCGCGACGAGCGTCATCTACGAAGGCACGCCCGATTTCCCCGACAAGGACCGCTTGTGGAGCATCGTCGAGCGCTACAAAGTCACGATTCTCTACACGGCGCCGACGGCGATTCGCACGTTCATGAAATGGGGCGAGCAGTACCCGCAAAAACACGATCTCTCATCGCTGCGCGTGCTGGGTTCCGTCGGCGAGCCGATCAACCCGGAAGCGTGGATGTGGTATCGCGAGCACATCGGCGGCAATCGCTGCCCGGTCGTGGACACGTGGTGGCAAACGGAAACCGGCGGTATCATGATCTCACCACTGCCCGGTGTGACGTCGACGCCGCCGGGAAGTGCAACGTTCCCGCTTCCCGGCATTCAAGCCGACATCGTGAACGACCAGGGCGAATCCGTTCCGCTCGGCGGCGGCGGATACGTCGTGCTCACGCGTCCGTGGCCCGGAATGCTGCGCGGCATTTGGGGCGACGACGAACGCTACAAGCAAACGTACTGGTCCAAATTCCCGCACAAGTATCTCGCGGGCGACGGCTGCCGGCGCGATACGGACGGCAACTTCTGGTTCATGGGCCGCATCGACGACGTGATGAACGTGAGCGGTCATCGCATCTCCACGACGGAAGTCGAGAGCGCGCTCGTCGAGCATCCGCGCGTCGCGGAAGCAGCCGTTTGCGGCAAACTCGACGAGATGACCGGTCAAGCCATCTACGCGTTCGTTTCCTTGCGCGGCGGCGAGATCGGCAGCGCGCAGCTCGCCGACGAACTGCGCGACCATGTGGCGACCAAACTCGGCAAATTCACCAAACCGAAGTACATCACGTTCACGCAGGAACTGCCGAAAACGCGCAGCGGCAAAATCATGCGCCGCCTCTTGCGCGACGTCGCCGAAGGCCGCCAACTCGGCGACACCACGACCCTCGCCGATTCAACCGTCGTCGAAGAAATCAAAGAACGCGCCAAAGTCGAGGTAACCAGCGAAGACTAACGCCCCCAGTTATCGCAAGCCCGCCCGTCGTCTCCCACTTCGTCATCCTGAGCCTGTCGAAGGACGAGCCGAGCCGCGTCGAGGCGTTACACCCACGAGGCCGAGCGGCAAACGCTCGGCCTTCGCATTTCCTACGTGCAAGTCGCCTTGAAGTCGTCGAACGCTGACGTAACGGCGCCGTTGGCGTTTACCGTGACGTGCAGGTTCTCGTGTATCATGTAGTTCGCCGCCCGGCCCTGGCCGATGATGCGGAAGTTATTGACGAACGTGCCTTGCGCCGGGAACCCGTTCACGTTGAAAGTCAGGTCGCTTCTGGTCACCCCGACTCCACGGTACGCGGCACGGCTCGAGCCAAACCCGGTCAGTTCTTGCGGATTGAACACCTGCACGAAATGCACCGTGTTTGCGTTGATTGTTACCGCGTCCACGAGATGCAGGTCGCCTTGCAGCGTGACGTTTTCGCCCGTGCACGGGATGACTAACGACAGGCTAACCGGTACCCTTTCATTCGTCATCACGGCTGCAAGCGCATAGCCGCTTGCCAAGAATGCGGCAAGGGCGGTTATAACAACGCGAAGGCCTTTCATTGTGGACTCCTTTGTACCGCCTAGTATGGCAGCGAAAAAGGAGTCTTGGCGAGTCCGAATAGTCCTACGGGCTTTCAGTAGCCTTGGGATAGCGCCGTGGATGATTACTGAAAGAACTCGCCCAGTTCGTCCAGGTGTGCGATACGCGTTGCGGGCGGCAGCGCGTTGAGGATGATGGCTCCGTACCGTGAGGAGGCGGCGCGGCCGTCCAGGATTGCCACCAGTCCTTTGTCGTTCTTGCTGCGGATGAGCCGCCCAAAGCCCTGTTTGAGCCGCACGATCGCCGATGGAATCATGTACTGTTCGAAGCCGCTCTGGCCGCGTGCCTCCATTGCTTCGACGCGTGCCTGCACGAGCGGATCGCCGGGCGAGGGAAACGGCAGCCGGTCGATGATGACGCATGAAAGCGCCTCGCCGGCAACGTCGATGCCTTCCCAAAACGTCCCCGTCGCAAAGAGCACGGCGCTGGGCGTCGAGCGGAACCACTCGAGCAAATGCGTTCGCGGCAGTTCGCCTTGGAGGCGAATCGGAAACGGAATGCGTTCGCGCACGAGCGCGTAGACTTCACGCAAACGCGCGTACGAAGTGAAGAGCACGAAGGCCCGGCCGCGGCTGCGATCCAGGCACTCTTCCACCAGCGGCGCAGCGCGCCGCGCGAATTCCGCGGCTTTCGGATTCAGGGCGGGCGGGGCGACATAGAGCCGCGCCTGCTTCGGATAATCGAACGGCGAGGGTGCGATGAGTTCTTGCGCTTCCGTCACGCCGAGGGAGCGTTTGAGAAAATCGAACGCGCCGTTCTCGACCGACCCGCCGTTTGCAATCGTGGCGCTCGTCATGACCACGCTCGTCGTGCGCTCGAAAAGCGCCGCTTGCAAAAAGTCCGCGACGTCGAACGGTGCGCTGTTCACCTGATAGCGCGCGTCGTTCTCGCCGCGCTCCACCCAGGCAATCGCGGTGTCCGTCGGCTGCTGCGCGCGATCGATCGTCGCCTGATGCGCGAGAATGGCGCGCATCGCGAGATCCCGGCGCCGCTCCGCCTCGGCGTCGTTTTGCGGCCGCTTCTTGAGCGCATCGTGCCAATTCGCGTACAGCCAGTTCTCGAGTTTGAAGAGGGTATTGCGCAGCGTCTCGAGCGCGGGCCACGCTTCTTCATTCGCGTGAAGCGGATACCGATCGCCCGGAACGCGCGCGAGCGCCGACTCCAGTCCGCGCATGCCGCTCTCGAAATCGCTGTCGAAATGTCCCGGCAGCGAGTACGAACGGTGCATTTTGCGCAGCATGCGTCCCACCGTCGTGCGCGAGAGCGTCGCCGTCAGCGCGGCCGTCGCCCAGCGTTCGGCCTGATGCGCTTCGTCGAGAATGACGAAATCGTACGGCGGCAGCAGACCGCCGCCCATCGCGAGATCGAGAAAGAACAGCGCGTGGTTGACGACGACGATGTCCGCGAACTTGGCTTCGTCGCGCTTGCGGAAAAAGAAACAGTCGCGAAAATGCTCGCAGAACTCGCCTACGCAATCGTCGGCATCGGCGTCGAGCTGCTCCCATTCATCGGCGGGCGGCGTGAACGGAAGTTCGGCGCGATCGCCGGTTTCCGTGCGCTCGCCCCACGCCCACATCTGCTGCATCGTTCGCGAAGACGCCAGCAGCCGCTCCGAACGCATGCGTTCGAGTTTCTGCTTGCAGAGATACTGACTGCGCCCTTTGAGCAGCGTGATGCGTGCCGGAATTCCGAGCGCTTTGGTGACGAGCGGAATGTCTTTGTGATAGAGCTGTTCTTGCAGCGCAATCGTGCCGGTAGAAAGGACGATCTTCTTCCCGCTGCGCAGCGCGGGCACTACATACGCAAGCGATTTGCCGACGCCGGTTCCGGCTTCGACGATCGTGTGCATGCCTTCGAGAAAACCCCGCTCGATGAGCTGCGCCATCTGCACCTGGCCGGGGCGCGCTTCGAATCCCTCGAGCGCCGATTCGATGGGGCCGCCGGGAGCGAAGACGTCGTCAATCGCGATCATGGGGCATCTCGACGTGCGATTCGTACTCGGCGCCCGTTTGCGTATCGTACGTGCGCGTCATGACCGGACGCGGCGGCGAGAACACCACATACGTCAGCACGAAGCCCGTTATCAGGCCGCCGACGTGTGCTTGCCAGGAAATGCCCGGCACCATGAACGTCCAGAGCAAGTTGATGACGAGGATGCCGATGTTCGATTGCACGAGTTCGCGGCCGCGCTCGCCGAACTTCATGCCGATTGCAAAGAGCGCGCCGAACAAGCCGAAGATTGCGCCGCTCGCGCCAAGCGTCGCCGCATCCGGCGGCGAGAAGTACACGACCGTGAAACCGGAGACGACCAGCGAGGCGAAATACACCAGCGTCATGCGCGCCGGCCGCAGCACCGCTTCGATGAAGCGGCCGAGCCAATACAGCGAGAGCATGTTCAAGCCGATGTGCCAGATGCCGGCGTGCAAAAACGCTGCGGTGACGATGCGCCAATATTCGTGATTCTGCTTTACGAGAACCGGAATGAGTACGCCGTCGCGGATTAGCGCGGCGTCGCTGTGCAGCGCTCCCGTGTAGAGTTCCCAAACGAACGCGAGAACGTTGAGAACGATGAGGATGCGGGTGACCAACTCACACGTTCGCTGCGGGAACGGGTTCGGTCACGACGACCATGCGCGCCAGTTCGAGCGAAATCGCATGGCGGCGCTTCTCGACTTCGACGGTCATCGGGCCGCCGAGCGGCGCTTTCGCGTAAACGCGCACGTGCGTTCCCGGGCGCAGTCCGACTTCGCCGAGGTAGCGCAGCATCTCCGGAACTTCGTGCGTGACGCCCTGCACGATCGCATCGCTGCCGATTTCGAGCTGCGCGAGCGGAACGCCGCTGCGCTCGGGGTCCGTCAGATCTTTCGGCGGAATCGGCAAACCGTGCGGGCACACTTTCGGATCGCCGAGGATCGTAACCAGCCGCGCTTCGACGTTATCGGAGATCGCGTGCTCGAGCATGCAGGCCTCTTGCTGCACCTGATCCCACGGCATGCCCAGCACGTCCGTGAGCAGGCGCTCCGCCAAACGATGGCGCCGCAGCACGCGCACGGCGACTTCCAAGCCTTGCCGCGTGAGTTTCACCTCGCCGCGCGCGACGTGCTCCAAGTAGCCGTCGGCGGCGAGTTTCTTGAGCATGCCGGATACCGATGCCGGCGCGACGCCCAATTCGGAGGCCAAGCCCGAGGTCGTGACGCCCGGGCCTTCGCGTTCGAGGCGGTAGACCGCCTCGAGATACTCTTCGGTGGACTCGGCAAAGTGGCTATGGCCCGACATGGTGACGATAGGGTTCGAGCCGCCGGTGGAGGGCGGCCTTCCGCTCGGGCGCAGCAAAGCTGGCATCGACCGCGTTGGCCGCGAAGCGCAGCAGGGTCTGTACGCCGGCAATCTGCGCCACGTAGGCGTACTCGTCGGTGATCGAGGTGCAGAAGAGTGCCGGATCGTCGGTGTCGATGGTCACGACGCAGCCGGCCGCGTCCAGTTGCACGAGCGGATGCGGCTCGCCGCGCTGCGCGACGCCGGTGAGCATATTCGACGTCGGGCAGACTTCGAGCGGAATGCGCCGCGCGGCCAGCAGGTCGACGACGCTCGGATCTTCGAGCGCGCGAATGCCGTGCCCGATGCGCTCCGCGCCCAGAATCTCGACGGCTGCGCGCACGCTCTGGGCGCCGGCCGCTTCGCCCGCGTGAGCAACGGTATGCAAGCCTTCCTTGCGCGCGAAGGCGTACACGCTCTCGAACAGCTCGGCGGGATAACGCGCTTCGTCGCCGCCCAGCCCGATGCCGATCACGCCGAGGTCCCGCATGTCGAGCGCTATGCGCACCGTTTGCATCGCGCTTTCCGCACCGAAGTTGCGCGTAACGTCCGCGATAAGGTGCACGTCCAGCTGCGCTTTTGCCGTATCGAATGCATCGCGCATCGCCCGCACGCACGCGCGCACGTCCATGTCGGGATGAAAGAATTGCCACACCGACGGCGAGATAAAGACTTCCGCGTACGCGACGTTGTGCGCGAGCGCGTCTTCCACGTACTCTGCGGCCAAGCGCCCGTAGTCGGCCGGCTCCGCCAGCGCGCGGCTCACGGCCGCGAACGTCATGAGGAACTCTTGAAAGTCCGCGAAGCGGTAGACCGCCTCGGGGTCCTCCGGCATCTCGAAAGCGGGCAGCACGTCACGCGCTTGGCCTCTTCGGTAGGTAAGCGCAACCCCGTGCCGGCCGGCCAGGTCTACGAAGGTGCTCGCGCGGAGCGTTCCCTCCAGGTGGCAGTGCAACTGAACTTTAGGGATGCTACGCAGGAGTTCGGCGGTCATCATCACGTATATGTGGGTTCGCGACGCGCCAGGATGGCGCTAGTGTCGACGGACACAGGACGTGTAGGAGTCGACCCACGACGCGGGGTGGAGCAGTCCGGTAGCTCGTCGGGCTCATAACCCGAAGGTCGCGAGTTCAAATCTCGCCCCCGCAACCAACACGAAGGTCTCTCGCAACAGCGAGGGACCTTCTTCGTTCGTCATCGTGAGGTATCGAACTCTCGTCATCGTGAGGTATCGAACTTTCGTCATCGTGAGGTATCGAACGACCCCCGAGCCTGTCGAGGGGAGCGCCGCACATTGCCATACCGTTGGTATCGCGGGAGCAGCGAACCACTTCCTGCTCCACCATCAGCGCAAACGTGCCGAGCGAGCATACTCGTCCCGCTCGGCCTTTCAGTGGTTACGGTTGATACTGCAGTAAGAGTTGAATCATTTGTTCGCGAGCGTGTTCCTGGAAGAGAAGCTGAAATTCCATTCCGAGGCTGAGGTTGCCATCTCGCAGATCGGCTCCAGCACCCGCACGCAGACTATTCCGATTCGCCAGGTACGCATTGTTCCAAATACTCCACGTACCGGCTGACGGAACGAACGCATAGCCGTCGGCGGAAACCACGGGCAGCGTACGCGGCTTCGTGCGGTTCCCGCGCAGCGACTCGATGTCACCGATTCAGGACGCGCGCGTCACCGTCGAAGGGCGGGGCGGGTATTTCAGGCGCGGACCGATTCGCGCGGGTTTTACGTCATCTTCGGCATCCGGCCCGGCCGGTATCGCATCTTCGCCTGGAAAGACACGTACACGACGCGTCCGCTGTTGAGCGGTCATCCGATCTGCGTACACGGCGGCGATAACCGCGCACGCCGGTTAAAAACGGAACGCCGGTTGTCAAGCCGGCGTCCCATCGCACCTAACGTTCCGTTTCGTCTATGCTGCCTTTAGGCGAAACGTTGCCCTTGGTTTCGACGCGCGCCCGTTCTTTGCGCACGTTCGCACCAACGGTCTGATTTTCAACCACCTTGCGCTTTCCGAGCGCGACTTCATCGGTGATGACAGGGTGCTTTTCGACCGAGACGTCTTCACGCGAAACCGGTATCCGGATTTCATCGCCTTCGCCTATTTCGCCCATGTCGTCCGGCGTCTCGTCCTTCACACCGCGGCGCTCGAGGTACACTTCTTCATGCTGCACCGGGATGTCGACCCGCTGGTTTTCGGTGACGACCTCCTTGTGCACGCGCACTTCGCCTTCTTGAACGGGCCGCTTATTGACGGAGAGCCGTTCCTCACGCAGACGCATGCGCTGCTCGTCCGCTGTGGTATCGTAATCGCCGCGATCGGTGCCGTAGCCGGCACTCGTGTCGGACGAGTAACCGGTCTGCATCTCACCGCCGTGGCGCCGCACGATGCTCATTAATTCCGGGCCGGCAGATCCGCTCGGAACCGAGAGGAGCGCTCCGCCGGAATAGCCGTCGGTCGACGATGCGCCGAAGAACTGCTTCAAGTTTTCCATGAAGCCGCTGCCGGCGCGCTCGGATTGAACGGAGACCGCCGATTGCGGAATACCTTGCTGGACCAATTCGCGGCGCGCGCTCTCCGCGTCGTCAACGTCTCGGAAATAAATGGTAGTCGGGTCTCTGCTATACGTTGTCACGTCTAATGTGCATCCTTTCTAAAGAACGAACATCGAGAGTGTGCCCGAACGATCGAGCAGGAAAACGCGCTTGCAAAGCACGCACGCAGTGGCTCGGCCGATGACCCGCATCGTTGGCAACCGATCGACGCGAGTACGTCGATGCGCCGCATTTATAGTGTGGCTTCGCGGATGTCTTGCAGCGGCACGGCGTACACCGATCCAGTGAAGCTGCCGATCACCAGCGTCTTTCCGACGATGATGGGCGAGCCGACGTTAAAACTCGTCGGCAGAGATTTTACACCGATACGCGCGCCGCGGCGGGCGTTCAGCGCCCATAGATAGCCGGCGAGATCGCCGAAGTACAGCACGCCGTTCTTGACGGTGAACGCGCTTTTGACCGGTCCGTAGATCTGTTGCCGCCAGATGACGCGGCCGGTTTTGGCATCGATCGCGTTGACCCAGGGCGCGGCCGCTCCGCCGATATACACGACGCCGTCTTTCACGACCGGAATCCCGGCCTGGTTTCTGATCGGCAGCGGTCCGCTCTGCAGCGCGACGTCCCACACGCGCGCACCCGTCCGCACGTCGAGCGCGTACGCATGCTCCCGCACGCGCTGCCCGATTGCAGCCGCTGCGGATTGCGCATCGGGCACGACGTATTCCCCGAAGATCAGGGCGCCGTCGGCAGCCACCGGGCAGTCGCCGATTCCCGACGCGTTCGGCGGAAACGGGTTGCTGCGCCAAATAACGCGCCCGGTTCGCGCATCGACTTTGAGGATCGCGTTGTGCAGCGCTCCGCCTGTCACGAACCGATCGTGCTCGACCGGTAACGCGGCCGACATCGAGGCGACGGAGTGCACCTTGCGTTCGTAGAGCAAGCGGCCGCTGAACGGATCCATGCCCGTGATTCGCCCGGAGCCGTCATGATGCACGAGCACACCGCCGACGATCGCGGGCGTCGGCATCGCGCTGCCGTGCAAGCGGCTGCGCCAGCGAACCGCGCCGCTTCGCTCGTCGAACGCGACGATTGCGCTCTCGCCGGTGCCGACGTGCACCGGCGCGCCGCCCATCGGGTGCGGCGTATCTTCATTGCCTTCACCCGCGATCACCATACCACGATAAACCAGCGGCGCGCTCATGAGCGCATTTGCAACGTGATGCTTCCACAGAACGCGTCCGTCACGCGCGCGAATGGCGTAGAGCGTGCCGCTGTTCGTGCCGATGAACAGCGTTCCGTGGGCAAACGTCGGGCTTGCCGAGATGCGGCCGTCGGTTTCGACTTCCCAGCGCGTCTTTAACTCGCCGCCCACGACCGCGTTGTTCGACGCGGTCTTGCGAAACTGCGTCCAATGATGCGGGGCGCCGAGCGCCGGCACGGACAACACAAAGAGCGCGGCCGCCAAAGCCGTGAGAATACGGAATACAGGCCGGTGAATTCTTACGAGCCTTTCAGCAGGCCGACGTCTTTACCGACCGTTTCAAACGCCCGGAGCGCGCGGTCCATCTCGTCTTTCGTAAGCTTCGCACTGATCTGCACGCGGATGCGCGCCGTACCCTCGGGCACGACCGGGAAGCCGAAGCCCGTCACGAATACGCCCTTCTTGAGCAACTGATCGCTCATCGCGATCGCGAAGGCGGTGTCGCCCACGATGATCGGAACGATCGCGCTCTCGCCTTCGAGCGGTTTGAAGCCCAAGCGTTCGAGCTCGTTGCGGAAATACGCGGTATTGTCGCGCAGACGCTGTACGAGTTCCGGATGCTCGTCCAGGTAATCGACGGCCTCGAGCGCGCTGCACGCAACCGTCGCCGGAAGCGCGTTCGAGAACAGCTGCGGGCGCGATTTCTGAATTAGGGTGTCGATAAGCGCTTTGCTGCCCGCAACGAAGCCGCCCGCGGCACCGCCGAGCGCCTTGCCCAGCGTACCCGTAATGATGTCGACTTGACCTTCGAGTCCGAAATGCTCAATCGTGCCGCGGCCGGTCTTGCCCATCACGCCGGTGCCGTGCGAATCGTCGACGACGGTTACGGCGTTGTACTTTTTCGCCAGTTCGACGATCTGCGGCAGTTTCGCGACGCTGCCTTCCATCGAGAAGACGCCGTCGGTGACGATGATGATAGGCGCGCAGCCTTGGACCGCTTTGAGTTTTTCCTCGAGGTCGGCCATGTCCCCGTGCTTGTAGCGCTCGCGGCGCGCTTTGCTCGCAAGGCGCGATCCGTCGATGATCGAGGCGTGGTTGAGCTCGTCGGAGAGCAGCGCGGAGCCTTCCTCGCAAATCGACGGAAACAGGCCCGTGTTCGCGTTCCAGCACGAGACGTACGTGAGCGATGCTTCGGTACTCAAAAACTCCGCAATGCGCTCTTCGAGTGTGCGATGGATATCGAACGTGCCGCAGATGAACCGCACCGATGCAGTGCCCGCACCGTACTTGTCCAGTCCCGCCTTCCCCGCCTCGATGACCGAGGGTTCGTCGGAGAGCCCCAGATAATTGTTGCTCGAGAGCACGATGACGTCGCCGGCCTCTTCCATGTGCACTTCCGGCGCCATCGGCGTCGTGAGATGACGCAGCGCCTTATACGTGCCGGCCGCTTTGAGCTTATCCAGGTCCGCTTGCAGCTTTTGTTCGAACGTGGCGTTCACTTGGCAAGATCTCCCTTGAGGTCCAGTACGATTTTTGCGGCTTCACCGCTGCGCATGAGTTCGAATGCGCGATCGAATTGCTCGAACGGCAGCACGTGCGTGATGATCGGACGCAAATCGACGCGCCCGCTGCGCACGAGCGCCTGCGTCTGGTACCACGTCTCGAACATGCGCCGGCCGTTGATGCCGAGCACCTTGAGGCCTTTGAAAATGATGCGCTCGGCAAGATTGATGTTCACGGTGTCGCTCGGAATTCCGAGCAGCGCGGCGGTACCGCCGTTGCGCACCATGCGCAGGCCGGTGTCGATGGCTTGCCCGCTGCCGGACATCTCGAGCAGCACGTCGACACCGTCGCCGTTCGTGCGTTTCATGATCTCCGAGACCAAATGCGGATCCGTCGCGGAAAACGTCTCGTCGGCGCCGAGCGTCTTCGCAAGCTGCAGTTTCGCCGGATTGACGTCGACCGCGTACACCGCCGAAGCGCCCGCGGCGCGCGCAACCGGTATCGCCATCAATCCGATCGATCCGACGCCCGTGATGACGACGGATTTCACGCTGACGCCGGCGGCCATAACCGTGTGCACCGCGTTGCCGAGCGGATCGAAGATGGCGGCGAATTCATCCGGAATCGCGGGATCGAGCGGCCACACGTTGACTTCCGGCATCGCGATGTACTCGGCGAACGCGCCGTCGCGATCGACGCCGATAATCTCGACCTTCTCGCAGATGTGCGCTTCGCCGGTGCGGCACAAAAAGCACGTCCCGTCGGCAATGTGTCCTTCCGCCGAAACGCGATCGCCGACTCGTACCATACGAACCGCCGGTCCCACCGCGGCGACCGTTCCCATGAATTCGTGGCCGATCGTCAGCGGCGGCCGGACGCGGTTCTGCGCCCACTTGTCCCAGGAATAAATGTGTGCGTCCGTCCCGCACACGCCGGCCTTTTCAACGCGGATGAGCACGTCGGACGGGCCCAGTTCGGGCACAGGAATTTCCTGCAGGACGAAGCCCGCCTCGGGCTTTGTCTTGCGCAGCGAGCGCATGGTTTTGGGTAGCATGACGGGCCGGTCTATTCGCGGCCGGCCCGCCCCGCTCATGCGGGGGGGGTTCCTCTATGCGCCCAGCCAGCCGATGATGCTGCACGCGACCTGTTCTTCGGAGTGCGGCGCGATCGCGATGCGGCACGAAAACGAACAATCGGTAATGATGCCGTTCCTTCGCAGCGCGATAAGGGCCGCAACCGAATCGGAAAGCGCGTGCACCTGACATTCCTTGCCGTTGTGAATCCACCGGCACAGGTCGTCGATTTTCAGTTTGGCGTTGACGCCGGGAAGCGCCGCTGCGACGCGCGCGTCGATCTCTTTGGCCCAGTCTTCGAATGTCATCCCGTTTCCCAATTAATCGTGGCGCGAATTGTGCAGAGCATCGGCGAACTCGCGAACTTGCGTTTCTACGCCGCGGTATCCGCCGCCGTGACTTACCGTTTCGAGCACCGCCCAGCAAATGTTTCCGGAGAACGGGCGGTGCTTCGAAACGTTCTTCACCGGGATATCCAGAACGGCGCACAAGATTTTCACCGAACGCCGCTGCGCGAGCAGCGAGGGCTTTTCACGATCCCAATCTTCGAAGCGCCTGGAATTCTCGGCGGCTGCCGCTAAGAGCTGCGCTATCGAATAACCGCTCACGCGCGTCCCCGCATGCTTCCACTCTTCCTTACGCGCACCGAGCGAGGTCCAGTAGTCGCGCAGCATACCGTAAAGTACGTTCACGATGGCGCCGGCAAACGAATCGCGCAAGATCGTATCGCCTTCCCGCTGCGGAGAAATCCGCGCTTGTTCGAACAGCAGATTCAACGTGGGTCCGCGGGCGCGAAGCACGCGGCAGAAAACGTCGTAGGTGCTGCCGGGAGTCTCTACGTCGATAAGCATACGAACACGCTCACCGAAGTATTGTCGCAGAGGCGGATTAAGACGTCTTTAAAAGCTTACGCCGCCCTGTATGTAATGATGAGCCCTTTGTAAACGAAGATCTTCGCCCGCTTGAGGCGCGACGACGGATCGAACGAGAGCGTGCTCGTTGCGGCGATCTCCGATTCGATGCCGTTATCCATCTTGACGATGATATGTTTCGGGTCGACGATCCTTTCCACGATGACGACGTAATCGCCGTCCGGAATGAGCGCCGGATCGACGAGTGCGGCCGATGCCGGAATCGCGAGCAGCGTGAGCTGCAGTGCGAGCGTGATGATGACGGCTTTGCAGAAGTTCAACATGGCACAAGCATGGTAGCAAGCGAAAGCAAAGCCGCGCTTAGCATTGGTTTAAGGACGTATAAAAAAAGCGGCTCGCTTTTTGTGCGAGCCGCTGTATTGCGCCGCTAGCTAGGATTAGCGGCTGTTTTCGTGCACCTTCATGGTGTGAACCGGAATATACCCGAGTTTCCAGAGAACGTCGTCGTTGTGTGCGACGAAGTTGATGAAGTCCTCGGCTTCCGGCTTGGCCTTGCCTTTGGTGAAGATGTGTTCGTACGACCAGATCGGATATTTGCCGGTTTGAATGTTCTGGACGCTCGGCGCGATGCCGTTGATGCTCACAACGGTGACCGGTTTATCCTTCGTGTAGCCGAGCGCAACGTACGTTACGGCGCCGGGCGTCGTGGAAACCATCGTCGTCACCGCACCGGAGCTGTCTTCCGTCAGTCCGGCTTCGGAGATCTTCGAGACGCCCATGATCGTGGATTTAAAGACCGCGCGGGTTCCCGACGTGCGCGGACGGTTGATCACGACGATTTGCTGGTCTTTTCCACCGACTTCTTTCCAATTGCTTACGCGGCCCGCGAAGACGTCGCGAATCTGCTTTGCGGAGAGATTCGTCACGCCGGCCGCCGGGTTGACCGCGATCGCGAACGCGACGACGGCGACTTTGTGATCGACCAGACCGGAATTACCCGCCGCAACGACGTCCGAATCGCCGAGATCCGCCGCACCCGACGATACTTGCGCGATGCCGACGTACGATCCGCCGCCGGAGACTTGGATCTTGACGTCGTCGCGTTTGGCGGCGTAGTCTGCCGCCGATTGTTTGACCAGCGGGAGGAGCGCGGTCGACCCGACCGCGGTGAGTTGTGTGTCCGCAAGTGCCGCGAGAGGCAATGCGGTAGCAAGGGCGAGCGCGCTCGCCAGGATGGTGCGCTTCATGGTGTCGTCCTCTCTAGGCTTTAGAAATCGTATTCCAACTGCGTGCGGTTGTATTTGAAGTCCGGGGTGCCGCCGAAAGCGTTCGTAAACGCTTGCGTGCGTTCGGCGTAGCGGTGGCGCAGCGAGAATCCGTGGTATGCGCCTTTGCCCACTTTGCTGAAGAAATAGGTTCCGTCGACGTTCGTTTCTTGCGTCGGCGAGAGTCCGACCGTGCCGTTACCGTACACGTACCAAGCGTGGCTGACGATCAGGCGCACTTGTTTCTGATGCGTGTAGAACGTGCCGGCGACTTTCACGCCCGAGCCCGGGCTGCGGCGATCGACCATACCTTGGCTGATGCTCGTGTCGAACAGCGTGTCGGTGGCGTAGGAGTCGGTGTACGGGCTCGCCCAGCCGCCGTAGTAAATCGTCGCGGTTGCGGGCGTCGCGCCGGGAACGCAGTTCGGTGTTCCGCCGGCCGGCAGGAAGTACATCAGCGTGCCGGAGATGAGATGTTTCGCCGAGCACGTTACGCCCGCGGGGAGCGTAATCGAATCGGTCTTCACCGGAATAAAGTCCGCTCCGACCGTCAGATCGACGTTGTTCCACGGCGAGTAGCCGCCTTGAATTCCGAAGATTTGGCTGTTGATTTTGCCGGCCTGCGATGCGCCGGTATTCGACTCCGTGCCGCCCTGCAGTGCGATGAACGGTTTGCCGTAGGCTTTCCAGCCGTACTTCGCATCGGCCCAAAACGCGTTCGCAATTTGATCGAACGCGTAGTAGTGCAGGTTCGCGGTGATCGGTCCGCCCGTATAGCCGACGCGGCCGTAGTAGAAGCCGTTGTTCGTGAGCACGCCGCCTTTGGGAATGCCCGTGTTGCCAACGCCGCCGGCGTCGGGGAACGAACCGTTCTGCGTGATGATCGTGCTGTTGACGAAATCGGACTGAACGCGATCTTCGAAGCGGTTCATATACATCGCCTCGACCGCCCAGTTCGCATTGAGCTTGTAGCTCAAATCGCCGCCGCGGAACGCGACGGGTTTGAGGCGCGAGTCCGAACCGTTTGCCCACGGCGAGTTGATCACTTGATCGCCCACACGCACGAAGAGCGCCGGATCCTTGTACTGCAGATACGCTTCGTACAGCGCGCTCATCCGGTAGCCCGGCAGCGTGTCGTCCGGATTGGTTCCCGGAATCGTCGAGGGATGCTTGGCGCACGGCGACGAGAGGTGAGACGCCGGATTGTCGCAGTTGTTGAACGGGTTGGCGTACAGATAGGTACCGGCCACGGACCAGTTGCCGCCGAAGTTGTACCCGGCGTGCAAGCTCACGCCCGGGTTGAAGCTGGCCTGGTTGGTCGTCTTGGTCGCGCCCGGCGAGTTCATGCGCGTGAAGTAGTACGCGCGCAGGTACCCGCTGTACGTAAAGGCGCTGGGTGCGGGGGTCGTTTTCGGCGCCGGCGAGTTTTGAGCGATGACTTTCGGTGTTGCCGATGTTGCCGCCGAAGCCACGCCGCTGCCGCACAGCGCGAAGGCCGCGCCCATGAAAAGGGCGCGGAACATGTGTTTTTGCATGGCCCTCATTGTACGCGAGCCGTATTAACGGGGACTTATGGCTCTATTAAGCCCGCCGAGGGCTAGCCGTAGCGGCCGGTGATGTAGTCTTCGGTGCGTTTATCGCGCGGTTTGAAGAAAATATCCCGCGTATTGCCGATCTCGACCAGCTCGCCCATTAAAAAGAAGGCCGTGTAATCCGAGATACGCGCCGCCTGCTGCATCGAGTGCGTGACGATGACGACCGTGTAGTCTTTCTTGAGTTCGCCGATGAGGTCTTCGATTTTGCTGGTCGCGATGGGGTCGAGCGCCGAGGCGGGTTCGTCCATGAGGATCACTTCGGGTTCGACGGCGAGCACGCGCGCGATGCACAGACGCTGCTGCTGCCCGCCGGAGAGGTCGAGCGCCGACTTATCGAGTCTGTCTTTGACCTCGTCCCACAGCGCGGCGTGACGCAGACTGCGTTCCGCGATTTCCATGAGTTGCTTGCGGTTGCGCGTTCCGTGGATACGCGGCCCGTACACGACGTTCTCGAGAATCGATTTGGGGAACGGGTTCGGACGCTGGAATACCATGCCGATGCGATGACGGAGCGTGACCGGATCGACGTCCTTGGCGTAGATATCCTCGCCGTCGAGCGTGACCGTTCCCTCGACGCGCACGTCGGGCGCCAGATCGTGCATGCGGTTGAGCGCGCGGATGAACGTCGATTTGCCGCAGCCCGACGGACCGATCAGCGCCATCACGCAGTTTTCCGGAACCTTCACCGACGCATGCTTGATTGCTTGGAAGCTGCCGTAATACACGTTCAAGTTGTCGACGCAGAGTTTGATCTCTCCGCCGCCGTCGAGGCGCGGCATGACATCCGGAGCGTGCATGATCGTCATTACTTCCCTGTGAGCCGTTTGCTGAGCGCGCGTCCGAGTAAACGTGCCGAGATGTTGAAGAGCAGCACCATCACGAGCAGAACGAGCGCCGAACCGTTGCCGATTTTCGTCACGTCGGGCACGAGCGCCTCGGAATGCGTGTACCACAGGTGGACCGAGAGGGTCTCCGCCTGGTGAAATAGGCCCAAATCGTACGCCGAGCGCCCGACCGACACGCTGGTTCCGGCGGTAAATATCAGTGCGGCGGTTTCACCGAAGATACGCCCGGCGATCAGCACGATTCCGGTGGTGAGCGGCGCGATCGCGCTGGGCAGCACGACGCGTCGAATCGTCTGCCATTTCGTGGCGCCGAGCGCCATCGAACCTTCGCGATATGCGCCGGGAACGGTCTGCAGTGCTTCCTGCGTGACGCGCATGAGCGCCGGCAAGTTCAAAATCGTCAGCGTGAGCGCGCCGCCGATCGCCGAGAAATGCCAGTGGAACAGATCGACGAAGACGAGCATGCCGAACAGGCCCATCACGATCGAAGGGATCGTCGAGAGGGATTCGGCGCAGAACTGCACGAGCGAGGTGAAGAGTCCGGGGCGTGCGTACTCTTGCAGATAGATGCCGCCCGCCGTTGCGATCGGCGTCGTGAAGATCAGCGTGAGAATTAAGATGTAGAACGAGTTGTAGATCTCGGGGCCGATGCCGCCGCCCGCTTCGACCTCGCTCGGGGGCGAGGTGAGGAAATGCCACGAGATGACCGGAGCGCCGAGATAGACGATGTAGCCGACGAAGAAAATCAGCAGACCGATCATCGAGAGCGCAGCGGCCCAAAGCACGCCGGTCATCATCGAGTTCATCGTCCTGCGCTGCGCGGCGCGCTCCTCACGCGCGAGGCGTCCCGCCGTTGCCGTGAACGCCACTATCTGCTGGTCCGCAGTGCGAAACGCACCGCTAGAATGAGCGCCATCGCGATGAGCAAGAGCAGAAACGCCATCGTGAAGAGCGAGTGATAGAGGACGGTGCCTTCCTGAGCGCTGCCCATATCCGTCACGATTTCGGTCGTGAGCGCCGCCGTCGGCGCGAGCAATCCTTTCGGCAGCACGGCGCTGTTGCCGATCACCATCTGTACCGCAAGGGCCTCGCCGATGGCGCGAGCGACGCCCAAGATCACCGCGACGGTCAATCCGCTGCGTGCTGCGGGCAGCATCACGCTCCAGATCGTCTGCCACTGCGTCGCACCGAGCGCCATCGACCCTTCTTCGAGCGCATGCGGCACCGCGCGCAGCGCGTCTTCGGCAAGGGAAATAACGGTCGGCAGGATCATGATGGAAAGCACGATACCGGCGGTCAGCAATCCGAATCCCGTTTGGCTGCCCAAGTGCCGGATGAACGGCGCGAGCAGCGTGAGTCCGAGCCAGCCGTACACGACGGACGGAATGCCGACGAGAATCTCGATCGTCGGTTTCATGAAGGCCGCCAAGCGCTGCGGCGCGAGTTGCGAGAGAAAGATGCCGACCGCGACGCCGAACGGGCCGCCCACGCAGATTGCAAACAGCGTGATGAAGACCGACCCGAGAATAAAGACGAGCGCGCCCGGATGTCCCGTGTCGGGACTGAAATTCGGCGAGAACAAAAAGACCAGCGGCGAAACGTGGTCTTTGAAAAAGAGCTGCAGGCCCATGAACGCCAGGTACACGATGAGCGCAACCATCGCGACGATCACGAAGACACTCGCGAGGAAGAGCACGGTTGAAGCGACGCGCTCGTGCGCGTGGGCGTTGCCAGGGCGGGCGGCGATCAAAGCCTCCCCATCGTACGAACGCGGAAGTAAGGCTTCTTTAACGCAACATTAAGGAGTATTAAGAAAGGCATCTTCGTACCACTCGCGCGCCTGCGTCAGCGTCATCTCCACGCAGTAGCGATTGACGAATGCCAGCAACTCCGCACGAAGTTCGGGCAACTCCTCAAAGCCGTCGAACTCGATGGTGGTATGCATGCTTCCATAGAAACACGCGCGTCTTAGGCTGCGATTATCCGCACCTTAAGAACTCATGATTCGACGGCGAGCATCGGCACGCGGACGGTGAACGCCGTGCCGCTGCCCAGCGTCGAATCCACGCCGACGGTTCCATGGTGCGCTTCGACGATCTGCTTGACGATGGAAAGCCCCAGACCGGCGCCGCTCACGCCGCGCGTGCGAGAGCGATCGGCGACGTAAAAGCGCTCGAACACGAACGGCAGGTCTTTATACGGAATGCCCATGCCCGTGTCGCTGACGCGAACGACCGCGTAGCCGTCGTCGACGTCGAGCGTAACGGTCACCGATCCGCCGTCCGGCGTGAAGCGCAGCGCGTTGTCGATGAGATTGACGAAGACTTGCGAGAGGCGCTGTTCGTCTGCCTCCACTATTGCCGGTCGCGTGCTCCGCAGTTCCAAGTTCACGTTTTTCGCCGCGGCTTGCGGCGCGAACGACTGCACGATCGGACGCGCGACCTCTTCGAGATCGATCTCCGCGATCTGCAGAACCAGTTCGCCGGACTCCACCCGCGCCTGTTCGAGCAGACGCTGCACGAGGGTCGTGAGGCGATCGACCTGTCCCAACACCTGCGGCAAAAAGATTTTGCCCGCTTCGTCATCGCCGGACTGCGTAACGGTCTCGAGCATCAATTTGATCGACGCAAGCGGCGTACGCAGCTCGTGCGAAACGTTCGTCAGAAACTCTTGGCGCGCGCGCTCGAGCGCAAGCAATTCCGTTTGATCCTCCGCGATGACCAGCACGCCCGTGACCTCGGGCGGCTCATCGCCCTGACTCTCGGGCGCGAGCGGAAAAAGCGAGACCGCGTAGCTGCGGTTGACGGTTTTGCCCGTAACGTGAATCGGCGTGCCGGCAACTTCGCCGCGCAGAGCGGCCTGCGCGCGCTGCTCGAGCTCGATCGACGGAACTGCCGCGATCAGATGCGTTCCGCGTGCGCGCTGGCGTTCGAATCCGAAGATGGCCGCAGCCGCACGATTCGCAAACCGCACGCGCAAGCGGCGATCGAGCATGATGACGCCGAGCGGAAGGGCGCGCACCAGCGCGTCGAAGCGGTCGTCCGCAGGAACGTGCGGCTCCGGCTCCGGTTCGGTGACCAGCGGGTGTGCGCGCCTGCCGCTCGATGCCAGAACGAACGCGACGATAACGCCGAGGACGAAAGCGCCCGCGGCCGCGATCCAGGCGTCTACGGTCACTACTCCTTGAACATGTAGCCGCGGCTGCGCACCGTGATGATGTGCCGCGGATTACGCGAGTCTTCTTCGATCTTCTCGCGCAGCCAGCGAATGTGCACGCTGACCGTCTGCTGCTCGCCTTCGAAATCGTAGCCCCAGACCTTGTCGAGCAGCGTCTGTCGAGTCACGACGCGGCCCGCGTTTTCCATGAGCACGCGCAGCAGCGCAAACTCTTTGGGGGCAAGCGAGACGTCTTTTCCCCGCACCGTGAGATGCTGGCGCGAAGGGTCGAGTACGATTCCGCCCAGCGAGATGGCGTGATCGTGGTCTTGCAGCGCGATGGGCGCCGGCCGGCGCAAACGCGCTTTCACTCGCGCGAGGAATTCGTGCAGCGCAAAAGGTTTGGTCACGTAATCGTCCGCACCCAGCTCGAGCGCGATGACCTTGTCGATCTCCTGATCTTTGGCCGTCAGCATGATGATGGGCACGGAACTGGTCTTGCGAATCTCCTTGCAGACCTCGATGCCGTCCAGCACGGGAAGCATGATGTCGAGCACGACCAGATCGGGCTGCTCGCGCGCGGCCATGGCGACGGCGCTGCGGCCGTCACTCGCGGTGATCACCGCGTACCCGCTTCGCTCAAGGTTGTAGCGCAAGGTCTGCAGCATCGCAGCCTCGTCCTCGACAACGAGAATTTTCTTGTTGAAGTCGGGGTGTTTGTTGAACGACCCCCGCCTATTCTCCAACGACGTGCTCATAGAACTTGGCGACCGCGCTATAGTCGAGGGCACCGTCTCCTTCAGCGGACTGCAGTGTATAGAGCTGATACGCGAATGCCGAGGCCGGTAAAGGCACTTTCATCGCACGCGCCGCATCGAGCGCCGCCCCCAAATCCTTCCGAAGCAGATCGAGAGCGAAACCTCCCTCAAACGTACCTGCAAACCACGTTTTCGGCAACCATTGTTCGAGTAAATAGTTCGAAGCGGTCGCCGTCGATAGGACTGCTCGAACCGCACCAAGGTCCGCTCCGGCCTTGCGCGCGAACGCGAGCGCTTCCGCATTGGCGATCATCACGTTCGAAATAATCAGCTGATTCACCAGTTTGACCGTCTCACCCAAGCCGACCGCGCCGACATGGTGCGGAGTACCCATTGCGCTCAGCACTGCTTCGACACGGGCGTAATCTTCCGGATCCGCGCCAACCATGATAGTTAGTGTTCCCGAGGCGGCCCGAACCGGACCACCGCTCACCGGAGCATCGAGGAAACGGTGGCCGCTCGCCTGCAGGCGCTGCGCGATGGCGCGCGACGCAATGGGCGAAATGGTCGACATGTCGATGAAGGTCGTGCCCGGCGCGGCCGCCCCCGCCGCTCCGTCCGCCCCGAAGAGCGCTTCCTCGACCTGCGGCGCATCGGGGACGCAGGTGATGACGACCTCCGAGACGGCGGCGAGTTGCGCGGGGGTCGGGGCTTCCTTTACCCCCTGGGCGCAGACGCGGTCGACGCGTTCGCGATTGCGG
>DATEHZ010000151.1:0-3991 GCA_035279385.1 Vulcanimicrobiaceae bacterium | reverse complement strand
GCGATTTGGTGCGCACCGACGGGTCCGGCATGCCGCGCGACCGCGCGCTGCGCGCGACCAGCGAGTTGCCGCTGCACGTCGCGGCGTACGCCGTACGGCCCGACATCGGCTGCGTGATTCACACGCATCCGACGTTTTGCGTGGTCTGCTCGAAACTCGGACGCGTCTTCGAACGCGACACGGTGGGCGCGCGGGAAACGCTGGGCGACGTCGCCTGGACGCCGTACCGCGCCCCCGGCTCGCAAGAACTGGCGGACGTGACCGCCGCGCAGTTTGCGCGCGGCGTCGACATCGTGCTGATGGAACGCCACGGCCTCTCCGCCGTAGGCGTGAACCTGGAGCAAGCGTTTGTCAGTACCGACCTCGCGGAGGAGGCGGCGCGTATCGATTTTTTCAGCGCTTTACGCCTACCAGGTAGGCCGAACGACCTAACGTAGCCAACCTAAAACTCCTGTGAGCTACCGCCTGGTTCCGATGCATCAGCGCCTGGCCAACGCGCTGAATTACGGTGAGTTCAAGCTGTTTTATCAACCGGTCGTGAATTTGGGCGACGGGGAGATTATCGGCGTCGAAGCACTGTGCCGCTGGCCCCAGCGCGATCAGACGATCGCGATGCCGGAGACCTTCATCACGCATGCGGAAACCTCGGGCTTCATCATCCAACTGGGCCAGTGGGTGATGCGTGAAGCGGCCGAACAAGTGCGCCGCTGGCAGCAGCTCTTCCGCACGCGCCTGCGCCTGGCCGTCAATCTCTCCGGCCGCCAGTTTCTGCACTTCAATCTCATCAAGCAGGTCGAGGAGGCGCTCTCGACGAGCGGCCTGGACCCGAGCGATCTGGACTTCGAGATCACCGAAACGATTGCGATGCACAACGCCGAGGAAAGCGTCGGCGTGATGCGTCAACTCAAGTCGCTCGGCATCGGTCTCTCACTGGACGACTTCGGAACCGGCTATTCGTCGCTGAGCTATCTCAAGCGCTTTCCGATCGACGTCCTGAAGATCGACAAGTCGTTCGTGCGCGATATTCCCGAAGACGCGAACGATCTGGCCATCGTGTCGGCGATTATCGCCATGGCGCACGCACTCGGCCTAAAAGTCGTCGCCGAGGGCGTAGAGACCGACGCACAGTGGCATTTTCTGCGCGATTGCGGCACGCAGTTCGCGCAAGGCTTCTATTTCGGCCGCCCGCTGCCGGCCTCCGAATTCGAGGACATCCTGGCCCGGCGCACCGGAGTATCGCAAGGCATTTCCGGCACGCCCGCCTAATCGACGGGGCTGACCACTAGCGTATGCGAGTGGGCCGAAGGCCGGGGGCCCCGGCGGCTTTGCCGATGGGGGCGCGCAGCGCGTAGCGCGGATGCGCCGGTTAAACGGCTCCAGAATTCGCAACGCGAATTCTGGAGAGGTGGCAGAGTGGTCGAATGCACTCGCTTGGAAAGCGAGCAGACGTGATGAGCGTCTCGGGAGTTCGAATCTCCCCCTCTCCGAATTTTACGCTCGCTTGCCCTCGTATTGGAACACGGCGGCTCGCGTTCGCGTTATCGCTACTATGGCGACGATTCTCGTCCAGACGACGCTTTGTGAGGGCGACGGGGAATGGCACATCGGCCGCTTCTCGACCCTCGTTTCCATTTTGCGCAGCGAAGGCCACGACGTCGTAGCGCGCAATCGAGAACCGCAGAACGACGGCAGCGATCCCGTGCTCTCGACACTCGACTCGTCCAAATTCGACGAGCTCTGGCTTTTCGCGGCGGATCGCGGAAACGGTTTGGCACCCGAAGACGTACGCGGCATTTTGCGGTTTCGCGAACGCGGCGGAGGCGTGTTCACTTCGCGCGATCGTGAAAACGTCGGTCTCTCGCTGCTCAATCTCGGCAGCCTGGGCCTGGTGAATCACTTCCGCACGTACAATCGCCAACTGCGCCGGCGCGGCTTTCGCGGCCCGTTCAAACGCGTGCAAAAAACCGGCGGCTACGAGCGCATCGTCCCTCTCGAACCGGTGCACGAATTGCTGCGCACGCAGCGTTCTCCCAGCGGCGTCATCGAATATTTTCCCGCAAGCGCGCACGAAGCGGCGCTTTCGGTTCCGCCGTACGCGCCGTTCGCGCGCGTGATCGCCGTTTCGGGAAACGGAGCACCCGGCGCATCCAATATCGCGATCGCCATCGACGACGAGCGCTGCAACGACGGACGCCGGTGCGGACGCGCCGTCGCGACGTCATGCCTGCATCAATTCGAGGACGGACGCCTGAGCGGATACGCGGACGAACCCGCGGAGATCTTCAAGGACTTTGCGCGAAATATCGCGCGCTGGCTTGCGCCCGCTTAGAGTTCTTCCGTAACGAGCGCTTGCGCGTGCGCGAGCCAAAAATCGAAGGACGCGCGCGCCTGCGCTTCGAGCATCAGGTCGCCTTTGACGATCTCGCGGTGCACTTGGCGCTCGAGCGTCGAACGCTCGCCGTAGTTCGTGTCCATCACGCAATCCGCCGCCAGCAGCTGCTCGACGAGCGCTTCCGGCAACTTCACGCCGCTCGGAAGCGTCGAGATGACGATCTCCGGCGAATCGTCGGGCCAGGGCTTGGCTTCGAAGCGTTCGCACGTCTCGCGCACCTTCTGCTCGTCGCGCCCCCAGACGAACGCGTACGCATCCGTTTCGCGCAGTTGTGCGAGAATCGCACGCGCCGTCGCACCGGTGCCGAGCACGCCGATGCGCTCCAGCGCGACCGGCTGCGTGAGAATTGTTTCGAGCGCGACGCGAGCGCCGATGCCGTCGGTGTTGTGACCCAGAATCGTGCGTCCGAAGAAAATCGCGTTGACGGACTGCGCGAGCTGTGCTTCTTCGGTGATCTCGTCGCACGCGCGCATCACTTCTTCTTTGAGCGGCGTGGTTACGTTCACGCCGACGTAGCCGTCCATGCGCATCCGCCGCACGACGTCGATGCCGTTGCCCCTCGGAACGCGAATCGCCACGTAACTGCCGTCTTCGATGCCGGCTTCTTCCATGAAGCCGCGATGCAGCCGCGGACTGCGGCTGTGCGAGACCGGATCGCCGATGAGCGCCAGCTTCAACGCCGCCGCTCCGGAAGCATCAGGCGCTCGAGGAACCGGAACATCGTGGTGATCGCGAAGTCTTTGTTCTCGATGGGTTCGGTGAGTATCGTATACAAGCCGCCGCTGAGTTTTGCACCGAGCACGTCGGTGAACAGTTGGTCGCCGACGACGGCTATATGTTTGCGCGGTAATTGCAGATGGTTCATGGCGCGCCAAAACCCGAACGGCAGCGGTTTGAGCGCGTTCGGAATACATTCAATGCGCAGTTGCGCCGCGATACCGCGAACGCGCTCGCTGAAATTGTTCGAAACCATCACCATCGCAAAACCACGCTCGTGCGCCTCTTCTACCCAGGCAAGGTGTTCGGCCGCCAGTTCGGTCTCGCGAAAGCCGAGCAGCGTGTTGTCGAGGTCCACGATAAGCCCGCGTATGCCGAGGGCCGCCAGTTCGGCCAGCGGTATGTCGTGAAGGCGTGGTGCGAAGCGATCCGGTCCGAGCATTCTAGCGGCGATTGGGCCACTTTTCCCCGCTATCCTCGGAAGTTTCCACAAGGAGTGCACGCAGGACTCACCTTTTCCACCAAACCAAGCGGTAAGGTGCACAGGAAATTTTCGTTGTCAACATCTTGCACACAAGGGGGCAAATACTATATCTTGTATCTCCCACACCCCGGTAGTACAATTTATGGGCACTCTATCACCGCGAAAGCCCCGTATTACCGAACAGGTGTTCGATTTAACACGCTCGAAGTGAACGGGTCCTCCACGCATCGGAGGAAGGAGCCTCGATGAAATTTCGCCGCACCTACTCGGCCCCCGGCGCCCCCTACGCCGGTCTGACCTTCGAACCCCGCACCTCACGCATCGTCAACCCCGACGGCTCGGTCATTTTCGAAGCCAAAGACGTCATGGTTCCGGCCGGCTGGACGCAGGTCGCGGTC
>DATEHZ010000150.1:0-2853 GCA_035279385.1 Vulcanimicrobiaceae bacterium | reverse complement strand
GTATTTATTGTGCCGCCGCCGATTCGACGATGACGTTGGATGGAGTAGTGACGGTATAGAACAGCGTCCCCGATGGAATTGCGTACGAGCTTATCGGAAACGCGTTGAACGAAAGCTGCCAAAGCAGTGCGAGCGATCCGTTCGCGTTGAGGACGGCGTCGTCCAAGGTCTGCGAAAAGGTGAAGCTGGTCGTTATGGCATCGGAGGCGGTCGAAATGACGCTCGAGCCGTTGAACGGGCTTTGATTCAATGCGTCCGTCGTCAAGATCGTCTTGCGGTCGTCCGACTGCGTCATGCTGTAAAAATTCGCGCCGCCGGGCGGGGTAATGCTCTTGAGGACCGCGCCGGTTACTGGATTTAGCACGAGAACTCTCGCGAATTCACCGAGATACAACTTCGACTCAGTCGGATCCAGCGCGATGTTGGAAAGCGGTAAATCGTTTTGCTGGGTCTCCGCGTACAGCAGGCTTGCCGTGCCGGCGGTCAAGTCTACCGTATAGACGTCGTGCGAATTAACGTCAGTGACATATGCCGTGGTCGCAGCGTTATTCACGACGATCCATCTTGGAACCTGAGCGCTGGACGGCAGCGGTATGGTCTGCTGTTCGTTTCCCGTCGACGCGTCGAACACAAAAACGACGAATTTACCCGACGCCGAATCGTAGCCGACGCCGTAGAAGCGCGTCTGGTCCGCACTAAGGGTACCGCCGAACACGTTCCCGGCAATCGTTGTTTGATGTGCGATCGTGTTCGTGGCCGTGTTGATGATGGTTAAGCCCGGAATCGGAATGCTCGACGTGAAGGAATTCGTTACGGTCGAGGAAGTCGCGGCCGTGACGTACAGTAACGCGGCATTGCTCGAAAGCGTGGTACTGAATGGAATAGTCCCGGCTCCATAGCCGAGATTCAACGCAGACTTCTGCTGCCCCGTGGCTTCATCGTAGCCGAGCACGGATGCGCTCAAATAATTGCCGAGGTTATCAAACGTATTGGTAGCAAGATAAAAGTTGCCGGCGACGGGAACGGGGGTCGGTGTGGGTGTCGGCGTCGGACCGGGCGTGGGACAAGATGCAAACGGTGCCGCTGTGAACGGAACCACGACATATTGCGCATTTGCGTCGAGCGTAAGCTTTTGCGTGGCTCCGCCGAACGTGACTTGCGTTCCGGAAACCGTCATGGAGCCGAAGTCAGTCCACGTCCTGGTTGAGACGTTGTATATCCATGCGTAGAACGCTCCTTGGCTTTGCGGGGCCGAGGGCATCGTCATGGCGATCTTCGGCGCGCCGTCGAACGTCGTATTGCCGGACGGCTGCATCGTGAAGTACAGCAGCCCCTGCGCCGATTTTGCCGGAATGCCGTTCCGGACCGGCGGTGCGCTCGTTGAAAGCGTAATAGCGAGCGTGGCGTTGGAAGCGGCATTGTTGGCGGGCAGGAGGATGCTCGACGAGATACCGCCGATGGACGGTAGCGATTGCGGCGTACCCGTCGCATTTAGAGAAAGCCTCGCAGTTTTGGCCGATGCACCGCTCTGAACCGGTAAGGGAACGGCGCCCGTAGTCTTGCCTTCGCCCGAACCGCCGCAGCCGGAAAGTATAAGAGCGGCCACCGCAAAAGCAGCCGCCGAAGAATGACGTACGAAGCTCATGATCTGTTCTCTCCCGAAAAGAACAAGCGGACCTTACGCAAGCAGTGAAACAGAGTGCAAAACGCGTTTGTAGGACCTGCAGCATCGGGGCGATAGGACCAACGGCGCCGGGTACGGTACGGGAAGGCTCAGTGATTTACGTCGGCACGTGCGGGTTCTCGTACAAAGACTGGATCGGGCCTTTTTATCCGGGGACGATCCGGCAGAACGAGATGCTGCCGTACTACGCGAACTGCTTTGAGGCCGTCGAGATCGACGCGTCGTACTACGGCGTATTGCAGAAGCAGACGATCGCGCGCATGAACGAGCGAACGCCGGGCAGCTTTCGCTTTTGCTTCAAGGTTCCGCAGACGGTGTCGCATCCGCCCGAAGCCGGCATGGCGCGCGTGCACGGCGACGCGCGCACGTTCGTGGAAAGCGTCGCGCCCATCGTCGATGCCGGAAAATTCGGCTGCGGGCTGCTGCAGTTTCCGAACGCGTTCAAACCGAACGGCCGGACCGAAGAGTACCTGCGCGCGGCGGTTGAGGCGCTGCAGCCGCTGGCGCTGGTGGCCGAGTTCCGCAACCGCGAGTGGCAGACGCCGCGCTACTTCGAGTTGCTGTGCGAACTTGGCGTCGGATGGTGCAACGTCGACATGCCGAGCTACGAGACGCTGATGCGCCCGAGCACCGAGGTCACCGGCAAGGTCGGCTACGTCCGATTTCACGGGCGCAACGCGTCAAAATGGTGGACGGGCGACAACCGGACGCGGTACGAGTACGACTATAGCGCGCAAGAACTCGCGCCGTGGACCAATCGCGTCGCGGAGATCGACGAGCAAGCCGAGACGACCTACGCGTTTTTCAACAACCACGCGCGCGGCAACGCCGCACGCAACGCCGAACTATTTAGCGAGCTCCTCGGCATGAAGCGCCGGGCTCGCCCCTCGCAGGACCGGTTGTTCTAGCGCGACCGGCGCTTCGCCGAAAGCGACGCGCGCCGGAACGTCGATGCTGCGCGCGAGGGGTTCGAGCACGCGCTGCACCGCCGCGACCGCGCGGGCCTTGAGCGGTCCGCTCATCCACGCGCGTTCGAACAGCGCCCAGAAGAGAAAGCCGCACGCCAGCGCCGCTCCGTAGCTCACAAGCATCTGCTGCGCGAACCCGAGCCGAACCGAGTGTTGAATGAACGTGACGATCGGTTCGTGCACCAAGTAGATCGAATATGA
>DATEHZ010000149.1:0-24836 GCA_035279385.1 Vulcanimicrobiaceae bacterium | reverse complement strand
TCGCGCCAAGGCCGACGACGACCTGCATGCGATCGAGCGCTTCGAACTCGCGAACGAGATACGGAAAACAGCGCCGGAGCTCGCCGGGCGTGGGTTTGTTCTGCGGCGGCGCGCAGCGAAGGGCCGCCGTGATGAAACAGTCGCGCAATTCCATGCCGTCGTCCCGGGAAAGAGCCGACGGCTGCGATGCAAAGCCGGCGCGGTGCAGCGCGGGATAGAGAAAATCACCGGAGGCATCGCCCGTGAACATTCGGCCGGTGCGGTTGCTCCCGTGCGCTCCCGGTGCCAAGCCGGCGAGCACGACGCGGGCATGCGGATCGCCGAACGCCGGAACGGGTCTGCCCCAATACGTCCAGTCCCGGTACGCGCGCTTTTTCTCCGCCGCGACCTGCTCGCAGTAGACGCGCAATTCGGGACACTTCGTGCAGCGCACGACCTCACGATTGATCGCGGCGACGGTCTTCGCGCTCATTGCAAACCCGGAAACCCGAGTTTGGCGAGCGCGGCATACGTCGTGATGCCGACCGCGGTGGAAAGATTGATGCTGCGCACGCTACTCGGACGCTGCGGGATGCGCAGCGCATGCTCCGGGTCCGCGTCGATGAGCGCCTGCGGCAAACCTTTGGTTTCTTTGCCGAAGACCAGGACGTCGCCGTACGCGTACGCCGCATCGCTATACGAGCGCGTGCCGCGCGTCGAAAGATACCAGCGCTGCCGATGCGCCGTCGCGGTCAGAAACGCATCGAGCGATCCGTGAAGCGCAACCCCCAAGTGCTCCCAGTAATCAAGGCCCGCGCGCTTGAGTTCGCGATCGTCGATGCGAAAGCCGAGCGGCTCGACGAGATGCAGTTGGCATCCCGTTGCGGCGCACAGGCGCGCGACGTTACCGGTGTTGGGGGGAATCTCCGGCTCGACGAGCGCGATGTGCAGCGGCACGTCGTCGCGCACGGTCCAGGTCAAACGGTCCTGCGGCTGCACGGCTTAAGCGTTCACGATGGAGACGAAATCGAGTCCGGCCGGCGCCGCCGCGTACGCGACGCCGTTGTTGCGCAGCCAGATGCGTTCGAGCGCGGCGCGCGGATACACGACGCGTAGATTCGGCGCGGCCGGATCGTTGACGGCACAGTCGCCGTTTGCGGTGAAACCGCACAGAACGACCAGATGCCCGTCGGAGTGCTCGAGCGGCGCGCCGGGCAGTTCGTTTCCGCTCCAACTGTAGGAAATCGCGATCGGTATGCCGGCTTCGATGAGGCGCTGCGCGTGATCGAGATTGCGCAGGTACACGACTGCAGCGCGCAGCCCGAGATTTCCGCTGAACGCGACGTTGAACGACCAGTTTCCCGTGCCGTTGTACGCGCGATCGAAAACCGCACGCGCGGTCGCCGGCACGTCGTAATCCAGTCCGAAATAGGCGTTGAGCATCGAGAGGCTCGTGGCGCTGCACCAGCCGCGTTCGCCCTCCACGACGTACTGCGAGCGCGCCGGCACGTCGAGGATGCGGGCCTGCCCCATATACGGCATCGACGGCTCGTTGCGCACGGGCGTCGCAAACGCCACGGCTTTGAATTCGACGTCCTTCGCGCGCACCTCGATGCCGTCGAACGGCTGCGTGCTGCGGATCACGTCGACGTCGACGCGCACGTCTTCATGCTGCGGACTGAACGATTGGCGTCCTTCCGCGCTCCACTCGACGTGCGTGAGCCACGGCGTCGCCGGCATATGCGCGCGCAGCAGGCGAAACGCGATCGTGCCGCTCTCCGAAAACGTGTTCCAACTCAAGACGCCTTCGCGCGCCGGCTCGAACGTCAAGGTTGCAAGGTCGTCGGCGCCGGTACGAATCGCTAGCATCGTCGATTGACGCGGGGACTCAGATCTGCCATTCCCAGCAATTCCACATGTCCGCAATAAACGCGGCAGGCTTGTAATTCTTCAAATCCGTGTTGGTTGCGGTGTACGCGTTCTCCCAATAGAAGAACACGGCCGGAACGACCTTGTGAATTTGCTCTTCTTCGCGCTGGTAGAGTGCTTTGCGTTTGGCATGATCGTACGTGAGCAGCGCTTGCGACGACGTTTGATCGACGATCGGATCTTTCAACCATGCCGTGTTGCCGCCGTTGGGGGGAATGTATTTGCTGTTCCAGTTGCCCGAATTATCCGGATCCGGGGCGTTCGTCGCGACGGACCATTCGAGATCGTAGTTGCCCTTGTAGAGCGGCCCGTCTTGCGCGAACAGTAAGCTGGTCGGATAGTTGCGAATTTGAATGTCGATGCCGAGCTGTTTGAGCGCGCTCTGAATTTGTACCTCGGCTTGGTTGTTCGGCTGGTTGTCGGTATTGGTGGAGATGGAGAGCTGCAGCGTTTGGCTGCCCTTGTGCAGCCAGCCGTCGGAACCCATCTGCCAGCCCGCATCCGCCAGCAATTGCTTGGCTTTAGGCGCATCGTATTGATACGGGGGGATGTTCGGCGCCGCCCACGACTGCGGGAAGACGTCGCTTACCGCAAGCTCGTTGTAGCCGTGGTAAATCGTGTCGTTGATGTGCTTCCAATCGATGCCTTGAGCGATGGCTTGGCGGACGCGCACGTCGTGCAGCAGCGGACGCGACGTGTTCATCATCATGTGGCGCCAGTTCGCGATAAGGCGGTGCGTGACCGTGTACCCTTTGAGCGAGGCCAGTGAAGGAATGTGCAATTGGTCGACGTCGGAGTAGACGTCGATCTCGTGCGTCTGCAGCTGCTGGAAAAGCGTGTTGACGTTGGGTATGACTTTCCAGACCACTTCCTTGAGTTTAGGTGCGCCGCGGAAGTAGTACTGATTCGGCACGAAGATAAGGCTCGCGCCATGGTTCCACTGTTTGAGCACGTACGGGCCGCTCGAGACGGGATGTTGGTTGAACGAAACGCGGTTGATGTCCGGATATTGTGCGAGCAGATGTGCCGGAAGCGGCGGATACGCGTTGCCGCCCATCGCGAAGATCCCCATGATCGTCGAGTTCGGGTTCTTGAGATGCACGACGATGGTGTACGGATCGGGCGCCTGCGCCGAGGCGATGTCATCCCATCCGTACATCGCCTTGATGTTGTTGCTCCGATTGTTCACCGCCTTGTAGGTGAACATCCAGTCTTTCGCGGTCAGCGGTACGCCGTCGGACCACTTGGCGTCTTTGCGGATATGGAACGTAATCGTCTTGCCGTCTTTGCTGATGCCGCCGTTTTCGTAGCTCGGTATTTGCGTCGCGAGGTCCGGAATGAAGTTTCCGTTGTCGTCGTAACGCATCAGGTACGAGAAGATCATCGTCGCGGCTTCATCGCATGCGACGGTATGGCCGAAAAGCGGATTGATGCTGTCCGGTTCGTCCGGCTCGCCGAGGCGCAGGACGCCGGGCTGCGTCCACGGATTGTGTCCGCCCGGGCCCGTGACGCCTCCCGTGCGCGAGCAGGCGGCAAATGCCAGCGTGCATGCGAGCGCGAGCGCGACGATGCGATAAAGCTTCATGCGTTGACCTCTGCGGAAAGCGGCGCGGTTTTTTGTATGTTCGGTTCGAGCGCAGCCCACAACGCGTGCGGACCGAAGCGAACGACGTCGTCCGCCGGAAGCTGCGTTTCCGTGCGCGCGCGTTCGATCTCCTCGCGCGCGCGCGCGTCACTCAGGCCGTGCGTGTTGAGGGCGATGCCGGCGACGCGCGCCGGTTTTACCGTCGCGCACAGCGATTCGTACGTGCGGATCAGCGCGCGGTACGAAAGCGTGGGCGTATCGTAGGTTTCGATGCGATCGCGTTTGGGATCGACCACGAGGACGAGCGCGTCCGGCGCGGCGCCGAACATCAGCGAGAGCGTCACCGGCGCGTAAGCCGGATGATTGATGCCGCCCTGGCCTTCGACCAGAATGTAGTCGGGATCGCGGCGCGCCGCTTCGAGCACGATCTGCTCTGCCGCGCCGGTGGCGAAATCGGAGATGACGCGATCGACGGCGATGCCCCATCCGGCGATCATGATGCCGGTTTGGCCCGTCGCGACGAATTCGGCGCGGCGGCCTTGCTCTTTCGCCGCGCGCGCGAGCTCGAGCATGACGGTCATTTTCCCGACCGAGCAATCGTTGCCGACCGCGAGCACGATCGGCGCACGCACGCCGTACACCTCGCCCGTAAAAAGCGGTACGCCGGGCGGGCGTCGCACGTCCCAAATGCGTGCGTTATGCTTTTGCGCGGCGGCTGCGAACTCGGCATCGTCCGCGAACATGTCGTGCAGCCCGTTCACGATCTCGAGCCCCGCTTCGATTGCGGCGAGCACCTGCGCGCGCCAATCCGGTGGAAGTTTTCCGCCTTTAGGTGCGGTACCGATGAGCAGTGCGGTCGGCGCGTACGGCAGCGCCTGCGCCGTGTTTTCGACGATCGGCGCGTCGCAGTCCAGATACGGCACGGCATCGCGTACGCGTTTGCCCGCGCACGACGGATCGATGACGGCGACGGTGTCGTCGCCGCCGTAGCGGATGACGCCGTGGGCCGTCTTGGCGTTTTGCGCGAAACAGCCGGGCGCGAGAACGGCGTAGCGCCGCCGCACGCTATGCAACGCCGGCTTTCTCTCGAACGCCGAGCCCCGGACCTTCGGGCAGCACGATTTTTCCGTCGCGATAGGTGATGCCCGAGAACGGATCGTCCTTGGTGAGGAACGGACCGTCGATATCGGCCCAATCGACCAGCGGCGATATTTGCGCGGCTGCAGTCGCGGAGATTTGGCTCTCGACCATGCAGCCCAGCATGACTTTCATGCCGAGCGCGCGCGCCGTGTGAATCATCTTGATACCGGCACGAATGCCGCCGCATTTCACGAGTTTGACGTTGATGCCGTCGACGCAGCCGTAGAGTTTCGGCAGATCTTCCGCGGTGAGCGAATCTTCGTCGGTGACGATCGGGATCTTCGAGCGTTCTTTGACGTAGCGCAGCTGCTCGGGGTGACCGGCCTCGATCGGCTGCTCGCAAAACTCGATCTCGAAGCGTTCCATCTCGCGCAGCACCTCGACGGCTTGCTCGGCGCTCCAGCCCTCGTTCGCATCGATGCGAATCGTGCCGGTGTATTTGGAGCGGATGAGTTCGATAGTTTCGACCTCCTGCTTCACACTGCCCAGACCCAGTTTCACCTTCATCACCGGGTGGCTGCCGATCTCGGCGACTTTCTGCAGCGTCGTTTCGCGATCGCTGATGCCGATCGTAAATGACGTGACCGGCGTTTTCGCGGGATCGAGACCGAGCAGACGATAGAGCGGTTTGCCGCAGTCTTTGCCGATGAGATCGTGCAGCGCGATATCGAGCCCGCACCGCGCCGCAACCGGAATCTCGTCCGTCAGCAGATCGTCGAGCAGATACGGATCGTCGCCGCGCACCGGATTCTCGCGGTAATACGCGATAACGCTTTCGACGGATTCGTGATAGCGCAGAATCGGCACGGACTCGCCGAGGCCTTCCAGGCCGTTCCAGTCCAGGCGGAACACGGCCGTAGGCGCCACTTTTTCGGTGCCGCGCGCAATAGTAAACGGATGAACGAGCGGAAGCTCGAGCGTGCTAAGAGAGAGCGAAAGGGGCATGCTTGGGCATTGGAGCCGCGTGTGCGCGGCTCCTCGATGCCGTTTTACTTGCCGCCGTCCTCGCGGCTGATCGCGGAGTCCGCCGTCCCCCGATCTTCGCGCGGTTCCCCGTCCGCAGTCCGGCCGATGTCCTCGGACTCCAGGCGCTCGTCTTCGCCGGGAAGCGTTCGGCTGCCGTAGTCGCTGGGATGACCGACGAGGTCTCGTTCTTTTCGCTGTTCCATGTCTGTGCTCGAACTCGCTGCACGTGTACCCAACGCGATTCAGCGAGAAACCGGCGTCGGCACGCGGTACGTACGCCCGCGATGATCGAATCTTACACCTTCGCCCAGGGTGCGAGCTGCATGCCGTTCGCTGCCGCGAATAACGCGCCGCTCTTCCGCGTCGTCATACGCGGCAAGCGCTCGCGATGCCAGCGCCGCTTCTCGCCGCGGGGCTTCGACGGCGTGCGCGACTTCGTGTCCGAGTCCCAGCGCCGGCGACTGCGTCCCGCCGCGCGTCGTGCGCAGCGCGCTATACGGATCCCATGCGATCGTATCGGTGTTCGGATCGAAATGATCGTCGTTGCGATGATTGACGTGCAGATGAAAGCGGCGCGCACTGCGATCGAGTCGCTCGAACAAACGCCGCTCGCTCCCGTCGCGCGAGAGATACTCGCGCGCAAGCAGATAGTCCGAGCGAGCGGCCGCAGGAACGGAAATCATGCCGTTCCGTCACGACATTAAGGGTCGCTGTCAAGACTTGACCGCGATGGTACAGTGGGAGCGTCGACTGCGCATGGCGCGCACCGCACCATAGGTGCTGGACCAACGAGATAACCTAGGGAGCATCAGCTCCGGTCACGACAGTTCCGCCCGGCCTTTACGGCTGCGGGACTGGCGCCCGGGCCGCACCCACCTGCGAGAACGCAGGTTCGGAACCTCGTGCGGAAAATGCCACGTGCGGTCGGCGTTCCTCAAATGCTGAGCGCTTCGCTCGCGGCTTGGTCCTGCGTCATCGCTTCGCCGCGTTTGAGCAGCTCCGCCGCCTGCGCTTGTCCCAGGGCGCTCTCAATCGCACTCATCGTGCGATCGTATTCCATCTGCTCGGTTTTTTCGCGCGGCAGCGAGGATGACCTCAATATTGTATTGGTAAAACCGAGGAGCAACGCGCTGCGCCGGTGATCGCCTCGCATCGCCGCGATCGTCGCCAGATGCTGAATAGAACATGCCAGCACGACGGGTATCTGCACGTCGACGGCTTTGCGGAGCGCTTCGTTTGCCAGTACGTACGCCTCATCCAACTGGCCGGTTGCGATGAGGTACGCGCTGAGGTTCGCCATCGTAAAGACCAGGCTTGCGCTCTGACCGGCTTCGCGTTCTCGAGCGAGCAATTCGCGCGAGATTTCGATGGCGCGCGCCACGTTTCCGGAGTTGTACTCCGTTTCCGCTAAATTGTTCAGGCCGATGTTCACGGTGGACTCGTCACCTAACAGCCGCGCTTGCGCAACGGCTTCGTTATAGCGCTCCCTCGCCACCACCCAATCACCCGCCCACGTTGCGTTTCGCGCGAGCGCGATGAGCGCCTGATTTGCCCATCCCGCCTCGCCGCGTTCGGTAAAGAACAGATGTGCCTGCGTGAGCACATCCCTCGACTCGTCGGCGACCAGCAGGCGCGTCAGCGCCTCGCCGCGCAATATTTCGGCGCGCATCGCCCCGGCGGTATCGCCGAGCCGTTCGAAGGCTTCTTTGGCGAGCAGCGCCGAGTCGCGCATCCGCATCCAATCGGAGCCCGCGATTACGGCGCTGTGTGCAAACCAGAGAAGCGCCAGTGCCGGCGGTGAGACTCGCTCGCGCAGCTCGAGCGCCCCATTCATTTGGCGCTGTCCTTCGGCGGGGCTTCGCAGATGCCAAAACGCCCACAGATGCGCGGCGAGAAGCACGCCGATCTCCGCATCCTGCCGTTCGGCCAGCGCCCAATCCAGGGCGGCGCGGAAATTGTCGATTTCCGCGTCGACCGGGGGCAGCCAGGTGCGAGACGGCGTCTTGCTCCACTGCTCCTCCGAGCGCTGCGCGAAATGCATGAAGTATTCGGCGTGCAGTCGACGCAAACGGTCGCGCTCGCCGCTCGCTTCCAGTTTTTCCGCGGCGTACTGGCGCGTCGACTCGAGCAAGCGGTACCGCACTCGCGAGCCGGCGGCAGCAATGCCGATCTCCGCGACGACCAGCGACTTATCGACCAGTGACGTGAGCTGATCCAAGACGTCCCAGGATTGCAGCGTCTCCTCGTCCGCGCAGATGGCCGTGGCCGCCTCAAGCGTCCATCCGCCCGCGAAGACCGCAACGCGCCGCAAAAGCACTTGTTCTTGGGGTGAGAGGAGATCGTAGCTCCAATCGATCAGCGCGCGCATCGTTTGCTGGCGCGGGAGCGCGGTGCGGCTTCCGCCGGTCAGAATGCGAAAGCGCTCGTCGAGCCGCGCGAAGAGCTCGTCGACGTCGACCGCTCGCACGCGTGCCGCGGCAAGTTCGATTGCGAGCGCGATGCCGTCGAGGCGCCGGCAGATCTTCCCGACGGTGTCGCGGTTGGCGTCGCTCAAAACGAATGAGTCCGTTGCGGCTTGCGCGCGGTCCGCAAAGAGCGCGATTGCCGCCGATTCATCGAGGCTGGAGACGCGATGCACGGTTTCACCGGCGATTTTCAACGCTTCGCGGCTTGTCGCGAGCACGCGAACGTTGGGGCACCCGCGCAGGATCTTTTCGACGATCTCCGCTGCCGGATCGACCAGATGCTCGCAGTTGTCGATGATGAGCAGCGCGTGTTTCGGGCGGAGCGCAGCGAGCAGTGCGTCGAGCAGCGGCCGGTCTCCGCTCGGTTCGACGCCGAAGAGCGGCGCCAGTTCGTTCAGGATCAGCGTTCCGTCGGAAAGCGGCGCGAGTTCGATAAACCACACGCCGCCGTCGTACTGGTCGAGCATGTCGGCGCCGACTTGGAGCGCGAGGCGCGTCTTGCCGACGCCGCCCGTTCCCAGGAGCGTCGTGAGCCGATGCGTCTCCATGAAGGACTGCACGCGCTCTATTTCGTCCTCTCGCCCGACGAACGAGGTGAGTTGCAGCGGAAGATTGTTCGGCAGCGCATCGAGCGAACGCAGCGGAAAGAATTTTTGCGCGAGGTCCGGGGCAACGAGTTGGTAGACCTGCTCGGGATGCGCGAGATCTTTAAGGCGATGCAGCCCGAGGTCGCGCAGCGCCGTCTGCGCCGGCATCTCCCCTTGCGCGAGATCCGCGGCCGCACCCGACACCAGCACCTGTCCGCCGTATCCGATGCCCATCAGGCGCGCAACGCGGTTGACCGTCGGACCGAAGTAGTCGCCGTTCTGCTCGTCCGCCTGGCCGACGTGAACCGCCATGCGGACTTTCAAACCGTCGACCGCGCTGAAATCTTCCTTACTCAGCGCGCGCTGGACATCGCATGCCGCCGCGATTGCATCCGGCGCCGTTCGGAAGGCCGCGCAAAATGCGTCGCCCATGCGTTTGAACGTGTAACCGTCGTGCGCGTCGATGTTTTCCTGCAGCAGCGCATCGTGCCGTTCGATCGCGCGCGCCATTGCGGCGCGATGCGTTTCCCAGCGCTGGGTGCTGCCTTCGATATCCGTGAACAAAAACGCAACCGTGCCGGTCGGCAAAGACCGCGCGGAAGCCGCCACGTTCGATTGTTCGAGCATGCGTCGCGCCTCTCCGGGGCGCTTGCCCCTAGTCTAGCACCCGCGCCCCGTTCCAGGCGCGCATTGCCGCGCCGATTGATTCGATGGTCCCGGTGCCCTGCCCATCGTCGAGAACCAAAAAGCCGCGGAAACCAGCGAGCAATCTAGCGGTTTCCCGTACCTCTTCGCCGCCCCTTCGGGCGTCGTACCATGCCAGGACGCATTTCCCGAGAAGCTCCTGCGGCCGGCTCGCCGCATCGAACCCGCACAGGTCCGGGCCGTATCGCAGCCACGCCGAGTCCGCCTCTTTCGAGACGCGTTTCATGTCGTGCGTCGTGGCGGCGTGCGTGTGCGGCACGTTGCGAAGCGCAAGCGTCACGTTGAAGCGCTTTGCAATCGAGGTGGCCTCGCCGAGCCGGGCTTGCACCTGCGTCCAGCTCTCCTGCGTTTCGGGTGGAAGCGGTGCGCAAAGCAGCGGCGCTCCGAGTGCGAGCGCCATCTCTACCGCCTGCTCCATTCGCGCCTGCCCGGCATCGAAGAAGCCGTCGTGGCGCAGCGCCGCAACGCTCAGTCCGAGATCGACCGCCATCTTCTTGATCTGGGCGAGGTAGTCCGTATCGGTCCGCGGAAAATGCCGGACGTCAAAAACCACGCCGTCCGCTGCCAGCTCGTGCGCGCAGAGATCGATCCATTCCAGTTGCGTGAGCCGCTGGCTTCGCAACTGTTCGTCGAACGCGGTACTCGAGCACGCCAGCTTCATAGGCGGCTGCGATTCGACTGCATGAGGGAAGGCCCTGCGCTAACATGGTCATTGCAATGGGAGCCGATCACGCCGGCTTCGAGGTGAAAAATCGCGTCGCGCAAATGCTGCGCGCACGAGGGCACAGCATTCTCGATTACGGCACGTGTGACGAGGTGCCGGTTGACTATCCGCAATTCGGGTACGCCGTCGGCGAAGCCGTTGCGTCCGGCCAAGCGGAGCGCGGCATCGTCGTTTGCGGATCGAGTTTGGGCATCGCGATGGCGGCCAACAAAGTTCCCGGCGTGCGCTGCGCCGCCGTCTTCGATCCGCTGCAGGCCGAACTCGCGCGCCGCCACAACGACGCAAACGTCATCGCCCTCTCCGAACGGCTCACCGGTTGGGAAATGCTCGAACGCTTGGTCGAGGTATTTATGAACACCGGTTTCGACGGCGGCCGCCATGCATGGCGCGTGGAGCAACTTTTCGAATACACGGACGCGCAGCGCGAACGCACGCTCAAAGCGATCGAAACCGGCGAAGTCACGGACGCCGTGACGCCGGAAAACCTGCTCAAACCGTAAGACGCCGCGGCCCCGCCCGCATGGCAAAATCAACCGCCGCCGAAGAAAGTCCATCATGCAAATTCTGAGCCTGAGCCACATCGAAGCCGAGGATCCGCAGGTGTACGCGGCGATTCAAGACGAGGATCGCCGTCAGCGCGAGAACCTGGAACTCATCGCATCCGAAAACTACGCGAGCAAAGCGGTGCGCGAAGCGATGGGCAGCATCATGACCAACAAGTACGCGGAGGGCTATCCGGGCAAGCGGTACTACGGCGGGTGCGAGTATGTCGACGTGGTGGAGACGCTCGCGATCGATCGCCTCAAGCAAATATTCAAGGCCGATCACGCAAATGTTCAAGTCCACGCCGGCGCGCAGGCAAACATGGCGGTGTTCATGGCGGTGCTGCAGCCGGGCGACACGGTGCTGGGCATGTCGCTCGCGCACGGCGGTCACCTCACGCACGGTACGAAGGTCAGTTTCAGCGGCAAACTCTACAACGCGCTTGCGTACGGCGTGCGCAAAGACACCGAACTCATCGACTTCGATGAAGTGCGCACGCTCGCGCGCGAACACAAGCCGAAGATGATCATCGCCGGCGCGAGCGCGTATCCGCGCACGATGGAGTATGCGCCTTTCCGTGAAATCGCCGACGAGATCGGCGCCGTGTTCATGGTCGACATGGCGCACGTTGCCGGTTTGGTGGCAACGGATCTGCACCCCTCGCCCGTGCCGTTCGCCGATTTCGTTACGTCCACCACGCATAAGACGCTGCGCGGACCGCGCGGCGGACTGGTTCTCTCGACGGAAAAATGGGCGCAGCCGCTGGACAAATCCGTGTTCCCCGGCATCCAGGGCGGACCGTTCATGCATCTCATCGCCGCGAAAGCGGTCGCGTTCGGCGAAGCGCTGCGGCCCGACTTCAAAACCTATCAGCAGCAGGTGCTGCGCAACGCCCGCGTCATGGCGGAAGAATTCGTACGCAACGGACTGCGCCTGGTCGCCGGGGGCACCGATACGCATCTGATGCTCGTCGACGTTTCGGTGAAAGGCCTCACCGGCAAGGCGACGGAGCAATATCTCGACGCCATCGGCATCACCGTCAACAAGAACGCTATTCCGTACGATCAGCAGAAACCGTTCGTCGCGAGCGGCATTCGCATCGGTACGCCGGCGATTACCTCACGGGGCCTGGGCGAAGACGAGTGCCGCGAAGTCGCGCGCATCATCTGCGAAGGTCTGGAAGATATCGCAACGCGTGCGAAGGTCGAGAGCCTCAAATCGCGCGTTCGGGAATTGACCTCGCAGTACGAGGTTCCGTAGCGGCCGCACGTTCGAGCCGGCTGCGTACGCGCGCGCGCAGGTGATCGTACGCCCAGCGCAATCCCGGTACCGGATCGTCCGCGGCGAACCACTGCGTCTCGCGCACGCCGCGGATCGATCGCAGCCACTGCCGCAGATTGAGGCCGAGCGCGCGCGCTGCGAAGAAGTCGTCTTCGAGCATCCATTTGCGCCCCGCGTCCAGCTGCGATTCGGGAACGCGTTGTCCGGTCAGGTCCAAGTAACACGCGCGCACGGCGTCGAGGCCGCTGCGCGAGGCGAACAAGCGAAAGACGCCGCTCACGCGCGGGTTGACGTCGAGCACTTTGTAGCGGCCGTCGCGCGCATCGTAGCGGTAGCCGATGCCGACCGCGCCCGCATACCCGACGCCGCCCATGAAGCGGCGAGTTGCGTCGGCCACCGCCGCATTCTCTTCGCAAACCGCCAGTGACGCAACGCCGGTGCTGTTCACTTGCCGCAGTTTGCGCCCGGTGAAAATCGCCTTGCACTCCGAATCTCGCGTAAAGTACGCATTACACATCCACACGTCGCGCGCGTCGCCGGGAATGTACTCTTGCAGAACCAGATTCGGTCCGCCCATCTGCGCGGCGGCGTCGAATTTTGCCAAGAGTTCCGCCTCGGTCTCGACGATCGCTTTTCCGGGAACGTACGGCGCAAACGGGTCGGCGGTCTTGAGCACGATTGGAAATCCCGCGGCGCGCGCGAATGTGGCGGCTTCATCGCGTGACTTCGGAAAGATCGTATACGGCGTTGCAATGCCGCAGCGCTGCGCGAGGTCGAACATCGTCCATTTGTCGGCGAGTCGCGCGATGATGGGCTCGTGCGCGCGCGGAAAAACGAACCTCCGCTCGAGTTCGTCCGCGTGCCGTTCGATGAAGACGGCCGCCCAATCGGCGAGCGTGAGCAGAACGGGGCGATCGCCGATTTCCCGCGCGACGTCGAGCAGAAACGCAACCGATCGATCTTCCGGCGCGGAGAAGTCCCACCAGAAGCGCTTGCGCCAGTGCCTCGAGGCTTGCACGGAAATATTTGCATCGCGTTTCGCGACGAGATAGGTAGGGACGCGCAGACGCCCGAGCGTGCGCGCGATCGCGAGCGCGCCGTTGCCGCCGCGATACACCACGACGACGGGCGTGCTCGTATCGATGCCGTTCCAGAACGATGCGCTCACGAGGCCACCTGCCGTGCGGTATCGACGGTACCGGTGACGGCGCGCATCGGCGCGTACCACGCGACGAGCTCGTCCAGCGTGCGTATCCCGCAGCTCTGCGGGATCGGAAGATTTGCCGTGCCTCGTGCGTCCAGAGCGCGGCCCGTGATGTAGCTCGCGCCGAGCCTGCGCTGCGCCCACCGCAGCACCGCATCGATTGCAGGCGTACCGACGCCCGCAATCTGTGCGAGCGCTTTCGTAACCACGAGGCCGTACGGTACGTCTTCCGACAGATACCGGTACGCGAAGTTCGGCACGAAGGTATCCGGCGCAATCTCCGTCATCGGCGCCTTGCGGGCTTGCAGCGGTCCCGTGCGGAAACAGCTCGCAACCGTGCGCTGATCGGCGGTTTGCGTGGGATACGAGACGCGCAGCCAGTCGTGAACGGTGAGCACGCCGGAAAGATTGAGCGCACCGGCGCTTCCCGACTCAATGCTCGCGGCGATCGAGCAGACGTCGGCGGAGAGCTGCTCGACGAACGCGCCGTTTTCATCGGTCGTGTCTCGATAGAAAAACGGAATCTCGTCCTGCGAGTACCGGCGGCCCGTCCACTTGCGGAACAGCCCGTACATGAGTCCGGGGTGGATGATCTGACCGGGATTCCCGAGCGTCATGTTCAGGAAGGTGTTGGTCGGAATCACCTGCGTTCCGAGCACGCGCTCGAGCAGCGCGGCGATGCCCGGTGCGCGCCGTGCCGGCAGTGCGGCCATGAGCGCGCCCGCTTTGACTGCGCCGACGTGCACCACTCGCCCCGGTTCTTGAACCCGCGTTGACCACGGCAGCGTTTGCAGTGCGAAAATGATTCGCTCGCCTTGCGGTTCGATTCCGGAAAGCAGCGCGGATGCTTCGAATTCAAAGCCGCCGCGCGCCGGCAGCGCACCGATGATCGCGGTGCTCTTCAGATGCGGAGCGATGCGCTTCAGCACGCCCGCATGTGCGAACGCCGGTACGGCCATCAGCACGAGGTCTGCATCGGGAATAATCTGCGCTGCGTCGGAAGAAATCGCGGCGATGCGATGCGCGCGTCCCGACATGAGGCCCGTGGCGATGAGTCCGTCCTCGGAAAAAACTCCGCGCCGCAGCAGTTCCGCCTTCTCCGGCGCTCCGGTCAGCCACCGAACTTCGCCGTCGAAACGCGCCGAGACGGCCACGGCGAGCGCGTGGCCGGCGTTTCCGCCGCCGCATATGGCGATTACTCGAAGACTCGATTCCATGGGACCTCCTACTCTAGCCGGGCAGGTGCCTGCTGTGCTGTGATGCAGGCATGCGCACGCGCAGAGCACTGTGGCTGAAAAGCATTGAAGCGGCGCCGCTGCTTCCTCGGAGCAACATCGGAACGGCGGTTCGCCATGCGATCACCGGCGTGACCAAGCTCGCACCGCTGCAGCTGACGATCGCTCGCGGAGACACCGTCGTACAGGTGGGCGCGGTCGGCAAAGGTGAGATTTGGGAGATGGCCCGCTTGGTCGGCCCGAGCGGCAAAGTTATTGCCGTCGAACCCGCACCCGACAATCTGGAGGCAATCCGCAAGCGCATTGCCGACGAAGGGATTCGCAACGTAACGGTGATTCCGAAAGGCGCGTGGAGCGAGCCCGGAACGCAGGATCTCTTCATGCATCCCAAGTTTGCGGGCAGTCATATCATGCTCGCTTCCGGTTCGCAGCACGACCGCGCGATGGAGCCCGATGCATACGCGGCGCGCGTGACCATCGACGTGGACCGGCTCGATACCATCCTCACGCAGCACGGCATCGAGCATTGCGATTTCATCAAGATTACGGTCATGGGCGCGGAGATGAAAGTGCTTGCAGGAATGGACCGGCTGCTCGCAGTCACGCCGAAAATCTGGGTGAAAGCGCACGCAACGATCGGCGGGGAACCGGCAAACCGCGCGATATCAAACCTGCTTCGCGCGCGGGGATATCGTACCGTACTTACGCGCGGCAACAGCGGACCCGATGGACAGCGGCCCGGCGACGTGTTCGCTACTCGACTTTAGACGGTTGCGCGGTGCGCATTACCGCCGCCTCCCGTGTCGTTGTGCGGCGCTTCATCCAGGCGAGTGATTCTTGCGATATGCCCGCACGTAAGAGCGCGCGTTTGAGCGTCTGCGTGCACGCATAACGCGCGTTTTCCGGATCGAACGCGTAGCGCTCGACGTCCACGACGCAGCCGTCCGCCGCCGCGCAAAGCGTGTGAAGACCGCGTGTATACCGGCCGATCGGCGGCCGAATCGTTCCCACGACGATTTCGGCGAAATCGGTTGGGGTGAGTGTATCGATGCGATTGATTCGAACCGCGCAGCCGTACGAGCGGGAGCAGTCCTGTGCAGGCCGGTACAACTGCCCTTCGTGCGTAAAAAACGGTCCCGCCGGCCGCGCGGAGCGCGCGTCGATCTTTACCGGATTGCGTACGTGCTGCGTCCACGTGCCGAACAGATCGTTCGCGTGCCACACGTAGAGGTGCGAGTAATGCCCTTTTACCGCTTCCCGGCTGCTCGTGCAGAAAAGCCACCACCTATCGGCGTGCCGGACGATCGTGCTGTCGGCGGCCTCGAACCCGTCGATCAGCGTATGCACATACTCCCAGGTAGCGGGAAACTCGACGCACCGGTACAGACACACTTTGCGTATGCCGCCCGATTCCGGAATGCAATACGTTTCGCCGCCGTGTTCGAAGACGTGCGGGTAGGAAAGATGATGCGCTTCCGTTATTACCGCTTGCGGCGCGCTCGCGCCGCGTTTCCCGAGCTCCGATACCATGACCGTCCCCAAGCGGTCCGCTTTGCGGTATTCCTCGCAAAAGACGAACGCGCGCGCATCGCGCACGATCACGCATGGATCGGCGAGATAGCGTTCCTTCGTGCTGCGATATAGGTACGTTACGTCGGCGCGGCGTTCGCCGCCGATGAACTGCGCCGGCGTTTCATTCACGCGCGCAATCGTCCATTCGATGGAGTAGAACTTCTCGCGTACGAACGATGCCGCGCGCGATTGCCGCTCGCGCACGCGCATCCTGGCGCGGTCGATTGCCGACGGAACGCCTCGATGAAGCGGCGGCGGCGGCATCGGGGGTGCGTCGAAATAGCTCGCCGCGCCGTGAAGGATATCCCAGCAAACGTGCTGGGGCCACATCGTTACCGCATCGAGGAGCGATTCGAGATTGCGTTCGAACGATTGACGGATGGTCGGCAGATATCCGGATTTGAGCGCGATGCCGGGACCGCCGTCATCCCCCAGGCGCAAAAGAAATGCACCGGTGACGTCTTCGCCGTCGCGGACTTCCCAGAATCCGGGCGCAGCGGTCGAGAACCGCGTAAGGTCGCTGAGCGCGAAGTACCAGACGCCGTAGCGCGCAGCGTCTACCAGCGGCGCCGCGGCACCCGTATCCCCAAAGAGCAAAAAGAAGTCGACGGTGCCTCCCGCGGCGGCGGCCGCCGTATCGCAGACCTGCGCGCCGGGGGCGAGGTCGAGGATCTTTCGCGCATCCGCGCCGGACGCCGCGCACACGACGTGCCGCAGCCGGCCGAGCTTAGATTGATGCAGCCGTTCGATGCACTGCAGCTCCCACGTTTCAGGCGCCGCAACGTTTAGGATAATGCCGTAGGTCAACATGATGGATACGCTAAACGCATCTTTGCAAAAAACCGCGCCCTTGCCGTGCCCGGTTTGGGGCAGTGCTTTTAAGGCAAGGGGCCCGGTTCTTTGGAACCATTCAAAATATCGGAGCGTGAAAAGGCCGGAAGGCCCTACGCCGCCCGCTTGAGAGCCCTCGCAGTGCCCCCGGCGCCGTTGCTACGATGGCGAAATGGGGGAGATCGCCCGCAAGAGCGTCCAGACGTTTTTGACGCGGCTTGCCGTGCAGGCGGTAGGCATCGCCGGCTCTATCGTTATTGCGCGCATGCTCGGCGCGAGCGGCAAGGGCATCTTCACGTACGCCGTCAGCGTTCTGGCGTTGATCGTCGTGTTCAACGGTCAGCCATACGCGATCTCCTGGCAATTCACGAAGATGAAGCGGTCGGGCGCGATCCTGATGCGCACGATGGCCGGCGTCTTGGGCGTCGCGTCGCTCGCCCTGACCGTCGCGCTGCTCGCAGCGGGCATATTCGTGCCTTCGCAGCGCCCGCTGCTTTTTGTGGCAATTGCGGTCCCCTTTGCACTGTTCATGCAATCCGCAACCGGCTTTTTTCTCGCCGATTCAGACGTAAAATCCATCAATCGCCAATCGATCATTGCGGCCGTTGCGCCGGTGCTGGTGTACGTTCCGCTCTTACTCTTCACGCACGCAGGCGTCACCGTGCTGCTTGCGACGTGGGCAGGCGGGTACGTCATCGGCGCCGTGTATACGGCGCGCCGGCTTCTCCCGTACATGCGCCAAACCACGGGAGACGATAACGGGCCGCTCGTGGGCGAACAGCTGCGTTACGGCGCGCAAATCGGACTTGCGAATGCCGTGATGTTTTTGAATTCGCGTATCGACGTCTTCATCATCATGGCCATGTTGGGGCAGAGCGCGCTGGGCGTGTATTCCATCGGCATTGCGATCGGCGAGATGCTCTATCAACTCACGCGGCCGATAGTGACGGCATCGTTCGGGCGCATCGCGCGCGGCGATCGCGCCCAAGCGAGCGAAGCGACGGCGGCGTGCATGCGCCACTCGGTCGCGCTCACGGTGACCGGCGCAGCGCTCATCGCGGCCCTTACGCCGCTGCTCGTCCCGCTCGTCTACGGCAAAGCCTTTGCAGGCGCGGTGCTCGTAACGGAATTGCTGCTGCCCGGAATCGTCGCCTACAGCATGATGGGCGCGCTCGCGACGTTTTTCTCGCAGCAGCTCGGCGAGCCGAAAGTGCCGCTGTTTCTGCGGCTGTTTTCAGCGATTATCTGCGCGGTCGTTACGGTTCTGGCTCTGCCGCGCTTCGGCATCGCGGGCGGCGCGATTGCGACTTCCGTCTCGTACCTCGTAACCTTTGCGCTCGCGAGCGCGTATTTCTGTCGCCAGACCGGCATGAGCGTGCAGCGGCTTTTCCTGCTCTCGAGGCAAGACTTAACACCGTATCGGGCGGCGCTCTCACACGCGCTGCGATTCACGAGGATCGGCGCGTAAGCGCCGCAGGCCTCGACGCGAGCGGGCCCAAACTCTCCTCCGAGCCTATGACACCCGTAGAGCGTTTGCATGTCGTCGACCATCCCGCGGTGGCGGACCGCCTCGCCCGTTTGCGCGATCGAGACACCGCGACGCCCGTCTTCCGCAAACTGCTGGAAGAGCTCGGCGCGTTTCTCGCGTACGAAGCGACGCGCACGCTGCCGATGCGCGACGAGCCCGTCGTCACGCCCATCACGCCGATGGTTGCAAAACGCATCGCGACGCGACCGGTCGTCGCGCCGATCCTGCGTGCTGGGTTGGGACTGCTTCCGGGCTTTCTTGCGGTGATCGACGATGCCGTCGTCGCGCACCTGGGCTTCTATCGCGATCCGCAAACGCTCTCGCCCGTGCCATATTATGCGAACGTTCCGAGCGATCTCTCGCGGCGTCACGTTTTCGTGCTCGATCCGATGCTCGCGACCGGCAACTCCGGCGCCGCCGCCATCGACGCGCTCGCGACCCGCGGCGCGACGGATGTGACGTTCGTGAGCCTCATCGCCGCGCCCGAAGGCGTGCGTACGATCCATGCCGCGCACCCGTCCGTGCGCATCGTCACCGGATCGCTGGACGAGCGTTTGAACGATCACGGCTACATCGTGCCGGGGCTGGGCGACGCCGGCGATCGCATGTTCGGCAGTACGAGCTCGGTACCGGTAGCGGTGCGGCCGCGCGAGAATGCTTAGCACCATGCGCCCGGGGTGGGACGAATACTTCATGCAAATTGCGCGCACCGTCGCTACGCGTGCGACGTGTCCGCGTGCGTCGGTCGGCTGCGTGCTCGTGCGCCAACACCGCATTCTCACGACGGGTTACAACGGGTCGCCGCGCGGCGTGCCGCACTGCAGCGAGGTGGGCTGCATGCTCGTGAACGATCACTGCATGCGCGCAACGCACGCGGAGGCCAATGCCGTCGTCCAGGCGGCGCTCCACGGCGTGAATCTTTCCGACTCGGTCGCCTACTGCACGCACCAACCGTGCGTGAATTGTTCCAAACTGCTCATCAGCGCGGGCGTGCGCAAGATCGTGTACGACGTTGCCTATCCCGATGCCATCGCGCAAGAACTGCTCTCCGAGGCGGGTGTGAGCGTGATGCCGTTCGCGGCGCTGGAGGGTCTGCGGCCGTGACGGCGCCCTCGTACATTTATATAGCGGCGCTCGTGCTGGCCGGTGTGGTCTCCTCGCTGCTCACGCCGTTCGTCATTCGCTTGGCGCATCACGTCGGCATGGTGGACGAGGTGGGCGAGCGGCGCATGCACGACGTGCCCAAACCGCGCATCGGCGGCGTCGCGGTATTTTTCGGCTTTGCGTTCGCACTGTTTGCCGTGCTGGGTATCGCGCTCTCGCACGTGCACGGCTTCTTTCCGGTCGACCCGCGTGACACGCTGCCCGAACAGCTGCGCGATCAACTCGCGGGCGTCCACAACCTCATCGGGCTGCTGTTCGGAAGCATGCTGATCCTGGGCGTCGGCCTCTGGGACGACCTCATGGGCATGCGTCCGCGCTATAAATTCATCGCGCAGATCGTCGTTGCCGGTATTTCGATGATCTACGGCTTTACGATTGGGGACGTGCAGAACCCAATCACCCACGAGTACGTGGACTTTCCGCTCTGGTTCAGCATCCCGATCACGGTGCTGTGGTACCTGGGCATGATGAACGCGATCAACTTCATCGACGGTCTGGACGGATTGCTCAGCGGATTTACGGCAATCTCCTGCATTTTCTTATTCGCGATCGCGATTACCAAAGGCAATCCCGTGGTCGCGCTGGTGGTGATCGCGCTCGCCGGCGCGGCGCTCGGATTCCTGCCGTTTAATTTCAATCCGGCGCGCATCATCTTGGGCGATACGGGATCGCTGTTCATCGGGTACGTCTTTGCAACGGTGTCGATAATCGGCACGAGTAAAACGGCAATCGCCGTCGGCCTGATCGCGCCGCTCGTCGTGCTGGCGCTGCCGATTCTGGACACCGCCGCGGCAATCTACCGCCGCGCGCGTTCCGGCAAGAAGATCACCGAAGCGGATCGCGGGCATTTCCACCATCAGCTCATTTTCCGCTATGGGCTGAACGTTCGGCAGGCGGTGCTGCTGATCTACGCCATCTGCATCGTGCTCGGGGCGGTGGCGCTGTTCTTGGCCGGCGGATTTCACACGTTCCGGATCGCCCTGGCATGAGCCGGCCGTTACGCGTGATGTCGGTGTTCGGTACGCGTCCGGACACGATCAAAATGGCGCCCGTGGTGCACGCGCTCTCCCGCCATCCGCAGATCGAGAGCATCGTGTGCGTGACCGCGCAGCACCGGCAAATGCTCGACGATCTGCTCGAGCTCTTCGAGATCCGCCCGCATTACGATCTCGATATCATGACGCCCGATCAAACGCTCACCGATATTACCACGCGCGTGCTCATCGGCATGGAAGGCGTGCTCAAGATCGCGAATCCCGACGTCGTTCTGGTGCACGGCGACACGACGACGAGCACGGCCGCAGCGCTCGCGGCGTTCTATCAGCGGATCCCCGTTGGACACGTTGAAGCGGGCCTGCGCACGAGCGATCCGTGGGTACCGTTTCCCGAGGAAATGAACCGGCGTTTGACCGGCACGATCGCGTCGTATCATTTTTCGCCGACGGCGCTCTCGCGCGAACATCTGCTGCGCGAGAACGTGCCGCAAGACTCGATCATCGTCACGGGCAACACCGTCATCGACGCGTTTCTCGAAACCGCGGCGCGCGGCGATTTGGCCAAGCCGCCCGGCTGGGATCGCCTCGACCCGGCGCGTCCGATCGTCGTCGTTACCGCGCACCGGCGCGAGAATCACCCGCACATGCGTGAGATGTGTGAAGCGATGCGCGATATCGTGCATCTCCCGATGCGCCCGCAGATTCTCTGGCCGGTGCATCCCTCGCCGCACGTGCGTCCGGTTGCCTACGCGGTCCTGGGAACGCAAGAGGGCGTGGTGCTCGACGATCCGCTCGGGTACGGCGAGATGGTGAGCGCCGTGCGGGACTGCACGTTCGTGCTCACCGACTCCGGCGGCATTCAAGAAGAAGCGCCGTGCCTGGGCAAGCCGGTGCTGGTCATGCGTGAAGAGACCGAACGCCCCGAGGGCGTGCAGGCCGGAACGCTCGAGCTCATCGGGCATACGCGCGCGCGCATCGTGGAAGCGGCGACGGCGCTGCTCTGCGATCGCAGCCGGTACGAGCGCATGGCGCGTGCGGTCAATCCGTACGGGGACGGCCGCTCCAGCGACCGCATCGTCGACTGGCTGCTCGCGCGCCTGCGTGCCGGCGCCTATCCGGAGCCGTTCGAAGCTTCGGCATGAAGGGGGTACTGGCGGTCATCGCCGCAGGCGGCACGTTTGCGGGAACGGTGATCGTCGCGATTGTCGTCGGAATCGTGCTCGATCAACGCTTGGGCCGCAGCGACCTGGTCGTGTACGCGTTCTTCGGCGGTTTGCTTCTGGGGGGATACGCCGCCTGGCGCCTGGTAGCGCAGGCAATTCTCCAATGAGCGGCTGGGACGACGAGCAGGAGGAAAGCCCCTCCACTCGCCGTAGTTACAGCCCCGCCGAAGCGGCGGCCGACCTCGCGTTCTACATCAAAATGAGGCGCGCGGCGGTCCTGGGAACGCTGCTCGTCGATGCTCTTCCGGCCATTCTCCTAGCCATCTGGTATCCAAGGTTCGGCCTGGCCCTCGCGGTCGGCGGAGTCGCCGGTATAGCAAACACGCTGCTGTCGATGCACGGCAACGAACGGTTACTCGAGCGCCGCAACGTGGCGGCGTTCGTCTTAAGTAGTTTCGTACGCATCGGCCTCTTCGGTATAGTGCCCGTGGTACTGGCGGTCAGGGCACCCTCGTTTTGGACCTTGGCGCTGTACTTTGCTGGATTTTTTACGCCGCTCGCAGTCACTGTGGGGCTGAATTGCAAGAGAAGATAGGCGAACATTTTACGTGGCAGTGGCCGGTGCTCGGCCAGGTCCACTCCGACACGATCGTCACGACGTGGATCGTCATGGCGATTTCGCTCGTTTTCTTTGCTTGGGTCGGCGCGAGCTATCGCTCCGCCCGCCTCACCAAGCGCCAAACGGTCATCGAGGGCGTCATCAATTATATTGCCGATTTGGCAACCGGCGTGCTGGGCGAACAGGGCGAGCCGTTCGTGCCGTTCTTCATCGCGCTGTTCATCTTCATTTTCCTGTTGAACCAGTTCGGTTTCTTGCCGCTCAAAGCCGTCGGGCTGCCGTTCGGCGGTTCTCCGACCGCCGACCTGAACACGACTGCGGCCTACGCGCTCATGGTGTTCGTCATCATACAAACCGTCGGCATTCGCAAGTACGGCATCGGCTTTTACAAGCATTTGGCCAAACCGTTCGCGGTTCTCACGCCCATCAACGTTTTGGAAGAACTCGCCCGCCCGGCGACGCTTGCGGCGCGTCTGTTCTTCAATATCTTCGTCGGCGAGCTGCTGTTCATCATCATCGCCTCGATTATCACCGCGAAAGTGATGATCGGACCGGTCAATCTCTCGCTGGCAGTCACCATCGTGCCGTTCTTCATTCAATTCTTCAACTTTTTCGTCGGCACCATCCAGGCGTTCTTGTTCACCCTTTTGGCAATCGTGTATCTTTCGCTCGCGGTTGCCGAAGAGCCCTAGTCATCTAAGAAAGGTACTTCCTTGACTTCTGAAGCGTTAGTCGTTGCGTTCACCGTGCTCGCGTTCGGCGTTATCATCAGCGGCGTCGCGTTCGGTTCCGCTATCGGCGACGGCAATGTCGCGTCGAAAGCCGTGGAAGCCATCGCGCGTCAACCCGAAGCTCGCCCGAACATCTTGACCTTCATGTTCCTGGGCGTCGGCGTGCTCGAAGCGTTCCCCATCATCGCGCTCGGTCTGGCGTTCTATCTCCTGCTCGTCGTCGTGGGCGTTCCGTCCATGATCCCGCACATCATCGGCAAGTAAGAGCTAGCGCATGTTTCTCAAGCTCGACGGAACGTTCGTCGTACAGCTGATCAACTTCGCGATCTTTTTCGCGCTGCTGACGGTTGTCTTTATTCGTCCCGTCAGCAAAGCGATCGTCAAGCGCCGCGAATACATCAACAGCGTGACGAACGACTACGAGCGCTATCAGGCCGAGGCACGCGATCTGCGCACGCAGGCCGAAAGCATTCGCGCCTCGGCGCGCCGCGAGGCGGAGCAGCTGCTCTCGCAAGAACGCGCAAAGGCTTCGAATGAAGCCGGCGCCGTCAGCGCGCAGGCAAACGCCAAAGCTGCAGCGGTCATCGCGCAAGCGGAAGGCACGGTGTCGGCCGAACTTGCCGCCGCGCGCGCGAATCAGCCGCAAACGGTTCGCGAACTCGCCGACCTCATGGTCGATCGCGCTCTTTCGGAGAAGGCATCGTGAACTATACGGCAATAGCCGAGTACAGCCAGATCGCCTCGGCCGTTCTCTTCGTCATCGCGATGGCGTGGATTTGGGTGAAGTTCATTCAACCCGCCGTCATCTCCGCGCAGCAGAACGCGAACGCGCAGCTCGCGCAGGCGGAGCGTCATCGCGACGAGGCCAAAGCGCAGCTCGATTCGCTGCGCGGCGAGACCGATGCCGCCAAGCGCGACGCGATCGCGATCAAGCAGCGCGTCGAGGCGCAGGCGAGGGCGGAGTGCGAAGCGATCGTCGATGAGGCGCGGCGCGCCGGCGAGCGCGCCGTCGCAAACGCGCAAGGCGAACTGGGCCGCGCCCGGATTGCCGCTCGCGAACGGCTTCGCGACGAACTGCTCGACCAGGCGCTGACCCTTGCGCGCGCGCAGGCGGAGCAGCGCGTGGATGGCGCGGTGAACGCGCGTCTGGTCGGCACATTTCTCAATAATCTCGAACACGGTGCGCGGAACTGATGGCAAACGAAACGGTCGCGCGGCGCTACGCACTCGCCGTGTTTGCGCTCGCCGACGAGCAGCGCGCAATCGATACGGTCGGTAAGGACCTGCACGTCCTGCGCGACGCGATTTACGAAGACCAGACGACCAAAGGCTTTTTCCTCTCTCCGGTAATCGACCGCAAAGAGAAGGAGCGCGTGCTCTCCGCCGCATTCGGCGGCAAAGCGGACGAAATTGCGATGCACACGGTGCTGCTGCTCGTACGCAAGCGCCGTGAGGCGCTTCTGCGCGAGATCGTGGAGCAGTACGACGCATTGCAGATGCAGGCGCGCGGCGAGGAGCCGCTCACAGTCACGTCCGCAAAGGAAATGTCCGCAAGCGAACTGCGTTCGCTGGTGGATCGCCTGGAAAAACTCTACGGCAAGAAATTCAGCGTCACGCAGGCAGTGCAGCCCGGGCTCATCGGCGGCGTGCGCATCATGATGGGCGATCGCCGCATCGACGGCACCGTCGAGGGCCGGCTCGAAGAACTGACGCGAACCCTGTTCGCAAAAACCTAAACCTAAGGACAAACATGATTAACGCTGACGAAATCGCTGGAATCCTCAAGCAGCAAATAGCGAGCTTCAAGGCCGAGATCCAAGAGGATCAGGTCGGAACCGTCATTGAGGTCGGCGCGAACCTTGCGCGCGTGTACGGCTTGCAAGGCGTGCG
>DATEHZ010000148.1:0-27844 GCA_035279385.1 Vulcanimicrobiaceae bacterium | reverse complement strand
CGCGCGGCTCTCCGCCGTCTCGCGGCTGCGCAGGGCCGTCATCAGCGCATCGGCCGCGCGCCGCATGCGTGAATCGTTCAGAGCCGGTTCGATCTCGGCCCAAAACGCGTTCAGCGCCTGCGGCTGCTTCGAAATAATACGCTGCACGTCGAGCGCGTTGATGTTGCCGGCGCCCTCCCAGATCGAATTGAGCGGCGCTTCGCGATAGAGGCGCGGCATCGGCGATTCCTCGACGTATCCGTTACCCCCTAGGCACTCGAGCGCTTCGCCAACAACGACGGGTGCGCGTTTGCAGACATAAAATTTTCCGACTGCGGTTCCCAGACGTCTGAGCTCCGATTCGCCGCGATCGACTGCGCGCGCCAGGCGCAGCAGCAGCGCCATCGCCGCTTCCGATTCGAGCGCGAGATCCGCGAGCACGTTCTGCATGAGCGGCTGATCGACGAGCGGCTTGCCGAATGCATGGCGATAGGTCGCGTGATGAATTGCCTGTGCGACGGCTTGGCGCATGAGCGACGCGGAGCCGTTGATGCAATCCAGACGCGTTCCGTTCACCATCTCGACTATCGTCTGTACGCCGCGTCCCGGTTCGCCGAGCAGGAGCGCCCACGCGCCGTCCATCTCGATCTCGCTCGACGCGTTCGAACGATTGCCGAGTTTGTCTTTGAGCCGCTGGATGAAAATATGATTGCGCGTTCCGTCGGGCAGCACGCGCGGCATGACGAAACAACTGAGACCTGAATCGGTCTGTGCGAGCACGAGAAACATATCGCTCATCGGCGCGGAGCAAAACCACTTGTGCCCGGTGAGCAGATACGCATCGCCGGCCTGGGTGTGCTGCGCGAACGTCGCACGCGTGAGATTGGCGCGCACGTCCGAGCCGCCTTGCTTCTCCGTCATCGCCATGCCGCACGTGGCGCTGCGCTTTTCGCTAATCGGGCGCAGAACCGGATCGTACTCGCATTCCGTCAACCGCGGCTCCCACAGACGCGCGATCTCCGGACTCACGCGCAGTGCGGGAATCGCCGCATACGTCATGGAGATCGGGCAGCCGTGTCCCGCCTCGACCTGTCCCCAAACGTAAAATTTCGCCGCGCGGACGGTGTGCGCCGCGGGATCGCCGCTGACCCACGGCGCGGCGTGTAAACCGCCGCGCGCCGCAACGCTCATCAACTCGTGATAGGCCGGATGAAATTCGACCTCGTCGATGCGACGACCGTAGCGGTCGTGCGTGCGCAGTTTCGGCGGATGTTCGTTGGCTTGCCGGCCCCACTCTTGCGCCAGTTCGCTTCCGGCGAGCATACCGAGCGCATCGAGCGCCTCGAACGCACTCGACGCCCCTTCCTGAACGAGTGTTTGGACGAGCGCGCGGTCGGAGCGGAAAATGTTGTAACCGGTGAGCGGAGGCGGCTGGTTAAGCACCTCGTGCGTGCGCATAGCGCTCACTCGGTTGCCGTCGCCCGAATCTCCTGTTGACGGCCGCGCAAGGTCGAAGCAATCACCAGAGCAAGCAGCGCGACGGCGGCAAACGCCAGGTAGGTGTCGCGGAACGCCGTTGCATCCGAAAGCGCGTGTCCCATGATGCCGCCGGCAAGCGATCCGCCGATGATTTGTCCGATGATGAGAAACTGGCTGAGCAAACCGATCGCCGTCGCGCGTACGTTCTCGGACGTTTCGTTCGTAACGATGTAGCGCGTCGGTGCGCCGAGCAGCGCGCCGAAACCGATTCCCGCCACGATCATCGCGACGACGGAGAGTGCGAGCGAGGTAAAAGACAGCGCGAAAATGACGAGACCGATTTCCGTAAATACCGTACCGGCGAGCAATACGTCGCGGCTGCCGATGCGATCGAGCGCGCGTCCCGATCCCGGAATGACGGCGACGAACACGAACGCGCCCACCGCCGCGATAAGTCCCGCCGCAGCGTACGAAATATGCTGCGCTCCTACCAGCACGGCCGGAATGAAAAACAGCGAACCTTCGAGGACGCCGATGAAAATCTCCAGCACGAACGTCTTGGCGAGCTGCGCGTTCGTGAAGAGCGAGGTCGGCACGATCGGAAACCGGCTCGCCCGCTGCCAGAGCACGAAACACGCGAGCAGCAGTATTCCGAACGCCACGGTGACCGCGTGCGCGCCGTTGATACCGTACATCAGAAACAGCAGTCCGATGCAGAGCAGGAACAAGCCGGGCACGTCGAGCGGGCCTCTTACGCGCGGCGCATTCGTGGGCACGTACCGCATCGCGTAGACCAGGACGAACGCCGCAATCGGAAAGTTCGGCGCGAAGATAAAACGCCACGACGCGAAATGCGTCACCATGCCGCCGTACACCGGCCCCAGCACGGCCGCAAGTCCCCACGTAGCCGCAACGAGCCCGAGCGCTGCGCCGCGCCGCTTCGGCGGAACGACGTCGCCGATCGCCGCGGTTGCGACGGGAAAGATGCCGCCCGCTCCAAACGCCTGCACCGCGCGCGCGATCAAGAACAATCCGTAATCGTGCGAGACGACCGCGATCGCACTGCCTGCGACGAAAATCAGCACGCACGCGAGATAGATCGGGCGGCGTCCGTAGCGATCGGCCAGCGTGCTCATCACGGCGATGCCGATGATGTTCACGAGCAGATAGAGCGTGAAGACCCACGATAGATCTCCGGTGGCCACGCGCAAGTCGGCGCCGAGCGCCGGAAGCGCCGGGGCGAGAACGCTTAAATCGAGCGCACCCAGGAACACGCCCAGACCGAGCGTGAGAAGCAGCGGAATGACGGAGCGGTCGAGTTTATGACCTGCAAACGTCGTAGTGGTCGCGTCCGAAGCCACGTTAGAAAACGATCCGATCGATCACCATGCTCGCGCAGACGAGCGCGAGATACAGCAAAGAGTACAAAAACGTCGTGCGCGCGGACTTGGTCGTACCGTCGCGCTGGGTGCGCACCGCGTAGTACGTGAAGATGCCGCCGAGCACCGCCGCAGCTGCGCCGTAGAGCGGTCCCATGACGTGCAACGGCCAGTACAGCGCTACGGATGCCGTCAGCAGCACGATCGTGTAGATCAGAATGTCGCGTTTGGTACGCTCGTCGCCGAAGACGTTCGGCAGCATGGGGACACCCGCTTTGCCGTAGTCGGTCTCCGTCATGAGCGCGAGCGCCCAGAAGTGCGGCGGCGTCCACAGGAAGATGATGGCGAACAGGCCGATCGCCGGGCCGCCAATAGCGTGCGTCACCGCCGCCCAGCCGACCAGCGGCGGAATCGAACCCGCCGCGCCGCCGATGACGATGTTCTGCGGCGTGCGGCGCTTGAGCAGCATCGTGTAGATGACGACGTAGTAGACGTTGCCCGCGAGCGAAAGCCATGCCGCCAGATGGTTCACGCGGAAGTAGAAGATCGCAAACGAGAGCACGCCCATCACGCAGGCATGCGTGGTCGCGGCGAAGATCGAGATGCGTCCCGACGGAAGCGGGCGCGATCGCGTGCGTTTCATCAAGCGGTCGATGTCGACGTCGTACACGCAGTTGAGCGTGCCGGCCGACATCGCGGCGAGCGCGCCCCCGAGCATGGTCCACACGAACGCGCCGAGCGGCGGAATGCCGCGCGAAGCCATCACCATCGCTGCCGCCGTCGTGATCAGCAGCAGGTACATGATGCGCGGCTTGCCGAGTTCGTAATAGTCGCCCAGTAATCCGAGCCAACCGACGGTACGTGCCGGAGCTACACCCTCGACGCGTGCGACCGTTGTATTCATGCGGTTACGCGCTCGCTCGCGCGCACGTCGAGCATCGCAAAGGCAGTCGCGGAGACGAACGCGAGAAAGACGAGCGCCGCGTTCGCCGCATGCGCTTCACGTAAATCGATAGGCAGCCGCAGCGCGACGTTCAGCAGTCCGAGCAGCACTTGTACGAAAACCAGCGCAAGACCGGCCGTCGCCGCCGCGCGCACGTGCGCGGAGGCGCGCGCCGCCCATACGAGCGCAAACGAGATAACGGCGGTCAACAAACACGCTGCCGCAATGAACCGGTGGAGCATCTGCACGGCTTGTCCGGGTGTATATACCACCACGTTGCCCGCGCATCCCGGAACGTCGATGCACGCAAGACCCGCGCCGCTGGAACTCACGTACGCGCCGATGCACATCGTGATGAATGCGACGACGGCCGTACCGCCCAGGATGCCGGTAAGCGCCAGCTGGCGGCGCGAAACGCCGCTCGTGCGCGCGTCCGCGGTAAACGCAAAAATGGCCATGCACGTGAGCGAGGCGACAAACGCCATCGCCGTGCCCCAATGCCACACCACGGAAATCGGGCTGTTCGAGAGATGCACCGTCGCCGCGCCCAGGAAGACCTGAAAGGCGAAGAGTCCGGCGATGACCAGGCCCGCCGGTTTCACGAACCCAGCGTCGCGGCGCCGCCTCCAGGCGGTCACCAAGACGGCAATGACGAGCAGGGAGAGAATCGCCGCGGTGAGGCGGTGGGTCCACTCCCAGACCGTGCCGCCGCCCATGGAAGGGATGAATTCGCCGTGACAGAGCGGGTAGTCGGGGCAGGTCATCCCCGCGCCGTTGATGCGGGTCCAGCTGCCCAGCATGACCTCGCCGTATGCGACGGCGACCGCCGCCAGGCTAAGGCGTGCGAGAGTCTTCACTAGACTCCGAGTCTACCGAATTATCCGGGGCACGAACAATGACTTTGTCGCCTCGCTACTGGCAGCCCTTGATGGCGCCGTCGATTTTCCCGGCGGCAGCGTTCTCGTCACGCATGACGATCGGAACGCGGTTCTGAAAGTCGTCGGCCGCCCACTTGGCCTGTTGCGTGGAGGTCGGTTCGTTCGGATCGTGCCCCAGATGCGGGGGCGGCGAGGGGAGCCGCTGGCCCTGCGGGCCGTACTGCAGTTCGCGCGGCGACTGCGCGAGCGGATCGCTCACGCCGAAGTTTGCTTGATTCATCTGTTTCTGCGACTCGTCCCACGCGGTCATGTCGTGAAAGTCCTGATACGCAAGAAACCCGTTGAGATCGCGCGCGATTTTTTGCTGACTCCAAAGCGCGCCGCCGAGTTCGTCGGCGAACGCTTTGAGCGCTTTACTTTCATCCGGATCTTTACTTTCCGATGCCAGTTTGCGCAGCCGTTTGACTTCGTCGTCGCCCGAACGTGCCGCCATCATCAGGCTTTTTGCGAGATCGCCGAGTGCCTTGAGTCCTTTGTTGCGATGCACCGGATTGCCGTCGTCGAGATCGGTGAAGCGAAGCGTCGAAATCGTCTGGCCGATGATTTGATCGTTGCCCAGCGCCGTGCTGATCGCGCTGTTCGCGTGCGTGATGATCGCCGCGCAGCGCGGGGAAACGCGCACCGTTGCAATGGTTTTGAGCAGCGGCGCCGGCGATGCCGATGGTGACGGCGCATTTGCGGGCGCCGGCGCGATCGCTACCGTGAGCGCCGCAGCGGCGATGGCGTGCAGAAGCATTGGGCCTTACCTCTTATGGTAATAGTGCACCCGAAGGGCATAGCGTGACAACTGCGCGAACGCCCAGCGCGTGAAGCCCCGGCTCTGGCCCCTGCTTGCCTTGGTGCTGCTCGCGGGATGCCGCGACGTTCGCGTGCAGACCCTCGCGCAAGGCACGACCACCATGCTCGAGGGCGGTAATCAAATCGTCGTCGTGCGCGATAGCGCATCGCTCGAACGTTTGGGCATTCGCGCCCCGGTGCGCTTTCGCAGCGAATTCGGCGTGGTGCTCTTGATGGGCCCGCACGATCGCAGCGGGTACCGCCAAATCATCGAGTCGATTCGCGCCAACCCCGGCGGCGTGCGCGTGGTCGCATTTGAAGAAGCCCCGGCCAGCGGCGGCGAGCCGTCCGACCGTTACCGCACGTACACGCTCTGGATCGTTCCGAACACCGTGTACCGCCGCGGTATAAGCGTGGTCGTGGTGACGCCGTCCGACGAACCCGTGGCTCAAACGAATCTGCCGTAATGCAGCCCGATCTTTCGCTCGATCTCGACATCGTGAAAGCCAACGCACTGGCATGGCGCGCGTTTGCGGGCGTGCCGCTCTTCGCCGTCGTGAAAGGCGAGGGATACGGTTGGGGGACCAGACGTCTGGCGCACGCACTCGAAGGCGTCGCCGACGGTTTTTGCGTTTCCGATGCCGGAGAGCTGCGCGACCTGCGCAAGCACACCCAGGCGCCGGCGATCGTGCTCGGCGCAGTCGAGCCGGGGGAACTGGCGGACACGTACCGTGCGGAAGCCCAGCCGAGCATCGGCACGCCGGTCGAACTGGAGATCGCGCAAAAGGTTTTCGCCCAGCTCGGAAAGCCGCTGCGCGTGCGCGTCGGCGTACGGCCGGCGGCGGCTTGGACGGGGCTCTCGCTCGAAGGTCTTCGCACGTTCGCGCCCGCGCTCGCGCAGGCCGGCGCGCTCGTGCAACTCTGGACGCACGTCACCGATTTCGAGAGCCGGCGCCCGCAGCTCGAAAACTTTCGTGCGGCAATTGCGGTGATGCGGGCTGCTGGCGTACGCTTGGAAGGTACCGACACGGCCAGCACGTTCCCGCTCGCAGCCGACGGCGCGCAAGGCAGTCTCGTGCGGGTGGGAATCGGGCTCTTCGGATCGACGGGCGGCCTCGGCATCCCCGGGGTCCGCTGCGCCCTCACCGTGACGGCGCCCGTCGTCCGGGTCGAGCGACATTCGGCCGGGACGCGTTTGGGATATGGGGGTACGATGCTTGCCGATGGGGAGACGGTCGCCACAGCGCGCTGCGGCTACGCCGACGGATTACCTAAGGGTCTCGCGGGCGCGGACGATATTCTATCGGTTGGCATGCAGTACGTTACCGTGCGGGCCTCGCGCCTGGACCCCGCAACCGGGCAGCTCGTTCTGCTCGACGGCGAGGCGGATCTCGACGCGTTTGCGGCTCGCAGCGCACGCTTGCCACACGAAATTGTTACAGGGTTCGGAAACCGCGCTCGCGCGAGCGGCGTTTCCGTAGAGGTTTGATGCTGGCACACGAAGCGATCGATCTCGACGTTCGAGTCGAGCGAATGGGTTTGGTTCTCGAGCCGAACGGCGACGACGCGGAAGCGGAAGGCACGCTGAATCCCGCGTCTGCGCGCACGCGCAGCGGCGATCTGCTGCTCTATCCGCGCGACGTCGCGCGCGGCAATATTTCCCGCGTCGGTTTGGTGAAGGCCCGGCCGAGCGGCGAGAAGTTCGCGTTCGAACGCGACGGCTTTGCGCTCGAGCCCGATGCGGCGTACGAATTGCGCCCGCATCCCGGATTCGGATGCGAAGATCCGCGCGTTACGTTCGTGCCGGTGCTCGATCAATACGTCATGGCGTATACGGCGTTCGGTCCGCAGGGGCCGCGCATCGCGATTGCGCTTTCCGACGACGGCTTTTCGTGGAAGCGCATCGGCCTGCTGCATTTCGACAAGCCCGGCATGCATATCGGCGACGACAAGGATGCCGCGTTCTTCCCGGAGCCCGTCATCTCGCCGGCCGGCGTGAAATCGCTCGCGCTCTACCATCGCCCGATGCTGCATCTCTCCGCGGTCGACGGACGCGCCGCGATCCCGATGATCGAGCGTATGCCGTTTTCGGATCGCGAATCCATTCGCATGGCGTACATTCCGCTCGAGCCGGTGCTGGCAGACCGCGAGAACATTCTCGACGTGTGCGAATCGGTGCTGGTCATGTCCCCGGACGCGCAGTGGGGTTCGCTCAAACTCGGCGCGGGCACGCCGCCCGTGCGCATCGCGGAAGGCTGGATGTCGCTCTTCCACGCCGTCGACGTGCTCGATCACCGAACTCAAAAACCGAAACTGAAATACAGCGCCGGTATCATGATTCACGATCTGGAGCAGCCGCATAAGATCGTCTATCGTTCGCCCAAGCCCGTGCTCTCGCCGCAGTCGGAGTCCGAGTTGCGCGGCATCGTCGATAACGTCGTGTTCCCGACCGCGATCGATCCGCGTCCGGATCTCGGCGAGCGCGTCTTCGATTTCTATTACGGAATGGCGGACTGGTCGATTGGCGCGGCTCGGATGACGCTCGGCGAGCGTATCGGCGCGCGCGAACCGGCCGAAAGCGCTGCTTAGATATCTCGCCGTCTCGGCGCTCATCGTTCTTGCGGCGTTCGTCGCCGTGGGCTTTTACGCGCATCCGGAGATCGCGATCAAAATCAAGTCGGTATTCGTGAAGGTGCCGCCGAAAGCGGCGCAAGGCGGGCCGCCGTCGAAACGCGCGAACGCGGCGTTCGTCGCGGATGCGGGCTGGGCGCTCTCGGTGCTGCCGGAGTGCTTCACGCAAACCAGCAAATCGACGGGTCCGCTCAAATACGTGCTGGCGAATCTGCCCGCGGGCGCGTCGATGCTGCGTCCGGGCGCGAGCGTCGAGTCCGCGGACTGCCGCGTGAACGTGACCGCGGATACGGTCGTCGTCACACGCGGATTTGATCGCCTGCGCGTGCCGCCGATTGCGCGGCTCTACCAAGCCGCCGGCCACGTCGCGCTCTTGCGCGGCGCAGACGACGGGTTCGAACTACGCGTGTATGAAACCATGGCGGCGCCCACGGGGAGACTTTGAGTTGAGAAAATATCTAGGCGCCTTTAAACAATGACTGAGATCGAGGAACAGGTCGGCAGGCGGCGCACGTTTGCGATTATTTCGCATCCGGATGCCGGTAAGACCACGCTCACGGAAAAACTTCTGTTGTACGGCGGTGCGATTCAAACGGCGGGGCAGGTTTCTGCGCGCCGTGCGCAGCGAGCCGCAACCAGCGACTGGATGGAGCTGGAGAAACAGCGCGGCATCTCGATTACGTCGACGGTGCTGCAGTTTCCGTACGAAGGCTACACCGTCAACCTGCTCGACACGCCCGGCCACCAAGACTTCGGCGAAGACACGTATCGCACGCTGCTCGCCGCGGATTCCGCGGTGATGCTGATCGACGCCGCCAAAGGCGTCGAGCCGCAGACCAAAAAGCTCTTTGCAATCTGCCGCGCGCGCCGCATTCCGCTCTTCACGTTCATCAACAAGATGGACCGCCCCAGCCGCGATCCGCTCGAACTGCTGGACGAACTCGAGAGCGTGCTCGGCATCGGCGCGTTTCCGATGAACTGGCCGCTCGGCAACGGACCCTCGTTCAAGGGCGTGTACGATCGCAGCCACAAGCTGGTGCACCTCTTCGAGCGCAGCGCGCACGGTGCGAAACGCGCGCACGTGCAGGTCGCCGACGTGAACGATCCGCAGATTGAAGCACTACTGGACGAACAGTCGTACCGCGACTTTACGGGCGGCCTGGAACTGCTCGAAGGCGCCGGTGCGGATTTCGACCTGGCGCGCATGCTGCGCGGCGAAGTCACCCCGGTCTTTTTCGGCAGCGCCGTCACGAACTTCGGCGTCCAACTCTTCCTGGACGAATTCGTGAAGATGGCTCCCGCTCCGGTAGCGCGCCGCATTATCTCGAGCCCGTCGGAGGACGACGTACAGGAACCGGCTTCCGATCAGTTCTCCGGATTCGTTTTCAAAATCCAAGCCAACATGGATCCGCGCCACCGCGACCGCGTCGCATTCGTGCGCGTGTGCTCGGGCAAATTCGAACGCGACATGACCGTGCGCAACGTGCGTACCGGCAAAGACGTGCGTCTTTCCCGCGCCATGCGCCTTTTTGCGAGCGAGCGCGAATCGCTCGAGGCGGCGTACGCGGGCGACGTCGTCGGCCTGGCAAATCCCGGCGTGTTCGCGATCGGCGATACGATCTGCGAGGGCCGGCCGGTGCAGTTCGAACCGATCCCCGCGTTTGCGCCCGAGCATTTCGCCTCGGTGCGCAGCCTGGACACGGGCAGCTATAAATCGTTCGGCAAGGGCATCGCGCAGCTTCGCGAAGAGGGCGCGATTCAAGTGCTGTATCCGTACGGGTCGATGCGCACGGAGCCGGTTCTCGCAGCCGTCGGCGCGCTGCAGTTCGAAGTCGTCAAGTACCGCCTGGAATCCGAGTACGGCGTCAAAACCGTGTTCACGTCGCTTCCCTACGCCGTAGCGCGCCGCGTGGTGGGCGAGGAGGATCTCGTCAAGCGCGCGCAACTGCCGACGAATGCAAAACTCGTGGAGGATTGGGACGGCCGCCCCATCGCGCTCTTCGAATCCGAATGGAGCCTGCGCCTCGGAGAAGAGTGGAACCCGAAACTGCGCTTTCTACAGACCGATGAAACGATTTCTGAGCCTGCTCGCAGCGCTTAGCATCGCCGGATGCGCGGTTGCGAGCAAACAGGAACGCCTTGCCGATTCCATCACCCGGGCGGTCATCGCCGACGATCTCTCGCCGGTGATGAACGATTTCGACCCCACCATCGAGGGCGAGCTCACCCGCGTGCGCGTCGCGCACTTCTCCGACGAACTTTCGGCACAGGGCGCCTATCAAGGACTCAAGCAGACGTCGGCGTCGTGGTGCCCGCAGGGGGCGCTCTGCTTCGACGTGCAATTTCAGAGCGGGCGGTATCTCGAAATGATGAAGCTCGCGAGCGACGGAAAGGTTCGGTACTGGTGGATACGCGCAGCGCGCAAGCAATCGTAACGATAGAAGAGGTCCGCGAAGCGGCACGCCGTTTGGACGGCGTCGCCCATCGAACGCCGGTCGTTACCTCGCGCACGCTGAACGAACGTGCCGGCGGCGAGGTTTTCCTCAAGTGCGAAAATCTCCAGCGCATGGGCGCGTTCAAATTCCGCGGCGCGTACAACCGCATCGTCCAATTGAGCGCCGCCGAGCGCCGTGCGGGCGTCGTGGCGTTTTCCAGCGGCAATCACGCACAGGGCGTCGGGCTTGCGAGCAAACTGCTCGGCGTGCCGGCCGTCATCGTGATGCCGGAGGACGCGCCCAAATCCAAGATTGCCGCAACGCGCGACTACGGTGCGGAGATCGTGTTTTACGATCGTCACAAATCCCATCGCGCCGAGATCGCGCAAAAGATCTGCCAGGAACGCGGCGCTACGCTCGTTCCGCCTTTCAACGATCGGCACGTCGTCGCCGGTGCCGGCACCGCTGCGCTGGAATTGCTGGAAGACGTCGAAGGCGTCGACGCAATGATCGCCCCCGTCGGCGGCGGCGGTCTGCTCTCCGGCACGGCGATTGCCGCGCACGGTTTTGACGCGGACGCCGCAATCTACGGTGTCGAGCCGGAAGCGGGAAACGATTTTCAGCAGTCGCTCGAACGCGGCGAAATCGTGCACATCGACGTCCCCCGCACGATTGCGGACGGTCTGCAGACGCAAGCGCCGGGCGATCTCACCTTCGCAACGGTGAGGGCGCACAACGCCGGCATCGTGACGGTGACCGATGACGAGCTGCGCGACGCGATGCGCTTCGCGTTCGAACGCCTCAAACTCGTCATCGAACCGAGCGGCGCTGCAGGCTTGGCGGCGGCGCTCACGCGGAAGATCGACGTTACGGGCAAGCGCGCCGGCATTATCATCTCCGGCGGAAACGTGGACGTGGATCGCTTCGCCGATCTCGCTCACACCTAGCGCCCCGCCCGTCCGGCCGGCGGCTTCCGTCTTACCGCGCGCGGCGCCCGCCGTGGTACGCTAACGCCATGTTTGCGCGACGCCATTGGATTCCGCCGGCTGCGCTCGTATATGCGCACCTGGCACACGGGTTCGCCTGGGTGCTGCTGCTCTGGGCGGCCTGGTCCGCCAGCGTGCACGGGTACGTCGGATTCGCGTGGATTCACGCCGTCGTATTAGCTTGGGTCACGATGTCGGCGCTCGCAATTCTGCTGCACGCGCTGCCGAATTTCGTCGACGTCGAATGGCGCGGGGAAACGGTCGCGCGCTGGTCGCTGGTCGCGTACGCCGCCGGTACGGCACTGTTGATCTACGGGTTTCTCGGCAATAGCCGCGTCCTCGGACCCGCCGGCGATCTGCTGCTCGCGTCCATCGTCGTCTACGTGGGGACCGCGCTGTGGACGCTCGCGCAGACGTTGCGCGGCGAGCGCGTGCAGCGCGCGGTTGCGCGCGCGTTCGCCGGCACGTTCCTGTTTCTGCTTGCAACCGCGGTCATCGGCTACGGCCTGGCGGGTATGCTGGCCGGTCGGACCATGACGTGGGCCGCGTCGCTTCCGAGCGCGCATGCCGCACTCGGCACGCTGGGCTGGCTCTCACTGCTCGTCTTCGGCGTTTCGATGCGCACGCTGCGCCCCATCACCGGTCAAACCACGAACATGCGCTGGATGCACATCGTCGTCGGCTCGTTCGCGCTGCTCGGCGTTCCGCTTCTTGCAGCGGGCCTGGCGTCGAATCACTTCGTGCTCGCATGGATCGGCGCCGCGCTGTTCGTGATTGCAGCGCTCGGCTATGCATTCGACGTCTTCGATATTCTGCGGCGCGCGACCAATCCGCATCGTCCGCCGCAATTCTTCGTGGCCTTCGGCGTACTGTGGTTTCTGGCAGCGCTCGCGATCGGCGGCGGCGCGCTGGCGGGCAAACCTTGGCAGCCGGCCTACATCGTCGCGCTGCTCATGGGCTGGATCGGCCAAATGGTGGTCGCGCATTTCCATCACATCGGCATCAGGCTCGTCGCGACGGTCTATCGCGGCGAAGACGACGAAACGCGCCCGCAAGAACTGCTCGAACCGCGTTTATCGTGGTTCACGCTGTTAACGTTCCAGATTGCGATCGCGCTGGTTGTCGTGGGCCTGCTCGACGATAAGTTCGGTCTCATCGCGCGCGGCGGCGTCTTCGGCGTCGCGGGCTGGATTGCCATGACGGCCAACGTGCTGGCCGCGCGCGCCCGCGCCAAGGTGCCGCCGAAAACCGTCAGCCTGCTCTGATCCGGCCGCTCTGCCTGGAAACGGGCGCCCGTTAGGTCTCTCGGACTCCGCGCGGTTCCCCGGGCGCCTTTTGCTAGGCCGTACGCCTGCTTTCTATAGTGAGCGGGGAGGTAAAACATATGCAGGTGTTGCGAGGGAGCGCTCAGACCGGTATAGCGCTCTCGCCAATGCTCGTTGCAACGGTGATCGAAGACGGCGCCGTGCTGCTCGATTTGGGATCGGAACACTTTTACTCGCTCAATGCGAGCGGTTGGGCCGTCGTGCAGATTTTCGAAACCGACGGCGCAAGCCTCGATCGCATTTTGGCGCAATGCCGCGCGTGGGGCGCGACGGACGAGAACGAAGTACGAGCGTTTTTAACGCAGCTCGCGGAAAAGCGCATCGTCGAAATCGCGACGGACAGCGACGATCGCGCACCGTTATCGTTCGACGGCCCGTGGCAGACTCCGACGCTGACCCGGCACGAACGACCTGCGGCTGCCGACTATCCCGATCGAGGCGCCGGAGATCGACGTTGAACGGTGCGGGATAGCGGATCGCCGGGTGACCGCAGCGGGTACAAGACGGGCATGAAAATACTGTCCGCGTTCGTTCTTGCTGCCGCGCTCGCCGGGTGCTCGGCGCAGGATCAGCGCGCTACGTCGAACACGGCGAACGACGCATATCTCGTTGCGGCGGTCGGTGCAAAACTCGCGTCCGTCGACGTCGACGCGGTGAACCGCGTGCGCGTCGCGGCAAGCCATGGCGTCGTGACGCTTTCCGGAGAAGCGCACGATCCAGCGGAGCGCGCCCGCTACGTCGACACAGCGAAGTCCGTGAACGGCGTGGCCTCCGTGCGGGACGACTTGGCGATCAATCCGCGCGCGCGAGGACTGCGCGGGCAGGCGAGCGATGCCGCGCTGAGCGCGCGAGTCTCGGCCGCGATTGCCGGCCAAGCCGGCGTCAACGCCTTGCACGTGCAGCCCTCCGTGCATAACGGCAACGTCATGCTCGAAGGCACGGTGCCGAGCGCGTCGGTGCATGAAACGATTCTGCAAACCGTTCGCGGCCTACCGGGCGTCAAAGGCTTGACGGATCGCATCACCGTGAAACCGTAGCCGCACGATAGGCCGCGCGCTTATCTTACGAGCGCATGTGTGTTTGCGTCGGCGGCTGTACCTGATGTGCGACATGCATGCGTTCGTACGAGAGCGCAACCAGCGCCGTTACGATCGAGAGCACGCCGAGCACGATGTTGCTCCAGACGAGTGCGAGGTTACCGCCGGCCCACGTCGTGGAAATAAACAGCCAAATGCCCGCCAGGATGTTGATCGCCGGCCAGTAGCCCATCCGCTGCGTTCGCGCGTACGTCGCCATTTCGACGATCGCGACGATGCCGATGATGAAGCCGGTAATCACCAAATCCCATTTCATGCCGTACGGATTCGGGACCGCGACGAAGGGCGAGATAATCGTCAGGATGCCGACGGCTACATTCACCCACGGTACGCGATTCGGAATTTCCATGTGATACCTCCGAGTCGATTCGTACCCGGAGCGCACTGTTTACGAGCCGTCCGGCCGCTCGCGCCCCATGAAATAGAACTCTTCGTTCGGCCGCATGTCCATCACACCGGCCATGCGGTTGGAGAAGCCGAAGAAGCCGGCGATCGCCGCGATGTCCCAGACGTCGTCGTCGGAGAATCCGGCCAAGTGCAACTCGTCGATCTCGTGCTCGGTCGGCGCGTAACCGGACTGGTTCACGCGAGATGCGAACGCGAGCATCGTTCGCAGGCGCGGTGAGAGATCGGCGGTGCGCCAATTGTTCGCAATCTGCTCCGCGAGCACCGGATCTTTGCCCAAAATGCGCAGCGCCGCACCGTGGGCCACCATACAGTATTGGCAGCGGTTCTCCGACGAAACCGTCACGACGATCGCTTCGCGCTCCGCGCGAGAGAGATTGCTCTCGCCTTTCATCAGGACGTCGTGGTAGGCCATGAACGCGCGGAAGTGCTCCGGGCGCTTGGCGTATGCCCGAAACACGTTCGGAACGAAACCGATCTTCTCGCGGTTCTTTTCGTAAATCGCCCGGATGTCGTCGGGCAGCTCGCGCTCGGGCGGCTCGCCGAACCGGGAGACCCCGGCGCGGGTTTCCATATGCTGTCGCATACACGGGCATACCGCTCGTCGTCATCCTGAGCCTGTCGTCGTCATCCTGAGCCTGTCGAAGGACGAGCCCGCTCGAAGGACTCTCGAAGAACGAGGGGTGTAGGAGAAGCCCTAGACCGACGGGCCGCCCAGGCCCTACTGTAATACCGCTATGCCTGAGAACCAAGCAGATATCGTCCTGGTCGGGGGCGGCATCATGAGCGCCACGCTCGCCGCCATCCTCAAAGAGCTTCAGGGCGATCTGCGCATCGAGATCTTCGAGCTGCTCGACGCGCCGGCCCAAGAAAGCTCCAACGGCTGGAACAACGCAGGCACGGGCCACGCCGCGCTCTGCGAACTCAATTACACGCCGCAGAAGCCCGACGGCAGCATCGCCATCGACCGCGCGCTGGCGGTCAACACGCAGTTCGATCTCACGCGGCAGTTCTGGGCGTCAATGGTTCGCAAAGGCGCGCTCGGCGAACCCGAGTCGTTCATTCACGACGTACCGCACATCAGTTTCGTGTGGGGCGACGACAACGTCGCGTTTTTGCGCAAACGCTACGACGCGATGAGCGCGCACCACTGCTTCAAGGGCATGGAGTATAGCGAAGATCCGGCGGTGCTCGAGCAATGGATGCCGCTCGTCATGCAGGGTCGCGATCCGCAGCAAAAAGTCGCGGGAACCCGCATGGTCACCGGAACCGACGTGGATTTCGGCGCGGTGACGCGTCAGCTGCTCGCGTACGTCGGATCTCAGCCCGGCGTGCGAGTCTCGTACTGCACGGCCGTGACGGACGTGAAGCCCGGCACGGACGGCCGTTGGAACGTTTGCGTGCACGATCGCAAGGGCGGCGGCGCGCGCACCCTTTCCGCAAAGACGGTATTTCTCGGAGCAGGCGGCGGTGCGCTGCCGTTGCTGCAGAAATCCGGCATTCCGGAAGGCAAGGGTATCGGCGGCTTTCCGGTGAGCGGAATTTTTCTGCGCTGCGATGACGATGCGACCGTCGAGCGTCACAACGGAAAGGTGTACGGCAAGGCGTCGGTGGGTGCGCCGCCGATGTCGGTGCCGCACCTCGATTCGCGCTATATAGATGGAAAGCGATCGCTGCTCTTCGGCCCTTACGCGGGATTTTCGACCAAGTTTCTCAAGAACGGATCGCTGGGCGATCTTTTTGCATCGGTCAAAGGCGATAATCTCAAGTCGATGCTCGCTGTCGGCCGCGACAACTTCGATCTCACGAAGTATCTCGTCAGCGAAGTGCTCAAGTCCAAAGACAGCAAGTACGCATCCCTGCGCGAGTACTTCCCGCAAGCCGATCCTTCGAAGTGGGATTTCATCGTCGCGGGCCAGCGCGTGCAGGTGATCATGCCCGACGAGAAAGCCGGCGGCAAACTCGAGTTCGGTACGAAAGTCGTCAGCGATGCGAACGGCTCGATCGCGGCGGTGCTCGGCGCGTCACCCGGCGCGTCGGTTGCGGTCGCGGTCGTGATGGACGTGCTCAAACGTATCTACAAGAACGAACTTCCCGCGTGGGAAGCAAAGATGCGCGAGATCATTCCGTCGTACGGCAAATCGATCGCGGACGATCCGGAACTCTGCCGCACGATCCGCCGCGACACCGCCGCCGCATTGCACCTAACCAACATCGACTAGACGCTTCATCGCGGGGTGAGCGCGAGTACGCTCACCGTTGCACGCGCCACTGCTGCGCGTGTAAACGGCAGCGCAATTATGCGGCCTCGAATCCACGCTGCGGCCAAGTCGTCGTAGTGGCCCGAGCCCGGCTCGCCCGACTCGCCGCTCGGCAATACGAGCCCGCCGGCGTCCCAATTCCCCACGTCCCACACAGCGCGGAATCCTTGCGCGAAGCCCGGCTCCTGGAGATGAACCGTGAATGCATCTCCTGCGCCGGGCAGCGTCGCGCCGCTTAGCATGCCGTACCATGAAGGCGAGAGCGGATGGTCGACCGCCACGCGCCCGGCCTGTCCCCACGGCATCGCGTCTTGCAGCGGCCAGAGCGCGGCTGCGGCCGTCTCCGCGACGCCGTCGCGCTCGTCGCTGCGGCCGGTCCGCAGACGCGAGAGCAGATATGCGAGCGACGCGTGCTGTTCGAGCAAATCGTTACGGATCGCGTATTCCAGCGACGCCGCATTCGAACTTGGCGTGAAACAGCCGTTCCAATGCGCGAGCAGCGTTCGCTGCGGCGTCCGTGCGTTCGCGTCGTCGCGGGTTATCTGCAGTACGTCGCGCGCGATCTCGCGATCGATCGGCGAGCACACGTCCATCTGCATGCGGGCAAAATCACTCGCGTCGTATCGCGAGCGCTCGTGGAGCAGCGTCGCGATGCGATAGGCGCGGTAGGGCGGCTCGAACGCTGCCGACAAGCGGTAGCGGTAGCCTTTTCCGTACATCCGATTGTTGGCGCTCACCAGCACGGCGTCGCGCGACGGTGCACGCGCCGGCAGATCCGAAAATGCGATGAGCTGCAGCGGTTTTGCGAGATCACGTGCGGGATGCACGTACCGGCCCCACGCGGGATCGTCGTACAGCGCGCCGGCCAGGTGATAGGCGATCGCGCCGGTGTCGTCGGCGAGGATGAAATTTTGCGGCGCGCCGTGGTAATTCGCGAGCGCGTGCAGTGCCGCGGCGATCGTCGGCGCGCGATCCAGCGCGAGCAGCGTCGCGATTGTAGACCTCCGCTGCGAATACGCCGGCCAGCGCACGAAATACGCTGCCGCGTCGCCTGCTTCGCCCGTCGAAAACGCGTCGGCCGTGCGGTAATACGCTTTCGAGACCGGCGAGCCGAAACGCACGTCGAAGCGCTCGAGGACGCGCCACTGCGGCGGCGGTGCGGTCGTTCGATAGAGAACGTCCGTCGCGACCTGCGCGTTCGTTACCGCCCACGCGATGCGTTCGTTGTGGCCCAGTGCGACGCCGGGAAGGCCGGGAATGACGGCACCGGCGGCGTGCAGGCCGGGCGCCTGCAGATCGACGGCGTACCATATCCCCGGAATGGTGAGATCGACGTGCGGATCGTTGGCGAGGATCGCATGGCGATCGAGCGTTTTGTCCGAACCGGCGCCCCACGCATTGCTGCCGGTGCGCGTACGCTGCGGCGCATACGCGATCGTCGCCGCGTCGCAGTTCGGCGCGCTGCTTGCCGCTGCGCCGGCGTGCAGCATGCGTGCGTCGACGGTCACGTCGTAGCGCGGATCGGAAAGCGGAAAGGCGGCGTTATAGCAGCGTGGCCCGAGCAGCTTCCAGCGGCTATCGCGCGCGAGCACGTCGTGCCACGAGTCACCGAGCTCGAACGCTGCGACCACCGAGACCGCAATGGAATCTTCGGGTGTCCACACGCGCGGGCGGTAGAGCAGCATGCGAAATTCGACCGGGAGCGGCTCACGCGTCATTGCAGCGTTCACGCCGTCGCTGAAGGCTTGCAGCATGCGCTGCGTTTGCGCATCGGAGCCTCGCCGTTCGCGCTCGGCGATACCGCCGACGTCCGCCGCGCGCATATCTTCGTCCAGAGGAAGCGCTCTGGCGCCGAATACTTCAGCCAGCCGTCCGTAGGCGTACCGGCGCGTCACGTCCATTTGAAAGAGACGGTCCGAAGCTTCGGCAAAACCTTGCGCGAAAAACAGATCGTGCAGCGTTCTGGCGCGAATGTGCGGAATTCCGCGCGAGTCCCGCGCGATGGTGACCTCGCTCGTAATCGGCAAAGCAGAGACCACGCCGCCGGTCTGCGCGGCCGCACGCAATCCAATCGCGACGTTCGCGACGTACGAGAGGGCAAACAGCAGCACGAGCATGGCCGCCGCGCACGCATGGCGGCGCAGCATCGTCCAGAGCGCCGCGGGCCACGACGGATCGCGGCAAGCAAGCAGCCGCGGATCCTTGCGAACGAACACGCTCATGCCGGCAGTATACACCGAAAAGCGAAGGCGCCGGGTTCGCCGGCGCCTTTTGCGCTACTTGATGTCTCCGCAGGAGACGTAGGTCTTCAAGTCGTTGGCACTCTTATGCACGTTGACGGCAAACTTGCCGCCGGCGAGACTTTCGAGCGAGACGCCTTTGATCATCGTCGTCGACTTACCGTCGACGACGTTGCTCAAAGGATATTTCGGCGCGGGATTGAGATTCGCGCAGGTGCCGGCGTGAATGTGCGCGGGTTGCGCGGCCATCGGGGCATTCTTCAGTCGGACGACCACTTCGAGGTTTTTGCCTTTTTGCGTGAGCGTCGCCGTGCCCGTTTCTTTCGAGTTGTTTTGGGCCGACATGGTGACGTGCACCGTGTGCCCCATCATTCTGCCCATGGCGAATGCGCCGGAGGTCATTGCGAGAGCGGCCGCCAGTGCGAACGCCGCGTGTACCAAACGCATGTGCTTCCTCCTCAAAAACAAGAACACGGACCATACGAGGTCCGTGCTCGTTGTACCCCGGCAAGCGCGGCTTGTAGCGGCCGTGCCGTTACCTACTTAATTGAACCGCACGAAACGTAGGTCGCCAAGTCGTTGGTGCTCTTGTGCACGTTGATTGAATACCGGCCGCCGGTGAAGTCGCCGAGCTTCTTGCCGCTCAGAACCGTAACGGATTTTCCGTTGACGAGCGGGCTGAGCGGCGCTTCCGGAGCCGGGTTGAGTTTGGTGCAGGTTCCGGGGTGAATGTGCGTCGGCTGCGCCGCCGCGGGTGCGCCCTTGATGCTGACCTCTACCTTGACGCCGTTCGATAGCTGCGTGAGCGTAGCGGTTCCCGTTTCACCGCTCTTGCTCAGTGCGCTCATTTGAACCGTAATGGTTTGGGGCGCCGCGGCGTACGATACCGCCGAGGTCGCGAGGAGTGCGGCCATAACCGCGAGCAGAGTTTTCATGGATGTGTCCTTCCTAATGAAGACCTTGCAATGTGAGGGCCATGTCGCGCACGGCTCGGAAGACGGCCGGAGTCGGCGGCGCGTCCGCGCCTTCCACCGCGTCGAGCAGTGCGGTCAACTGAAAGTTATAACGGGCCAGACGCTTGTTGGATGCCGTTTTCGCCATCATGGACACGATTTTCTGCGCCAGCGTGAACTGCAGGTGGAGCTGCGTGCTCGTGATGGAGACGCGCGGATCCATTTTGAGCGTAAGCGGCTGCGTGTACGTGCGGCCGTCGACGCGCAGTTTCACGGTGTAGCGTCCGGGCAGCGCAAGAACGCCTTCGGGCGCGAGCGGCGTATCGTGCGCGATTGCGGAGATCGGGTAGTCGTAGCCGAGCGCCTTGGGGCGCGGATAACGATAGTCCCAAAGGAACCGGTGCATCCCCGCGCTCGCGCTCGGAATGCGTGACGGGCGCACCCAGTACGTCGGCACGACGATCTCCGGGTTGACGGGCTGCGGCCTATCCGCGCTGCTGAACGTGCGAACCAGGTTGCCCGCGCCATCGTAAATCGAGAGCGTGAGCGGTCCGCGCGCATCGTGCGGCAGATAGTAGTCGATAATCGCGCCGTCGGGCGGATTTTCACCCGCGGGCTCCTCCGGCGGCAGCGGCGTATCGCTCCACGTATCGCGACGCAGTCTGTACGCCGTCACCGGGCGCAGCAGATGGGCACGCGTGGTCGAGGCGGATTCACGCAGCGGTTCGATGTCATCCAGAATCCAGAAAGAACGCCCGTGCGTTCCCGCCACGACGTCGTTGCCGTGAACGACGAGATCGCGGATCGAGGTCGAGGGGAGATCGAGCTGCAGCGACTGCCAATGGTCGCCGTCGTCGTACGACACGTACACCGTACGCTCGGTGCCGGCAAAGAGCAAACCGCGCCGCACCGGATCCTCGCGCACCGTGTTCGCCGGCGCATCGCTCGGCAAGCCGTTCGTGATGAGTTGCCAGTGCTTGCCGCCGTCGTGCGTGCGGTACAGGTACGGATGCAGATCGTCCAAACGGAAGCGGCTCACCGAGACGTACGCCGTGCCGCGATCGAAGTGCGACGGATCGATCTGCGTAATCTTGTTCCACGGCCCGACGCCGGGCGGCGTCACGTTCGTCCAATGCCGGCCGGCGTCGCGTGTGAGCCACACGAGCCCGTCGTCGGTACCTGCCCAGATCGCATCCTTGTCGATATACGAGGGCGCAATGCTGTACACGACGCCGCGCTCTTCTTTCGCGAGCGGTGAAGCTTTGAACGCGCCCAGATTTGCCGGCACACCCGGATGCTTGCGGGTGAGATCGGGACTGATGACGTCCCAGTTGCGGCCGCCGTTCTCCGTCGCGAAGATCACGCTCGACCCCAAATACAGGGTGCGCTTGTCGACGTGATTGAAAACCAGCGGATTGGTGCGGTTGTAGCGGTAGCCTTGCGCGTCGAAACGCCCGCCGAAGACGGGAGAGACCGTTTGGGACTGCTGCGTGAGCTCGTTGTAGCGCGTCACCTGACCCGCGCCCGCGCCGTAAATGATGTGCGGATGCAGCGGATCGGGCGCGATGTACGCGTATTCTTCGGCGCCGACCGGATGCCAATATCGCACCCAAATCGAACCGTCGTCGCTGCGGCTCGCAACTTCCGCGCTCCCGCTCTCCTGCTGTCCGCCGAAGACCCAGTACGGAAAGCGATCGTCGGTGATGACGTGATAAAACTGCGCCGTCGGCTGGTTGTACCACGTACTCCACGTGCGGCCGTAATTGACGGAAAGCGTCGCGCCCTGGTCCACGCCGAGCAGAACGATGTTGCGATTGTTCGGGTCGATCCAGATCGAGTGGTAGTCGTCGCCGCCCGGCGCGCCTTTGATGCCGGTCCACGTCTTGCCCGCGTTCGTGGAACGGTAGAAGGTCGTGTTCGCAACGTAGACGATGTCGGGATTGGTGGGATCGACCGCGATACCGGAAAAATCGTCACCGCGTCCGCAGATGCGATCTTCGTCGTTTTCCCGCGTCCACGTTGCGCCCGCGTCGGCCGAGCGGTAAATGCCGCATGCGTCCTCGCCGTTCACCCACGCGTAGAGATGAGAATCATCGCTCGGAGAAACGGCGATTCCGACGCGCCCGATCTTGCCCGGCAATCCGCCGTGCAATTGGGTCCACGTGGTGCCGCCGTCGGCCGATTTATAGACGCCGCCGTCTTGCCAGAGTTGCAAAACATCCGAGAGACGCCACGGCGGATTGCGTGACGCCCAGAGATTCGCGTAGACGATTTGCGGGTTCTTCGGATCGATGACGACGGTCGCCGCGCCGGTGTTGCCGTCGTTTTTGTAGAGCACGCACGTCCAGGTCGCGCCGCCGTCGGTGCTGCGGTAGAGCCCGCGTTCTTTGTTCGAACCGTACGGATGCCCCATCACCGCTGCAAAAACGGTGTTCGGGTTGCGCGGATCGACGGCGAGTCCGCTCATCTGCTCTCCGTCGCGCAGACCTAGATGCGTCCACGTTTTACCGGCGTCGATGGATTTGTAGATGCCGTCGCCGACGGAAAGATCCGGGCGGCGCAAACCTTCACCGGATCCCGCATAGATCACGTTCGGATCGCTTGGAGCGACGGCGAGCGCGCCGATCGAACCGGTGTCCTGGCCGTCGAAGATCGGCGTCCACGTGCGGCCGAAATCGGTGCTTTTCCAAATGCCGCCGTCCGTCGGCGCCATGTAGTACGTACCCGGCTGCTGCGTAACGCCGCTCACACCGACGGTGCGGCCCGCGCGAAACGGTCCGATGTTGCGCCAGTGCAGCGCCGATGCCGGCGCGTGTGCCGAAATTGCGGCAGACAATAAAAGTGCGAGCATACATCGCATTTGTACTCATCGTCATCCTGAGCCTGTCGAAGGGCGAGGTGCTATAGTGAGAAGATGCTCACTGCGGCTCTGTTGACGGCGGCGCTTGCAGCTCCGGATCCGTACGACGTCTACGCTCGCGCGCGAGAACGCTGGGCCGTGCAGCTGTATCCGCACTATCTTTCATACGACGTGAAAATTTCGGGCGTGCGCGGCGGTACGATCGTGACCAATACCTACGCGTCGCTGGCGGATACTCAGGGCGGCGCAATACACGTGCGCGCGACCAGCGCGGAAGAATCCGCGCATCCTTACGTTCCGCGCGGTATCGACCTCAAAGCGAATCTGAAAATCAGCTACAGCCGCCACACGCAGCTCTCTCACCCGTCTGCCGGTGGAGACGTAAACATATCCAAGACGATGCGCGTTACGCAGCGCGAGCAATACGATCTCCTCGGCGTACCGCTGCTCTCTCCGGCGTATTCATTCGGTCTGACGCCGGCGCAAACGATCTCCCAGCGGCAACCCGCGCCGCAGGGCCTAAGAACGATCGCGTCTATTACGGCAGTGCGCCGCGACTACGACATCCGTTACGCGGGCACCGGCTCGATTGACGGCACGGCGTGTTATCGATTGCAACTTGCGCCGCGACGCGAACCCGCCGTCTTTCGCCTGCGCGAGCTCTGGATCGACGCGCACGATTTCACCACGCGGCAGGCGATCGTGCAAGGAAACTTCACCGCAGGGCCGAGCCCTGCGCTGCCTTGGCGCATACGCTTCGCCGTCGTGGGCACGGCGATGTACGTCGAGGACGAAACGGCGATGGAGCCCCTGAACTACCTGGGCCGCACGTTTGCAAACGTCACGGTTGCCTTCGAAAACGTGCAGCCCCAAGGCTCGGCGGGATCGCTCTGGATGCTCTCGATGTTCGGCACGTCGGGCGACGTGCTCAGAGAACCCTGAACTTCGCGGCGAAGACCGTGGTTACGTGCGCCGTGTGCGCTTGCCGTTGCGTGGATGACGGGGTTGGAACGGCGCGCCGATTTTGATCGCCTTGTCGCGCGGCAGGTCTTCGTTGACGTCTTGGCAGCCGATGGGCGTGAACTCGCGGCAGTCGCCGGGGCGCCCTTCATAGATGCCGCAGTAGTAACGGCCTGGACGCGCTTCTTTCAAGAACACGCATTGGTCGGCGACGTCGTCCGTGACCTTGCGCACCCAGCCGACGTAGTAGCCGTCCGCAGATTTGCGCTTGACGATGTATTCGTCCATGACCTCTTTGGGCGACATCTTCAAGAATTGCGCGATGCGCTCGACGTCTTTGCGGCTCACGAACGGCTCGTAGCCGCTGCAGCATTCGGCGCAGCCCGGCGGGCACGCGACGTTTTCCGGCATGTCTTTATGATGCTTGCGCGCCAGGTCGATGACGCGCGCGATTGCGGCGACCATCTCGGCGTCGTCGTTATATTTGTACTCCCACTCGCTGTGCGTTATCTCGTTCGCGTTGTAGTAATGCGTCGTCGTCGAGTTGTACTCGATCGTAATGTGCTCTTCGTCGATCTCGATCTTCTTTACGCGTTCGATCGGACGCGCGTCGAGCAATTCGGGATGTGTGGGCTGGCCGGTTTCGCGCGTGAACGTGCGCAGGTTGATGAGGTCGATGGTTTCCATGTCGCATAGGGGGTTCGACGTTCAGGCAGAAACAGCCCCCGCGGGAGGCGAGAGGCAAGAGTGCGTAAGGCTATCGGCGTGGATTTGGGCGGTTCGCACGTGACTGCGGGCGTCATTCAAGAAGACGGCAAGATCCTCAGCCAGCACGAATTGGACATCACCGATCGCTCGTTCAACGCGGTCGTGGGCGCGATTGAAGAGGTCGTCGGCGCCGCGCTCAAAGAGGCGAAAGACAAGGAGCTTGCCGGCATCGGCATCGGCTCGCCGGGCAACATCGATCCGAGAGACGGCGCCGTACTCTACTCGCCGAATTTTTTATGGGAAAACGTCCCGCTCGGCGAGACGCTGCGCAAAAACTTCAAGCAGCTCGAAGTGTTCGTCGCCAACGACGCACGCTGCGCAACGCTCGGTGAATATACCTTCGGAACCGGAGGGGCGACCAAAGATTTCGTGCTGCTCACGCTGGGCACGGGCATCGGCGGGGGTATCGTCTCCAACGGTCATCTGCTGATCGGCAATCGCGCGGGCGCCGGTGAAATCGGCCACCACCAGATTCGCCCGACCGACGGCTTCGTCTGCGGCTGCGGCAAAATCGGCTGTTTTGAAGCGCAGGCCTCGGGCACCGGACTCATCCGTCACGCGATGGCGGTGGCAGCGTCCTTCCCGCGCAGCGCGCTGCTGAACAAGAATCCGGAGAAACTGGGCTCCAAAGCGATTCGCCGCGCGGCGCAGGCCGGCGACGGACACGCCATGGCCGCATGGCGCAACTTCACGAGCGATCTCGCGATAGGTCTTGCGAACATCGTTACGATCGTCAATCCGGAAGTCATTGCGCTGGGCGGCGGCGTGAGCACCGCCGGCGACTTCATCCTGGACTGGGTGCGCGACCGCGTCGACGAACTCACGACGATGGTACCGAAGAAAACGACGAAACTCGTCATCGCGAAACTCGGCAACGACGCCGGACAAGTGGGTGCTGCAACGATGGTATTTCGCGGAGGACTCACGACGCAGCATGGCCGCTAAACTCGCGCTGGTCACCGGCGCGTCCGGCGGCATCGGCCTCGAGTTTGCAAAACTGCTCGCGCAAGCCGGCTACGACCTCGCTCTCGTCGCGCGTTCGAAAGAGAAGTTGGACGGCATCGGCGCCGATTTGCGGGAGCGGTACGGCATCGCGGTACGGGTGGTTGCCTGCGATCTCGCGCGACCCGGCGCCGCGCACGACGTGCAGGCGCAGATAGCGCAGTGCGACGTGCTCGTCAACAACGCCGGATTTGCGAACAACGGCAAGTTTGCGGAAATCGGCGAGGCACAAACGCTCGAGGAACTGCAAGTCGACATCCTCGCTCTCACGCAACTGACGCGCCTGTACCTGCGCGGTATGTTGGAACGCAATGACGGTAAGATTCTCAACGTTGCGTCGACTGCGGGATTCTTGCCGGGCCCCAATATGGCCGTCTATTACGCAGCCAAAGCCTACGTCATTTCATTTTCCGAAGCGTTGGCCGAGGAAGTTCGCGGAACGGGCGTTACCGTGACCGTGCTGTGTCCCGGCGCGACGGCAACCGGATTTCAGGCGCGCGCCGCCGTCGAATGCACGCCCCTCTTTCATCTGCCCATGGCGAAGGCCGACGCGGTGGCAAAAGCCGGAATCGACGGCATGATGCGCGGCAAGACCGTCGTCGTTCCGGGGATTACGAACAAACTGGTTGCGATATCGCCGAAGCTCGCGCCGCGTCGGCTGCTCGTGAAAATCTCCGGTAAGGCCGTAGAGCGCCGCGAGCCGCAAAATCGATGAAGATGGTTATACCGGCGAAGTGATTCTTGTCAAACCGGGGTACGAGCATCTCCCCAGTTACGTTGCGGCGCTCGAGCGGCAGTGGTGGTTTGAATCGGCGCGGCCCGCCGATGCGCAGCGGGCGCTCTCGATGATCGAAAATGCGCCGGACGAATTTCTCAAAACGTACGACGATCCGCATGCGCGCTCCGGTCCAGTACCGATGCCGGACGGCTCGCTGATGCCGCGCCTTCCCGGACTCGGGCGCTGGATGTGGGACGGAGAGTTTTGCGGATCCATCGGTTTGCGCTGGCAGAACGGCACGGCGGACCTGCCGCCGTGGTGCCTCGGGCACATCGGCTACTCCGTCGTGCCGTGGAAGCAGCGCCGCGGCTACGCGACGGCTGCGCTCGCGGGCATACTCCCCGAGGCGCGCGCCCTCGGCTTGCCCTACGTCGAGCTCACCACGAACGCCGACAACCTCGCATCGCAGAAAGTCATTCTCGCAAACGGCGGCTTCCGCGTCGAGGAGTTCGAGAAACTGCCGATGCACGGCGGCGGCCCGGCACTGCGCTTTCGAATCGATTTGTAACGGCCGGGCTAGCGGTGCAGCTAGAACGCGACCGCGGCAATCTTGTTGCTGTTCTGCTCGCCGAACCACAGTTCGGGTTGTTTGCACGTCGACGCGCCCGTCGCGGCAATCGCATCGGGATACGAGTTCGCGCTGAGTACGGGAAATTCGTGAATGGCGCCTTTGGCGTCGATGCGCCCGATCGCGTTGGCGTTGGGCTCGGTGAACCACACGGCTCCATCGCACGCGGTCGCGATTTGCCAAAGTCCGAACCATGGCAGGCCGAGGCCGCCGGATGCGGGCAGCGGAAACTCGCTGAAATTCCCCGCCCGATCCATCCGGCCTATCGCACCACGCTCGTGGTCGGTGAACCACAGCGCGCCGTCGCCGCCGTACGTCATGCTGCCGGCCGCCTCGCCCGAGGGCAGTGCAAACGCTTGCGTAATTGCCACGCTTCCGTTTACCAGCGCGAATTGCGCGATTTGATAGTTTGTGGGGTTCTGCAGCACGCCCCAGACGTTGCCGCCGGGGCCGAGAACGAGCTGTACGATCGCGCCGGGAAATTGTCCGGTAGCCTGCGTCGAGGTCGCGATCTCACCCTGCCCGTTGAAGCCGGAACCGCCGACCCACATGGTGCCGCCGGCATCGATCACGATGCTCGTCGGCTGATCGACGGTCGGTCCGCACAGCGTCGCATTGCCGGCGCCCCCGCATTCCACCGTGACGAGCGGTGCGAATCCCGGGCCGCCGTACGCGCTCAGCCAATAGACTTGACTTTGCGTAACCGTGATGCCGTACACGCCGCCGCCGGGATCGAAACCGTTCGGCGGCGCGGCAGGCGAGGTCTGCGTGGACGAGCCGCCGGAATAGCGATACAGATTGCTGCCTGTGCCGTTGGAGCCGAAGCCGAAGTAGACCGAACCGTCGGGCGCGGCGCCCACGTATTGCGGCGTTGCCGCGGCCGCGTATTCCGTGATGTGCACGGATGCGGGATTGAACGTGGGTCCCGGCGTCGGGGAGGGTGAAGGCGCGCTCGAAACGGGCGGCGGCGCGCCGCCGGGCGGCGTTTGCGGCAGCATGCCGGATGCGCCCGAACCCGACGAACATGCGGCACACATCCCGGAAAGAATCACGACGATAATTGCGCGTCGCACCGCCCAC